>JAPLCM010000098.1 GCA_026392275.1 Actinomycetota bacterium | reverse complement strand
GGTGAGCCTGCGGGGCGCCGCGGGCTCCGCGGCCGTGGAGGCTGGGGCCGTCTTGGAGGCGCTCGTGAGAATCGTCTTCCCGGTGGCCTTCTTGGCGGCTGGTTTCGCCACGCTGATCTCCTTTCGGCGGATGACTCCGATGGGGCCGGCGCGCTCCGCGCCGACGCTTCCCACAAGGGTACGCCCGAAAACGGCCGGCTGCTCCGCTTCTCAGCCCGGAGACGTCTCCGCCTCGCGCGGCACCGCGTTGCCCGTTTCCTTCACGTAGGCGTTCTGCGGCCGCAGCCGGTCGAAGGCGAGGTACAGCACCGGCACCAGGACGAGCGTCAAGACCGTGGACGTGAAGAGGCCGCCGATCACGACGATCGCCAGCGGCGTGGAGAGAAAGCCGCCCTTGCCCATGCCCAGGGCCATCGGCGTGAGGGCCAGGATCGTGGCGACGGCGGTCATGAGGATGGGGCGCAGGCGTCGCCGGCCGCCCTCGATGACCGCGCTGCGCGCGTCCATGCCACGGCGGCGGAACTGCTCCACGAGGTCGAGGAGCACGATGGCGTTGGTGACCACGATGCCGATGAGCATGAGGAGGCCGACCAGGCTGGGCATGCCCAGGGCCGTGCCGGTGACCACCAGCGCGATGACGGCGCCCACCGCGGCAAACGGGATGCTGACCAGCAGGATCAGCGGGTTCAGCAGGCTGCGGAAGGTGGCGACCATGACGAGGTACACGAGCAGGATGGCGATCAGCATGGCGATGCCCAGGGTGCGGAAGACGTCGCTGATGGCCTGCGTGGCTCCTGCCAGCTCCCAGGTGGCGCCGGCCGGCAGCCGGACGCCGTCCATCGCCGTGGTGACGGCAGTGGAGGCCGCGCCGATGTTGTTGTTGACGGCGGCGGCCGTGATGCTGGCCGTGCGCGTGCCATTGACATGCGTGACCTGCACCGGCGCCTTGACCTCGGCGATCGTGGCGATCTGGCCCAGCGGCACCATGCCCTTGTTGCCGGGCACCGGGAGGCGCATGAGCATGGCGCTCACGGCGCCGGGGATCGGCGGCAGCTTGATGTCGCGCACCATCACCTGCGCCGGGAGAAGGCCGTCGGCGGTGGGGACCACGCCGATGGGGTACCCGTTGAGGATCAGCGTCGTGTAGAGGCTGAGGGTGGAAGCGCTCACGCCGGCGGCGGCGGCCTTGGCCTGGTCGATGGCCACGGTGGCCGCCGGGCGGCCCTCGCTGAGGTTCGACTTGACGTCGGCGAGACCCTCCACCGTCGCGACGCGCTTGAGGACGATGTCGTTGGCCACCTTGAGCACGGCCGGGTCGCTCGCCGAGACGCGGACCTCCATCGTGGAGCCGCCGCCCATGGAGTTGGACGCGTCCTCACCGGTCACCGTGATGGTGCCGGCGTTCTGCAACGTGGCGACCTCGGCGCGGACCTTGTCGACGATGGCGAGCTTGTCCATGTCCGGGTCGGTGGTGACCGTGAACATGGCCTGACTGGACGAGGCGCTGGTGCCGCCGCCGGCGCCGAACAGGCTGCCGGTACTGCCGCCGGTCACCTGGTAGATACGCACGCCCTGGGTGGTCGCGAGGATCGCTTCGACTCTGGCCGCCGAGGCCATGGTCGCGTTGAGGCTCGTGCCCGGCGGCAGCTGCTGGGTGACGGTCATCGTGTTCTGCGCCGAGCTGTCGAAGAGGTTGGTCTTGAGCAGAGGCGTGAGGGACATGGCGCCGACGAAGACCGCGACCGCGAGCACGAGCGTGACGATCTTGTGATCGAGGGCGAGCCTGAGGGCTGGCAGGTAGGCGCGCTGCAGGCGGGTCACCTCGTCGGCGTCACGGTGGCCGACCTGGCGCTTCGAGAGCACCCAGGTGGACGCGACGGGCACCACCACCAGGGCGACGAGCAGGCTGGCGAGGAGGGCGAAACTGACGGTGAGGGCGAAGGGGCGGAAGAACTCGGAGGCCATGCCGTGCACGAAGCCCAGCGGCAGAAACACCGCGACCGTGGTGAGCGTACTGGCGGTGATCGCCTTGGCGACCTCGCGGGTGCCGGTGTACGCGGCGGTGCGCACGTCATCACCTTCTTGCAGGTGGCGATACGTGTTCTCGATGACGACGATCGAGTCGTCGATCACGCGCCCGATGGCGATGGTGAGGCCCCCGAGCGTGAGCATGTTGAGCGACTCGCCGCGTGAGAACAGGATGATGAGCGCGCCGATCACGCTCAGTGGGATCGAGAGGCTGGCGATCAGCGTGGAGCGCCAGCTGCGGAGGAACACCCAGATGATGAGCACCGCGAACACGGCCCCGGCGAGGCCTTCGCGCCACAGCGAGGTGATGCTCTCCTTGACGTACACGGACTGGTCGATGACCGTGGTGATCTTCGTCCGGCCGCCGAGGTCGCGGGAGATGGCCGGCAGTTCGTCGGCGACGGCGTTGGCGATGTCGACCGTGTTGCCGGTCGACGCTTTGCTGATGGAAATGCCGATCGACGACTTACCGTTGGTGCGCGTGATGGCGGTGAGCGGCGCGGGGGCGATACGCACGTCGGCGATCTCGCCGAGGGTGACCGGCTGGGTGGCCACGGCGGCCGGCGCGGCGGCGGCGGTGCCGCCGCCCATGCCCGTCGCCGCGCCCGCGGCTGAGGCGGCGCCCACGGCCGACGTGTCCGCCGGGGCGATCACGAGGCGCTTGATCGCGGTCACGGTCTGCGCGCGCGCGGAGACGGTGATGGGGTACACGAGGCTGCCGGACGTGACGGAGCCGGCGCCCGTCGTGATGTTCGCCTGCTGGATGGCGGTCGCGATCGCCGTCGGCGAGACACCGAGGCTTGCGACCTTGGCCGCCTTGAGCTGGATCTGGAGCTGCATCTGCTCCACGCCGGACAGCGTGACCGCCTGCACTCCCGGGATGGCCTGGAGCCGGGGCACGACCTGCGTGCCGAGCTGCTTGGCGAGCTCCTGAGGTGGCAGCGACGACGAGACCGCGAGCTGCACCACCGGCATGGAGTTGAAGTTGAGCGCCGCGACGACGGGGGGCTGGGCGGTCTGCGGCAGCTGCGCCCCCGAGACCGCCTGCTGCACTTCGGCCTCACGGGCCTTCATGTCGGTGCCGAACTCGTACTGGACGGTGATGATGCTCATGCCCTCGTTGGAGAAGGAGTCGTACTCCTTGACGCCGCTGACGGTCTTGATGGTCTGCTCCAGCGGCGTCGTGACGTTGCGTTCCACATCGCTCGGCGATGTGCCCGGGTCGACCGTGAACACGGTGAGATACGGAAAGGTGAGGTCGGGGATCAGCTCCTGCTTGAGCGAGCTCACGGAGAGGGCGCCGAAAATGACGACCGCGACGACCAGGAGGCCGACGATCGAGCGATTGCGCAGGGACATCTTGGTGAGCCAGCTCACGTAGCGCCTCCAGAAGGTCGGGGGTCGTTGTCGTTGGGGTAGTAGGTCGTGGACGCCGTCGCGGACTCCGCCCGGTGACGCTGCCAGCGCGCGATCACGCCGGGGATCTCCGTCTCGAGGAACACGGAGAAGCGGCGCAGGTCGTGCATGAGAGCGTAGTTGGAGTGCGTCTGGTCCCTGTCGGCGACAGACGCGAGCCCCCGGTCGAGCAGAGCGTGAAGGGTGCGTACGTGATCGAGGCGCAGCATCGAATCCATCTGCCCGGGGAGGGCGCGGTAGAAATCGCCGCGTTGCCCCGGCTCACCGACGAGCTCGACGACGCCGAACTGCAGCAGCACTCGGGCGGCGCCGCTGACGGCCGCCTTGCTCACCCCGAGGGCGTCGGCGATCTGGGTGAGTGACTGAACGGGCGGGTCGCAGAGCAGCAGAAAGCCGGAGACGCGGCCCGCCATGCGCGTGACGCCCATCTGCTCGTACAGGAGTCCGAACTCCTCCACGAGCCGGCGCTGTTCCTCGCTCTGCGTGCGTTGGTCCACTCCACAGCCTCTCGACGCCTGTCACCACGGTTTGCGTCAACAGCGTAATGTATGGAGTGAACGGAGTGAACGCAACCCGCGGGCGTGGCGGACGGAGAGAGGCAGTCAGTCTCCGGGGGCGAGCGCCAGGTCGGCGAGGCGCTCGGCGACCGCCGCGATACGCTCGCGCCCCTGGAGCGGCGCAAGCCAGCGCGGCGCGATGCCCGCCTCGCCGTACACGGCGCCGGCCAGAGCGCCCGTCACAGCGCCGATGGCACTGGTATCACCGCCTCTGTTGACGGCCGCGCACACGGCGTGCTCGAACGTGGTGGCATGCAACACCGTCCACAGGGCGGTCTGCATGGTGTCGAGTACAAAGGAGGAGCTGCGGAGCTCCTCCGGCTCGGCGACGAGCGTGTCGGTGAGCATGGTGCTGACGCGCTTGTCCTCCTCGTCGAGGGCGGCGGCGATGACGGGCACCTGCTCGCGCAGGTCGCCGTGGATCGCCGCCGTGAGGAGGTCGTTGAAGGCCGCGCACGACCAGCCCGCGAGGCGGTCGAAGTGGGTGAGCGTGGACTCGCGGTGGGAGAGCTCCTGACGCATCTCGGCGTCGGCGTAGTTGCGCAGCCCGATGGGCGCGCAGCGGATGAGGCTGCCGTTGCCGGCTGTGGGCCGGCCGAGGATCTCGAAGGCGCGCCGCGACGCCAGGTCCCAGTGCGTCCCGGCGCGATAGCTGAGCAGCGTCGCGCGCACGGTGAGGCTCACGTGGTGCGGCTGGCTCTCGAACCAGAGGCGGTAGCGTTCGATGACGTCCTCGGGGTCGAAGCTCCCGATGTCCGCGAGGCTCTCAGCCAGACAGAGCGTCATCTCGGTGGCGTCGACGGTCTCGCCGGGCGCGAGCCCGTAGATGCCCCCGCCCGTCATCTCGCTGATGAACCCGTACTTCTCCACGATCTGGGCGGTGGTGAGGAACTCGGCGGGCGCGCCCAAGGCCTCGCCGACGGCGAGGCCCAGCAGCGCGCCGCGAAAACGGTCGCGCGTGATGAGCGTCTCGTCGTGCCCGGGCATCAGGCCAGCAGGTCCCTGGCGAGACGTTCGAAGAAGAGCGCCTGGTAGGTGACGTCCTCGACGCGGATGCGTTCGTCGGGCTCGTGGTCGCGGCCGCCCTCCATGGCATGGAGGCTCTCGGCCACGAAGGGCGCGAATCCGTAGGCGATGCAGTCGGGGAAGTACTCGCGCACCCAGCGCGAGTCGGTGAAGCTGCCGGAGCACATGGGCGCCAGCACCGCGTCCGGTACGTCGCGGCGAAGCACGCGGGCGATGCTCTCGCTGAGCGCGGTCGGCGCCGGCGACGCGTTGGGGGTGGTCACGTCGACCCACTCGAACTCCCAGTCGATGCCCAGCGGGTCGAGGACCGCCGCCACGAGCGCGCGCGTGTCGGCGGTGGTCATCTCCGGCAGGATACGGCAGTCGATGCAGGCCTCGGCGTGGGTGGGGATGACGTTCACGGCCTTGCCGGCGTCGAGCAGCGTGGGGGTGAAGGTCGCGCCGAGCAGGGGCTCGACCAGCGCCGCAACGTGCGCGTCGAGCCCGCGCAGCTCGGCGCCGGCGACGCGCGCCGTGCGCGCGTCCTTGAGGCGCGCGCGCAGACCGGCGTCGCCGACGACCGCGTCGATGAACTGCGCCGTGAACGGCGCGATGATGGGCGGCGAGTCGTAGAGGCCGAGGGCGACCACGGCGCGCGCCAGATCGATGACCGCGCTGCGCTCTTTCTCGGGCACCGAGGCGTGCCCGCCGCGGCCGCGCGTGCGGATGCGGAACTGGGCAAAGGCCTTCTCGGCGGTGGCCAGCAGAAAGACCCTCTGGCCGTTCACCGGCAGCCACAGGCCGCCCATGCCCTCGTTGATGAGGTACTCGGAGCGCAGCGCGTCGGGTTCGTTCTGGCAGAGCCAGCGCACGCCGCAATGGTCGCCGACTTCCTCGTCGGCGGTGGCCGCGTATTTGACGGTGCCCGCGAAGTCGGCGCCAGAGCGCTTGAGGCGCGCCAGCGCCACGGCCTCGGCGGCCACCTGGTTCTTCATGTCGGTGGCGCCGCAGCCCCACACGTAGGCGTCCTTCACGACGCCGCCGAACGGAGGCACACTCCATTCGGCGGCGTCGGACGGGACCACGTCCGTGTGGCCCATGTAGGTGAGCGTGGGGCCGCGGCGGGCGCCCTCGAGGCGCGCGACGAGGTTCTGGCGATGGGGCAGCTCGCCGACGAGAGTGCTCTCGATGCCGTTACTCGCCAGGTAGTCCTTGATCACGAGAGCGCAGGCGGTCTCGTTGCCGGGCGGGTTGGTGGTGTCGATGCGCAGCAGGGCGGTGAAGAGCTCGACGACTTCGCGCTCCAGAGCGTTCCAGTCGTCGGTCTCGAGACCATGCGACGCCACCGTCACCATCCTTGCCTGCGGGGAAGAGGGACTCTCGTGTGCTCATGATAGCGGTCTGTACTTCGTGCTGCGAACCGCCTAGGCTCAGGCTCAGGGAGCATCGCCGTTCGAGCGCGGAGGAGGAAGCCTCATGAGGATCGCCGTCATCGGCGCAGGCGCCATGGGCCGCTGGGCCGTCAAGGAGCTCGCCATCAGCCCCGAGGTCGACGAGATCGTCGTCGGTGACTACCACGAGGAGCGGGCGCGGGCGGAAGCTGTCGCGCAGGGCGGCGGCAAGGCCAGGGCGGTCTTCGTCGACGCGCGCGACGCGGAGAGCGTGCGGAAGGCCGTCGCCGGCTGCGACGCCATGGTCAATGCCACGCAGCATTTCTGGAACATCACCGTGATGCATGCCGCTGCCGCCGCCAGGGTGCACTACACCGATATGGGCGGCCTCTTCCACGTGACGAAGCAGCAGGTCGAGCTGGCCGGCGAGTTCGAGAAGGCCGGGGTCACGGCCGTCATCTCCATGGGCGGTGCTCCGGGCGTCACCAACATCCTCGCCAAGTACGGCGCCGAGCGCCTCGACACCATTGAGGAGGCGCACGCTCGCTGTGGCAACGTCGACGCTACCGACTGGGGCACCTACGACGGCTGGGTCGTACCGTACTCCCTCGAGACCCTGTGCGACGAGTTCAGCGTCACGGCGCCCGAGTTCATCGACGGCCGCTGGAACATGGACATCACCGGCGGCGAGGGGCCGGAGGACCTCGATTTCGGCGCGCCGGCCGGTATCCTCGAAGCGCACTACACCATTCACTCGGAGCCTTTCACCTTCTGGCACACGTGGAAGGACCAGGGGCTCCGGAGCGCGACCTTCAAGCTGTCACTGCCGGCGGAGTTCACGAGCCAGATGCGCTTCCTGAGCGCGATCGGCATGACGCGCACCGACGAGGTCGAGGTGAAGGGCGGCCAGGTGCGTCCCCGCGACGTTCTGCTCAAGGTCGTCGGCGAGATCGCGAAGCCCGCCGGCGTGGTGTTCGACGACGTCGACTACCTGCTGGGCGTGGTGCGCGGCCTCAAGGACGGGCGCCGGGTGGAGTGGCGCGTGCGCGCCACCGTCCCGGCGCACAAGGAGTACGGCGCCGCCGGCGGCGACGTCGACACCGGCATCCCGCCGGCGATCGTCGCCAGGATGATGGCTCGCGGCGAGATCGCCACCCCCGGCGTGTTCGTCCCCGAGCAGATCGTGCCCTGCGAGCGGTTCTTCAGCGAATTCGCGCGCTGGGGCGTCACCGTCGACGCGCAGATGCGCGAGATAGTGGCGACGCCGGACGGCTGAACCGGGTTCGTCACGGCGCGTCGGTCTTGCCCGGCGCTGCGCCTCACAGGTCCAGCGCGGCCTGGGACGGCCCGGTCTCCACCTCGAGGAGTTGCGCCATGCGCCGCGCATTGCGCATGCCCCAATCTTCGTAGTTGTTGTTGAACAGCACGTGCACGGCTTGCGTCTGCCGGGCCAGCTCGCGCACCTGCGGCAGCCACTCGCGGAGCTCGTCGTCTGTGTAGAGGTACTTGAAGCGGTCCGACGCCGCCTTGGTGCGGGCCTCCCAGGTGCTCGCGTTGCGGCCGTGGAGCCGCACGATCGCCAGCGGCGCGGTGGCGGCGACGGTCGCCGGCGTGCTCGAACGAAAGCCCTGCGGCTCGTCGACGCTCACATAGGCGAGACCCGCATCTTCCAGAAGGCGGAGCGTGCCGGCGGCGGCCTGCTGGTCCATCCAGCCGCCGCCGCGGAACTCCACGGCCAGCGTCCAGCCCGGCAGCCGCTCAGGCAGTTCCCTTATGTAGGCCGCGTTCGCGGCGGAGCTCACGAACCAGGGCGGGAACTGAAAGTGGACGGCGCCGAGCTTGCCGGCGTCGGCCAGCGGCGCGAGGGCGCGCCGGTGCAACTCCCAGAGCTTCTCCACGGCGTCGCCGCCGATGTCCTTGCGATAGGCGTTCTTCTTGGCCAGCGATTCCGCGGGGAGTGCGTCCCGGAGCCACGCGGGGAGGCGCTCGACGCGCGCCGGGTGCCCCGTGAGCAGGGCGTAGGCCTTGACGTTGAAGACGAAGCCTTCGGGGGTGCGCGCCGCCCAGAGCGCGCTGTTGCGCTCAGACGGCGGCGCGTAGTAGGTGGAGTCCACCTCGACGATCGGGAACTGCTCGGCGTAGTACCGCAGCCGCGCCTCGGCGCTGCTCACGCCCGGTGGGTAGAAGCGCCCGCTGGAGACCAGCGTCGGGTCGGTCCACGAACAGCTGCCCACAAGGATGCGTGCGCTCATCTCGGCCTCCGACGATGCTTCGCTTGGGCGATACTCTGTTTTACCGCGCAAGGAACGTTGTTCCCCCAGCGGGCCGGGTCTATACTCCTGTGGACTGAAGACCAGTCGGCGCCACGGCCTCTGCAGGCCACAGCCTCGAGAACGATGGGGCACCGAAGGGGGCGCCGCCGATGGGCGGGATCTGCACGGCAGGTACCCGCCCGTCGTCATGAGCGGCGCCGGCGCGGCGGGCCTCTGCGCGTTGCGCTCCTCGAGCAGCTCCGCGTTCCTCGCGTGCGCCGGCCTCGCGTTGAAGTTCGCCCGCGAGTTTCCTATACTCTGCTTCCCTCAGTGTCGGAATGGCGGAATTGGTAGACGCGCTAGGTTGAGGGCCTAGTGAGGGCATAACCTCATGGGGGTTCAAGTCCCCCTTCCGACACCACTTTCCTCCTCTGATTCTCGCGCCACGAGGCGGCGATTCGCGCGCCGACGTGCGACGAGCGCGTGGCCCGGCCGGGATTGGCCGTGCATCGCCTGCGGTATCACCCGGGCATGAGATCCCTTTGGAGAAGCCTGGCGGCCGGCGCGGCGGCGCTGCTGGCGCTTTGCGCCCTCGCCGCCGCGCCGCCGGCCGACGCCCACGTGCCGTTCCTCGAGCCGGACCGCCGGTCCGACGCACCAGCCCTGCAGCTCGATCCCTTCCCGAAGGCCGTCCGCCTGCCCGACGCGGCCGTGTCGCGCGCGGTCTACGGCACGCTGGCGCCGGGAGAGGCCTTCGACGTGTACCGTCTCACGGTCTCCCGGCCGGCGAGCACGCCCGTCGAGATGCTTGTGCCGAAGACGGGCGGCTACCGCGACTTCCGCCCGGCGTTCGCGCTCGTCGGACCGGGCCTGCCTGCGGCCGGCGCCGAGCCGGCTTTCATCCGTGAGCGCCTGCGGACCGCGAACACCGCCGTGTCGCTTGTCCCCGGCGCGTATCCGCGGGTGCTGGTCGTCCCCGACCCGGGTGCGGCTGAGCGGGCTGAGTTCTATGAACCGTTCAGCTTCACCAGCTACTACCGTGGCGGCGCCACGCGCGTCGATCTCAAGCCGGGCGTGACCTACTACCTGGTGGTCTACGACTCCTCGGGGCAGACAGGCGAGTACGCGCTCGGCATCGGGGAGGCCGAGAGATTCACCGCCGGCGACGCGTTGCGCTCGGTGGTCGCCGTGGCCCGCATCAAGCTCGGCCTCTACGGTCAGGGGGCCTTCCACTGGCTCAACGCGTTCATTCTGGCGGCGCTGCTCGCGGGGCTGGTAGCTCTGGTCGTGCTCCTCGTACGTCGCCGCGTCAGAGCCCGCGCCACAGTGGCAGGCCCGTGACCTCGTCATAGCCGCGTTCGAGCGGCTCACCGAGCAGTTCCTGCAGGATGAGCTCGCAGGCGAAGATGCGGCAGCCGGGAACGACATGGCCGCCGACGCAGGCCCCGTCGTGGCCGGCGAGTGTGGCGTGGGCGTGCACGGCCGTGGCGCCGTCGCGCCGCGAGACGTTGCCGAGCAGGCTCAGCAGCTCGACGGCGCCCTCCACCTCGAACTCGCCGTAGGTCTTCGTATCCTGGTCGTAGAACGCCAGGCGTGCTGCGCTGAGGGCGCCGATGGCGCGCAGCTCGGCGGTCGCCATGCCGTGCTCGTCGGCTACGGCGGCGATCTGCGCCAGCAGATCGCCGCCGTGCGTCAGGCGCGCCACGACGCGTCGCCCGCGTGCGAACTCCCGTGAACCCATGACGTCTCCTCGTGCCGCAATCGCCGCCGTTTCATCGGCCGGGTCGGCACGCAGTCTACCCCGCTTCTGGTCCCGGGTCAGGAGGTTGTGAAGCAAGGGGGGCGGGTAAGAGCGCACAAGAGCGTAGAACTGATCCGGAGGAATGATGAGCGAGACCCGCGACCTGAGTAGGCCCGGTCCCGGCGACGTCGACACGTGGAGAGCGGAGTTCGACGAGCTGGAGTTGCGTATGGACGCTTTGCGCCAGGCGTTTCTCGACGGCGTGCGCGCATTCACGATGACGGACGAGACGGTGGAGCGCATCCACTCACGCTTCGACGACCTCGGCGAGCAGCTGCACGCGATGCACTGCACATACCCCTTCGGCGGCTGGCCGGGGCAGGAGGACTGCCGCTTCGAGCCGCCCGTGACGTACGACAGCGACGCGCACAAGCCGGCGGATGGCTGACGAGGAGCACCGCGCGGCGCGCCCCCGCAGGCACGTCTTGGCGGAGTTCCGCGGCGACGTCTGCGTGGTGCGGTGGGGCGGCGGCTCGGACGGCGATCTGGCTGCCGATCTGCGCGCCGAGCTGGAGACCTGCCGGGCGTCTGGGGCCGCCGACATCGTCCTCGACGTGGCCCCGAGCGTCGCGCTCGGCGGCGATGAGGTGAGGGTGCTGCAAGAGCTCGCCACGACCTTCCATCTCGCGGGCGGCGAGTTCGTGGTCGTCGTCGAAGAGCCTGCGGCCCGGGCGGTGCTGGCGGAGGCCGGGCTTGTGCGGCCGCCGTTGCCGCACCCCGCCCCGCTTGCCGCCGGCCAGAAGCACATCTCCCTGCCTGCCAAAGCCGGCTGGGAACACGAGTTCACCTTCTCGGCGAGCACAGAGGCGCTGCCCACGGCGCGCCGCCGGGTCACGGCGTTTGCGGAGGTCGCCGGGCTGCGGGGATCCGACCTGTTCGAGTTCAGCGTCGCGGTCGCCGAGGCGCTGGCCAACGCTCTCGTGCACGGATCGCCGCACGGCATCGACGACGACATCCGCGTGCGCTTCTTCTGCTACGACGACGAGGTGGCGGTGGAGGTCGCGGATGGCGGGGGTGGCCTCGACGCCACTCCCACCTGCGTGCCCGAGGCGCTGGCGAGCAGTGGCCGCGGCATCCACTTCATGCGCGCGCTGTGCGACGCGGTGCAATTCACCTGCGGCCCGCTCGGCACTCACGTCCTGCTGGTGAAGCGCCGAGAGTAGAAGAGGGGGCCCGCCCACAGGGACCCACAGGGCGCGTGGACGCTGGAGGTCGGGACGACAAGAGACCGTAGTCGTCCGTCCGCTCGCCGCCCGCGGCCGCTCGCGTGGGCCGGGTGCCAAGCTCGGCGTGTACGACCACCGGTGAGAGTGACGGGGCCGAGTGCCGTGACTTGGGCGCCCACAGCCACATCGCAAGCCGGTCGCTCTCACGCGGCTCATGGAGGCGGTCGACAGCCTCGGAGTCTACTGGTTTATGCGCGACGCGACGCCGCTTGCGACCAGGTTCTGAAGCAGGGCCCAGGCCACAAGACCGGTGACGACAGGGCGTGTTTGCCTCGTGAACCCGGCTCGTCCCGCCGACCCCGGCGGCTGGCAGGGTAGAATCGCTCCGAATAAGGAGACATCGTGGCCGACCCAACCCTCGAGAACCGCCTCTTTCTGCTCGACGGTAGCAGCCTCGCGTACCGGGCCTTCTTTGCGCTGCCCGAGAGCATCACCACGCGCGACGGCTTTCCCACCAACGCCATCTACGGGCTTAGCCAGATGCTGCTCAAGATCGTCACGGAGTACCGCCCGGCGAGCATCGTCGTCGCCTGGGACGCCCGCGAGAAGACTTTTCGTCACGAGGAGTTCGAGGAGTACAAAGCGCAGCGTCCGCACATGCCGGAGGCGCTGTCGCAGCAGTGGAGCCGCTTTCCCGAGCTCGTCGAGGCGTTTGGCTGCGTCAACCTGGTGAAGCCGGGCTTTGAGGCCGACGACATCCTCGGCACGCTGGCCGAGGAGGCCAAGCGCCAGGGCGTGGGCTCCATCGTCGTCACCGGCGACCGCGACGCGATGCAGGTCGTCGACGACGACATCTGGGTGATGAGCACGGGGCGCGGCATCACCGACGTCAAGATCTACACGCCGGCGGCCGTGCTCGAGCGCTTCGGCGTGACGCCCGCCGCGATCCCCGACTACATCGGGCTCAAGGGCGACACCAGCGACAACATCCCCGGCGTGCCCGGCGTCGGCGAGAAGACGGCGGCGGCGCTCCTGCAGCAGTTCGGCAGCCTCGACGCGCTGTACGAGCGCCTGGGCGAGGTCAGGAGCGACAAACGGCGCGCCCTGCTGGCCGAGCACGAAGGCAGCGCACGCCTTTCCCGGCGACTGGCGACGATGGTACTCGACGTGCCTCTCGAGGAGGACCTCGTCGAGCTCGTGGCGCGCGGCGGCTACGTGCTGCCTGTGGACAGCGTCGACGCCGTGTTCGAGAAGTACGAGTTCCGCGCCCTGCGACGCCGGCTGCAGGAGACGGCCGGCGGCGGCGCCCGCTCGGTGGGCGCGCCGTCCGGCGCTCAAGCGGGCGCACGCCCGGACGCCGGCGGGGACGCCGGCCCCGGCGCGCAGACGGCCGCCGCGCCGGCCGCCGGCCCTGGGGTACGCCTCGCCCACGAGCCCGACGTGGGCCCGCTGGCGGCGGCGCTCGAGCGCTCTGAGACGGCGGTAGCATTCGAGCCGCGGGAGGACGGCGCGGACGGCTTCGCCGTCGCCGTCCACGGCGGCGGCGAGGCCGTACAGGTGGCCGCCGCCGGCGCGGACCGCGCGGCGGCGCTCTGGCTGCTCGCCGCGCACGCCGTGGTCCATGACGCCAAGGCGCAGCCAGGCTATGCGGTGGCGCCGTGCGGCCCCGCGTTCGATACCGCGGTGGCCGCCTACCTGCTGGCGCCGGAGCTGCCCGAGAAGGAGCGCGGGCTGTTCACCCTGGCCGGCGCCGGCGACGGCGCCGTGCTCGTCGAGGGCCCGCGCGCCGAGGCAGCCGCGGCCACGCGCGCCGTGCTCACGTGGCGCGTGGCCGCGGCCCAGCGCCCGCGCCTCATCGAACTGGGCCTCGAACGGCTCTTCCGCGAGATCGAGCTGCCGCTCGTGCACGTGCTGGCGCGCATGGAGGCGGCCGGCGTCAAGATGGACCCGTACCGGCTCGGAGAGATCACCGCCCGCTTGCGCGACCGCGTCGACGAGTTGCACGACGAGATCGCGCGCCTGGCCGGCGCGGACTTCACCGTCGCTTCGCCGCAGCAGCTCGCCGAGATCCTCTTCTCGCGTCTTGGCCTGCCGCCGGGCAAGAAGGGCAAGACCGGCTATTCCACGGACGCGCGCGTACTCCGCGGTCTGCGCGACCAGCATCCCATCGTCCCGGCCGTCGAGGAGTGGCGCGAGCTCACCAAGCTGCTGAACACCTATCTCGAGCCGCTGCCGGAGCACATCGACGCGCGCACGGGGCGCGTGCACAGCACCTTCAAACAGACGGTCGCCGCCACCGGGCGCCTGTCCAGCATCAACCCCAACCTGCAGAACATCCCGGTACGCACCGACCTGGGCACCGAGATCCGCGCCTGCTTCGTGGCTGAGGACGGCTGCCGGCTGGTGGTCGCCGACTACTCGCAGATCGAGCTGCGTCTGATGGCCTTGCTCTCGCAGGAGCCGGCTCTGCTGGGTGCCTACCGCCGCGGCGAGGACGTCCACCGCGTCACCGCGGCGGCCGTCGCCGGCATCTCGCCGGACGAGGTCACCAAGCGCCAGCGCGAGCACGCCAAGGCCACCAACTTCGGCATCATGTACGGCCTCTCCGCCTTCGGCCTCTCGGAGCAGGTCGACATCCCCGTGGAAGAGGCCCAGGCGTTCATCGCCGCCTACTTCGCCAAGTACCCCAAGGTCCGCGAGTTCCGTGAACGCATCATCGCCGAGGCCACGCGGGACGGCTACGTCACCACGCTGTTCGGGCGGCGCAGGGCCGTGCCGGAGCTGCGCTCGCGTGAGTTCCGCCTGCGCTCGCTGGGCGAGCGCCTGGCGGTGAACACGGTGTTGCAGGGCACGGCCGCGGATATCATCAAGGTCGCCATGGTGACGGTAAGCCGCGAGCTCGTCCGGCGCAAGCTGGGCTCGCGGCTCGTCCTCCAGGTGCACGATGAGCTCGTCCTGGAGTGTCCCGAAGGCGAGGTCGAGGAATGCGTGCCGCTGCTGCGCGACGCCATGTGCGGCGCCTACCACATGGACCCTGCGCTCGAGGTCGAGGTGGGCGTGGGCGTCGACTGGGTGGCCGCCAAAGGGTAGGCGAACGGCGGCGACCCTCGCGGCGCCCGCCCCGCCCATGCTATACTCCCATGGTTTCGGCCCGCTGCGGTCCGCGGGCCTTTTACCGTCCTGTAACCGACGGACCGCGTTCTTGACCGGGAGGCAACGACACCACATGGCAGACAAACCTATCGACACACAGCTCGCGGCGGCCAACGACCCCAGGATCGTGGAGGGCAGCGAAGGCTACCTCATCGAGGTCGACGGCGAGATCGTCCCCAACTACGAC
>JAPLCM010000256.1 GCA_026392275.1 Actinomycetota bacterium | reverse complement strand
CCCGACTTGATGACCGTGGCGTCGCCCTGCCCCACGTCGACGAAGACGACCGTGGTGTCGCCGGAGGAGCCGCCGGAATTGCCCGTGCCGGCGCCGCCCGAGGCGCCCGTGCCACCCGACGCGCTTGAGCCGCTCGGCGCGGTCGTCGGCGTGGGCCGCGGGGTCTTGGGCTTCTTCGTCGGCGACGCCTTGGGCGTTGACGGCAGCGCCGACGCCACCGGCGTGCTGCTCGCCGGAGGCGACGTGGCCGGACCGCCGCTCGTGGCCGCCGAGCCGCAGCCGATGATGAAGGCCGCGACTGCGCCAGCCGCGATGCCCGCCAGCGCGATGCGCACGCTGGGCCAGACCGCACCGGATGAGGATCGCCTGAAGGTCACGCCCGCGAATGTACCACTCGAGGGTGACAGACAGGCCGTGCCCTCGCCCGATCGCACCTGCGGCCGGCACGGTCGGCCCCGCGCGGGCCGCCTTGCCCGGCGGCGGACTCCGGGTGCGGCGGCTTGCCCGGCGGCCGTCTTCGCGCGGGGCCGGCCTACCGTGCGGCCAGCTCAGGCGCTCCCCGCACGGAGACGGTGGCGCCCATCGTCTGCAGGTCCGCAAGAAAGCGCCCCGGCTCCACGGCCAACGCCTGCAGGCTCAAACCAGGGCGGCGGATCGAGCCGTCCAGGTACTGCAGCAGGCAGGCGGCGGCCGCGGCGGCGGTCAGGTGGTAGCCGTCCTCGTGTGCGACTCTCAGCCCGGCCAGCCGCCGTGCCCCTCCGGGCTCGGCGGCGATGCCCTCCGCCTCCACCTGAAACACGGTCTCGTAGGGAGGCCTGCTCGTGGCCTTGAGCGCTCGGCTGAGCAGCCTCGCGTACCCCGGGCCCAGGCGATCGGGAGCGACCTTGAGCGCCACCATGCCCAGTGGCAGGATGAAGTAGTCGACGACGGGGCCGAAGCCGGACACGTAGAAGCCGCATTCGCGCAGCGTCGGCAGCGTCTGCGCGAGTCTCGGGAGCTCCTCGAGGAACATGAGGGAACAGGCCTGCCGGCCCCACGGCGGACCGAAGTCGATGGTGCGCTGCATCTGACGCGACGGGACCTTGCCCCAGACCCCGTCGCGCAGCGCCTCGATGCGGTAGTCGCGGAACTCGTCGACGAGCTCGTGGATGGTGGACGTGGAGAACGCGAAAGCGTTCCAGTCCACGCGCATGAGGCCCGAGCAGTCCGCGCGCTCGAGCCGGCCGAAAGCCGGCAGCAGCGCGCGGATCATCGCCGCCGAGAGGCCGGGGTGGATGCCGCCGTCGGTGATGAAGCAGCGGCCCTCGCGCTCCATCCGACTCCGGAGACTCTCGAGGACCTCGAACTTGGCGCGCACAGAAAGCTGCACATCGTAGTAGTCGGCGCCGGCGCGCAGCGCGGCCTCCGCCACCGTTCGCACGTAGTCCAGCGTGCTCGAGGCGACGACGACGAGGTCGATGCCGGTCAGCGCATCGTCGAGAGCCCGTGAGTCGGCGGCGTCGACGCAGCGCGCCGAACATCGCCGGGCGCCGAACTCGGCCCCCAGCTCCGCGGCAAGAGCGTCGGCTTTGGCCGCGGTGCGCCCGGCGAGTACCACCTCGGCGTCGCTGCGTTCCAGGAGCAACCGCGCGAGCATGGCTCCCGCGGTGCCGTAGCCGCCCAGCACGAGCATCCTGGTCGTCATCACGCCCTCCTCGAGACGCTGTCCCTGTGCCTTCCGCGGTCATCATAGCCCCGCGCCCGCGCCATGCGCGAGAGCCTGTCGGGCACGGCGCGGTCTCAAGGAGCGCCGCCCCGGGTACAAGCCCCTCAACCTTGACGCAGGAGGCACCCGTGCCCGACGACCACACCCTGGAGGCATTCATCCGGGGCATCCCCAAGGCCGAGCTTCACGTGCACGTCGAAGGCACGCTCGAGCCGGAGATGCTGCTGGCGCTCGGCAAGCGCAACGGCGTCGCGCTGAGCTGCGCCACTGCCCAGGAGTGCCGCGCCGCCTACCACTTCAACGACCTGCAGCACTTCCTCGACCTGTACTACGCCGGTGTCGAGGTGCTGGTCACCGAGCAGGACTTCTACGAACTGACGGCCGCGTACCTGCAACGCGCCCACGCCGACGGCGCGCGGCACGTCGAGGTCTTCTTCGACCCGCAGAGCCACACGTCGCGCGGCGTGCGCTTCGCGGTGGTCGTCGAGGGCATCAGGCGCGCGCTCGTGGACGCCGAGCGGCAGCTCGGCGTCAGCTCGCGCCTCATCATGTGCTTTCTGCGCGATCAGAGC
>JAPLCM010000274.1 GCA_026392275.1 Actinomycetota bacterium | reverse complement strand
GCTCGAGGACTTGATCGAGGTCCGGCCCGCCTCGGACGCGACGACATCGTTCGACGACCTCGTCACTCTGCAATGGTCGCGGCGCTGGCCCTGCGAGGAGATCTGGAAAGCGAGAAAGCGCGCCTGAGGCCGCTTCGCCCCAGGCGCGCTTCCGCTGAACCGCAGCGCTGTCAGGCCGCCCTGCGGCTCCGGTAGTCGACGCACTGGGTCTGCGTCACCCACATGGTCCGCGGCTTGGAGAGGACGCCGGCCTCGGCCATGCGCTCCTTGAGCTCCGGATCGGCCTGGAAAGCGTCACCCGCCTCGCGACTCGGAAAGCTCAGCATGATCGTGAGGTCGTTGGCGTCGTCGTCGCTGCGGTAGATCTCGTGCCCGGTGCAGCCGTGCTTCGTGCGCAGCGGCTCGCCCGCGTCAAACACGGGCTTCCAGTCGTCGTAGTCGCGTACTTTGTGTTGCATGACGAGGTACATGGTCGCCTCTTTCGTGAGGCGGTGGCGCCGCCCCTTGCTCGAGGCGCGCGCGTGTCCGCATGATGCAGCAGTCCCCGGGGAGAATCGACCGCAAACGTCGTGTTCCGCCGCACAAGCGCTGGTCGTCGAACAGGGTCTGCCCGGCGCCCGTCTCAGCCCACCCAGGCCCGGTCGTTCCAGAAGGCGGCGATCTTCTTGCGCCTGCCCCTGAGCTCGAGGACAAGCTGCTCAGGCAGGCGCTGCCCGCCCATGTCGAGGCACAGCTCAAAGCCTCCGGCGTCGATCTCGCGGAACCGCCGCCCAGCGCCCGGCGGCTTCTCGGCGCCGGTCTCGAGCAGCGTGAGCGGCCCCGAGCAGCAGCGGTGCGAAATCGTCCAGACGTACAGACGCCCGCCCTGCGCGCGCACCCGCTCCTCGACCTCTTCGGCTGCTGTGATCTTCATGGCATCGGAGTCGTGCCGCGCGCAGAAACACGCATCCGGCTAATTGGCCGAGAGCAGCAGACGTTCGACCGACGCGGCCGCGGTGGAGCCTTCGGCGACGGCCGTGGCGATCATCCTGACCTTGCCTGGGTACGACGCGAAGTCGCCCACGGCGAAGAGCCCGCGGCGGGCGGTCTGCATCGTCGAGTCGACCTCGATATGCGGCCCGTCGAGGCCCAGGTCCCAGCTCTCGACGCCACTCATGTCCGCGACCTGCCCGATGGCGCCAGAAGGAGGTCGGCGGGAAGCTCGACGGTCCTGCCGTCGGCGAGGGCGACGACGACGGCCTCGAGGTGGTCGCCACCGAGCAGTTCGACGACCTCGCCGCCAGTGATCACCTCGAGCCCGGCCTCGGATGCCCGCCGCCGCGAGTGCGCGTAGGCGCTGAACTCGTCGCGCCGGTGGACGAGCGTCACGTCGGCCACCTGCTGCAGAGACAGGGCGGTGTCGAACGCCGTGTCGCCACCGCCCACCACGACCGCACGCCGCACGTCGATCTGCTCGATGGGCGGCAGGCGACACGTGAGGCCCCTGCCAAGGAACCAGTCCTCGCGGTCAAGAGCCAGCCGGCGGGGCACGAATCGCCCGTGACCCAGCGCGAGGACGAGCGCGCTGGCCGTGGTCTCCCGGCCGGCGCTTCTCAAGACGAAGCCGTCGGCGCTCGGGGCGACGTGCTCGACCGGCTCCCACTCGCGGAGCTCGGCGCCGAAACTCGCCGCCTGCTCGGCGAGGCGAAGCGCCAGATCACCAGAAAGGATGTGGGCCTGGGCAGGGAAGTTGGTCACCGGCTTGCTCGGATAGAGGGTGGTCAGCTGGCCGCCGAAGGTCTCGGCCTCGAAAGCCACCACCGACATGCCGCGCATGGCCGCGTACATCGCCGCCGCCAGACCGCCGGGGCCGCCGCCGACCACGGCGAGATCGTAGGTACTCATCGAGTGCTCCGATCGACAGGGTGTTCTCACGGGAACGGTTCCATGATAAGTGCGCGTCTACACACCCAACCGAGAGAGGCTCCCGCGCCCGGGTGCGCGGATCAGCGCAGTCCGTCCAGCGTCGCGAAGCCGTAGCCCTGCGCCTTGAGACCGTGGATGGCCCGCGCCAGGGCGTTCACGTTGCTGCGCGAGGAGGCATGCAGCAGGTAGATCGCCCCCGGGTAGCCCGCCGAAAGGAGGCGCCTCAGCGTGACACTCACGGGCGGCTGAGCGCCCTCGTCGTAGTCGTCATGGGCGAAGCTCCAGAATACCGTGGTGTAGCCCAGCTGCTCGGTGTACTGCAGGCTGCGGGCGCTGTACATACCGAAAGGGGGGCGGAAGAAGCGCGCCAACGTGCCGCCGGTGGCGGCATGGCAGGCGCGCTCCGTGTCACGCAGCTCGCGCGTGAACGCCCTCCGGCTTCGCGCCTTCGCCACCATGTCCGGGTGCGACCAGCTGTGGTTGCAGAGCAGGTGGCCGTGGGCGGCCAGGCGACGCGTCATGCCGCGGTTGGCGCGAATGTACCGGCCGGTGAGGAAGAAGCTGGCCTTCACGTGGGCGCGCTCGAGGATCCCGATGATGCGACTCGTGGTGCCGTGCTCGTCGGCCTCGTCGAAGGTGAGGTAGACGATGCGCTCGCGGCGGCGGCCGATCCAGATGCAGTCGTAGCGGCGCAGCAGCTGGGCGGCCGCGCTCGGAATGCCCGGCCGCCGGTGCGCGCCCCTGGGGACGAACCACCAGTTCCTGGCGGTGTTGGGCGCCGTCGTGCGCGGGCCGGCCGTGTCAGGGGCGGGCGCGCCGGCCGCGGCGACGCCGGGCAGCCACGCGAGCAAACAGGCGAGCTCGAAAACCACGGCGACGGCGCCCAATGCGGCTCGGAGCGGCTTCATGGTCCCCCTTCAGGCTCCACCGTCATGCTACCATCGCGGCCGGCCCTTGCCGACGCCCTCAGCCGTACGGATAATCGGCGCGTGACGCCGCTGTCGACAGCGCCCGCCTCGACCGTCAGGCCCCAAGGCACCAGGCCCGCCGCCTGGCGCGCGATGCTCGTCGTGTGGGTCGTCGTGAACCTCGTGAACGTGCTGCAAGCCGCAGGCTTCGCGTCGCGGACGCCGGGGGCCGGCGGCATGAGCGTGAACCAGGCGCTCGGCGTCGTCATCGCCGTGCTGGCGCTGCCGGCGACGTGGGCGCTCGTGGTCTTCGTGCGCGAGCGCGCGGGCTGGCTTCAGTACCTGGGCCCGCTCGCCTTCGACGCCTTCGTCGCGCTGATGCTCGTCGTCGACTATGCGCTGGCGCTGGAGTTCCGCGACCCGCAGCGCCCGGCCATCCTCGCGCCCTACCTGCTGCTCTTCTTCGGCAGCGTCACGCTCATGGGGCTCCCGATGTACACCATCAGCCGCTCGCGCTGGGCGCTCACGGCCGCGACAAGCGCTCTGCTCCTCACGGCCATGGCATACGCCCTGGCGCGCAACGTGGGCTGACCCCTCGGCGTCCGGTGCTACCCACCGGTGGCCTTGCGTCGCGCCTGCACTTTGCGCGCTCCCTTGTCGAGCGTGCCGGCGAGGAGGAAACCGACGAGCATCAGCGTCACGGCGACCATCTCGGCCGGATAGAGCCCGGCGGTGTCGCCGAGGCGGGCGCGCGACCCCAGGAAGGCGAGCAGCGCCGCCCCGGCGGCGATGAAAACGTTGGCCCACACCCGGTAGCCGTACTCGCGGCGCCGCGCGAAGCGCCAGATGGACCAGGCCGCGCCGCCGAAGAGCAGGATCGTGCCGGTGATGTTGAACGGCAGCGACATGACCCGCGGAAAGCTCAAGCTCGGCCCCAAGGCCTGACCGCCGACGGTGATGCCCGGCACCAGCTTGGCGGTGTCGAGCTGCGCCGTGAACGTGCCGACGAAGAAGACCACCAGGCACACGAGCAGGAAGGCGAGATACGCGTCGCCCCAGCGGCGGTTACGTACCAGGAGGTAGAGTGTGCCCAGACCGAGGAACCCCACGAGCGACGCGGCCAGCACGATGTAGATGCGGTACACCGTGGGGTCCCAGTGCTCGCTGTTTTCGGACCATGCCTCCATGGCCGCCGCCACGGCGTAGAAGAAGAGCCCGATAGACCAGGCGAGCTGGTGCGGCTTGCGTCGCGCAAGGTACTGACGCAGCACGAGGGCGAAGAAGATGAAGCCCACCACCGCCGTGGCGGCCGCCCAGGCCCAGTTCGACCAGAACGCTGAACTGGCGATCATTCCGCAGGCCCTCCCGGTCGAAGACGCCGGT
>JAPLCM010000160.1 GCA_026392275.1 Actinomycetota bacterium | reverse complement strand
GAGCGCGGCGGCTCAGGCCGCGAGCGTCTCGTGGGCGCAGAGGATGTTGCCCTCGCTGTCCTTGAACCAGGCGGCCTTGTCGGCGCCGCGCGTGGCGATGCCGTCGACGGTCTGCGGGCCGTTCGGACTGTCGTAGTCCTCGAAGCGGACGCCGCGCGAGCGCAGCTCAGAGACGGTCCCCAGGAGGTCGTCGACCTCGAACGTCACGGCGGTGTTCTCCGCCGTGGCGCGGCCGCGCTCGTAGAGGAAGATCTGGGTGCCCTTGCCGGCGTGGACGAAGAAGCCCTCCGGCATGTCGTCGCGCGTCTCGGTCTCGAGGCCGAGCTTCTCTTCGTAGAATGAACGCGCCCGCTTCAGATCCTCCGCAGGGAGGGTCGTGGCCGCGGGTGCCGTGCTGAGTCGTGTCGTTACCCGTGTCATGGGAGTCACCTTTCGTTGTGACCGTACCGTTAGAGGGTTCCCCGGTGGGTGCGCGTGAAACAGGAGTACTGTTATCCTGATTCGAGACGCTTGCGCCCTCGCTGACGCCTGACATAGACTCACCGGACGATGCGTCGCCGCAGCACAAGCGAGTCGCCCCGGGAGGACCACATTGAGGTACGCGCCCGCGTGCTCGACCTCCCCGGCCTCGCCCTGCTCCTCCCCCCCCGGGGGGATGCGTAGACACCTGCCGGGCCTGACGGCCTCTTTCTGGATCACAACCGGATCCGCAGCACATCACGTGGCGACGACCGCTGCCTTGGGAGGTATGGGTACCTCATGACTGAGCACCGCTATATCAACATCTTCGACACCACGCTGCGCGACGGCGAACAGGCGCCGGGCGCAACGCTGAACAGAGCCGAGAAGCTCGAGATCGCCCGCCAGCTCGCGAAGCTGGGCGTGGACATCATCGAGGCCGGCTTCCCCATCGCTTCGCCGGACGATTTCGCGGCCGTCAAGGCCATCGCACTCGAGGTCAAGGGCCCGCGGGTCGCAGGCCTCGCGCGGGCCATGCAGAAGGACATCCAGGCCGCCTGGGACGCCGTGAAGGTGGCCGAGAAGCCGCGCATCCACACCTTCATCAGTACCAGCGCGGTGCACATGAAGTACCAGATCAAGAAGACGCCGGAGGAAGTACTCGCCGGCACGCGCGCCATGGTGAGCTTGGCGCGCGAGCTCACGAGCACCCACGCCGGCGCCGACGTCGAGTTCAGCGCCATGGACGCCAGCCGCTCCGAGCCGGAGTTTCTGGCGCGGGTGCTCGGCGTGGCCGTCGAGTGCGGCGCCACCACCATCAACGTGCCCGACACCGTGGGCTACGCCCTGCCGCATGAGTTCGGCGAGTTCATCCGCGAGCTCTACCGGCTCTGCCCTTCGCTGCACGATGTCACCGTGAGCGTGCACTGCCACAACGACCTGGGCTTGGCCACGGCCAACTCGCTGGCCGCGGTGCGCGCCGGCGCCACCCAGGTGGAGTGCGCCGTCAACGGCATCGGCGAACGCGCCGGCAACGCCTCGCTCGAAGAAGTCGTCATGGCTATCCGCACGCGCGGCGAGTCCTTCGCCTGCGAGACGGGCGTGCAGACCACTGAGATCGCTCGTACGAGCCGCCTCGTGAGCTCGCTGACCGGCTACCAGATCCAGAGAAACAAGGCGATCGTCGGACGCAACGCCTTCGCTCATGAGAGCGGCATCCACCAGGCCGGCGTGCTCAGCGAGGCCACGACCTTCGAGATCATGAAGCCGGCCGACGTCGGGCTCACGGACAACGACATCGTGCTCGGCAAGCACAGCGGCCGGCATGCGCTGCGCGTCAAGCTCGCCGAGCTCGGCTACCAGCTCTCGGATGCCGACCTCGACGACGCCTTCAAGCGCTTCAAAGAGGTCGCCGACAAGAAGAAGCAGGTCACGGTGCTCGACCTGGAGGCGCTCGTGTCAGAAGAGATTCGCGAGCGCCTCGACCACTTCAGCCTCAAGAGCTTCGTGAACCAGTCGGGTTCGTCCATCATTCCCACGAGCCAGGTGGAGGTGGAGGCGCGCGGTGAGCTCAAGAAGGGGCGCAGCTTCAGCAACGGTTCGGTCGAGAGCGTGTTTGCGGCCATCGACAATGCCGTCGGCATGTCCGGCAGTCTGGCCGACTACCAGGTGAGGGCCATCTCGGCGGGCAAGGACTCCCTCGCCGAGGTGCGCGTGACCGTGATTGTCAACGAGCGTTCGTTCAACGGCCAGGCAGTGAGTTTCGATGTCATGGAAGCCTCGGCGAAGGCCTACGTACGGGCCGTCAACAACGCCGCGGCTGCAGGGGAGGTCTGATGGGTTCCACGATCACCGAGAAGATCCTCGCCCGCGCCTCAGGGCGCGACGAGGTGCACGCCGGCGACATCATCGAGGCGCAGGTCGACCTCGCGCTGGCCAACGACATCACCGCGCCGCTGGCCATCGCCGAGTTCGAGAAGGCCGGGTTCACCAGGGTCTTCGACCCGGCCCGCATCGCCCTGGTGCCCGACCATTTCACGCCCAACAAGGACATCAAGGCCGCGGGTCAGGCCAAGAAGATGCGCGAGTTCGCCCGCAAGCATGAGATCGTCAACTACTTCGAGGTCGGGCGCGTCGGCATCGAGCACGTGCTGCTCCCCGACATGGGCATGGTGGCGCCGGGTGACATAGTCGTGGGCGCCGACAGCCACACCTGCACCTACGGCGCCGTGGCCGCCTTCAGCACCGGCATGGGCAGCACCGATTTCGCCGCCGCCATGGCGTGGGGCAGAGTGTGGCTGCGCGTGCCCGAGAGCATCAAGTTCGTCTACTCGGGCCGCCCGCAGCCGTGGGTCACCGGCAAGGACCTGATCCTGCACACCATCGGCCTGATCGGTGTGGACGGGGCGCTCTATCAGGCCATGGAGTTCGCCGGCGAGGCCATCGAAGCGCTGTCCCTGGACGAGCGCTTCACGATGTGCAACATGGCCATCGAGGCCGGCGGCAAGAACGGCATCGTCGGCTTCGACGAGAAGACGACGCGCTACCTGCAGTCCCGGCCTGAAGGCAGCCGCGCGCGCTTCGCGGGGAAGGTGCTTGCCAGCGACGCCGGCGCCGAGTACGCGCGCGTCCTCGAGATCGACGCCTCGGCCGTGCCGCTCACGGTGAGCAAGCCGCATCTGCCGAGCAACTCGGCCGCCGCCGCCGACCTGGCGGACGTCGTCATCGACCAGGTCGTGATCGGCAGCTGCACCAACGGCCGTATCGACGACCTTCGTCAGGCGGCCGCCATCCTGCGCGGCAAGAAGGTGCACCCTGACGTGCGCGTCATCATCCTGCCGGGCACGCAACAGGTGAGCCTTGACGCCATTGCCGACGGCACCATGCAGGCGCTCATCGAGGCCGGCTGCGCCTTCAGCACGCCCACCTGCGGCGCGTGCCTCGGCGGCCACATGGGAGTCCTCGCCGAGGGCGAGCGCGCCGTGGCCACCACCAACCGCAACTTCGTTGGCCGTATGGGCCACCCCGGCGCCGAGATCTACCTGGCGAGCCCGTATGTGGCCGCGGCCTCGGCTCTGGCCGGGCACATCGCCACGCCCGAGCAAGTCGGCGCCGGCAAGGGAGGTTCGCGATGATCTTCGAGGGCGCCGTGCACAAGTACGGCCGCGACGTCGACACCGACGTCATCATCCCGGCCCGCTACCTCACGACCAACGACCCTGCGGAGCTCGCGGAGCACTGTATGGAAGATATCGACGCCGGGTTCGTGACCACCGTGCGGCCCGGCGACATCATCGTCGCCCTCGAGAACTTCGGCTGCGGCAGCTCTCGCGAGCACGCCCCGGTGGCCATCAAGGCCTCCGGGGTCAGCGTGGTCGTCGCCGCATCCTTCGCACGTATCTTCTACCGCAACGCCATCAACACGGGGCTGCCGATCGTGGTGTGCCCGCAGGCGGCGCGTGAGGCGCAGGCGGGCGACCGCCTGCGGGTGGACCTCCTGATCGGCACCGTGGAGAACCTGACGCAGGGCAAGTCCTACGAGTCCGAGGCCTTCCCGCCGTTCATGCAGGAGCTCATCGACCGCGGCGGCCTTCTCGAGTACGTCAAGACCCGCGTGAGCGGGCAAGGCGAGTGACGACAGACACACTGCACACGTATCCAGCATCGGAGAGAAGAACAATGGGCAAGACCTACAAGATCGCGGTGATGCCGGGCGACGGCACGGGCCCCGAGGTGGTAGCTGAAGGACTCAAGGCCCTGCAGGCCGCTGCCGCCAAGCATCAGTTCAAGCTGGACCTCACGCACTACGACCTCGGCGGCGAGCGCTACCTGCGTACCAGCGAGATCCTGCCGGATTCGGTGGTCGAGGAGCTCAAGGGGTTCGACTCGATCTACCTGGGCGCCATCGGGCATCCGGACGTCGCGCCCGGGATCCTGGAGAAGGGCCTGCTGCTCCGCCTGCGCTTCGAGCTGGACCAGTACATCAACCTTCGCCCCGTGCGCCTCTATCCCGGCGTCGAGACCCCGCTCAAGGGCAAGGGCCCCGAGGACATCGACTACGTCGTCGTCCGCGAGAACTCCGGCGACGTGTACGCTGGTGGAGGCGGCGTCATGATGAAGGGAACGCCGCACGAGGTCGCCTCGCAGCTCATGCTGTACAGCTGCGCCCAGGTCGACCGCTGCCTGCGCTGGGCGTTCGAGTTCGCGCGGGGGCACGGCAAGAAGGCGCGTGGCATCGGCCCGGACAACACCCTGGGCCTGGTGGGCAAGACCAACGTGCTCACCTACGTCTACGACCTCTGGTTCCGCCGCTTCAACGAGATCGGCGACGAGGCGTACCCGGACGTTGAGCGCGAGTATTACCACGTGGACGCAACGTGCATGTGGATGGTCAAGAGCCCGGAGTGGTTCGACGTCCTGGTGACCGGCAACATGTTCGGCGACATCATCACGGACCTGGGCGCGATCACCCAGGGTGGGATGGGCGTCGCGGCGGGCGGCAACATCAACCCCGAGGGCGTCAGCATGTTCGAGCCCATCGGCGGTTCGGCGCCCAAGTACACCGGCCAGGGTGTCATCAACCCCGTCGCCGCCATCGTGGCCGGCTCGATGATGCTCGACACCCTGGGCGAGAGCCAGGCGGCGCAGGACGTGGAGCGCGCCGTGACCGAGGTCACCGGCACCAAGATGAAAGGTATGGCCTCCGGCCAGATGGGCTACTCCACGAGCGAGGTCGGCGACCTCGTGGCCGAGCGTGTCTGACCGGTCGCGGGAAGCAGACCGTGACCACCGATGAGATGACAGACGCCATCCCGGCCGCCCTGGCGGCCGGCTGACAAGCAGGCGAGGAGGAGCCATGCCGATACCCGAGGTGGACAAGATCTGGATGGACGGCGAGCTCGTGCCGTGGGCCGAGGCCAAGGTCCACGTGCTCACGCACGCCCTTCACTACGGCTCCGGCGTCTTTGAGGGCATCCGCTGCTACAGGACGCCCGCGGGCCCCGCGGTCTTCCGTCTCGAGGAGCACCTGAAGCGTCTGATGCGCTCCGCCAAGCTGTATTATATGCCGGTGCCCTACACCCTCGAGCGGCTCTACGAGGCCACCTTTGCTGTGATCGAGGGCAACCGGCTCGACGCGGCCTATATCAGGCCCATCATCTTCCGTGGGTACGGTGAGATGGGCCTGTTCCCGTTGAACGCCCCGGTCGACGTGGTCATCGCCGCCTGGCCGTGGGGCGCCTACCTCGGCGAAGAAGGCATCAAGAAGGGCATCCGCGCCAAGGTCTCGAGCATCCAGTCGCTCGACCACACGGCGCTGGCCCGCGCCGCCAAGGCCACCGGCCAGTATCTGAACAGCATCCTGGCCAAGATCGAGGTCACCAACTCCGGCTACGACGAGGCGATCATGCTCACCGAGCACGGGCACGTGGCCGAAGGCTCGGGCGAGAACATCTTCGTGGTGCGGGGCGGCGTGCTCATGACGCCGCCGCCCAGCGACGGTGTGCTCGAAGGCATCACCCGCGACTCCGTCATGCAGATCGCGCGCGCCGAAGGCTTCGAGGTGCAGGAGCGCACCATGGCGCGCAGCGACCTGGTGATCGCCGACGAGCTGTTCTTCACCGGCACGGCCGCCGAGATCGTCCCGATTCGTGAGGTCGACGATCAGTTCATCGGCGACCCCGGGCCCATCACGCGACGCGTCCAGGAGCGCTTCCGCGCCATCGTCGAGGGGCGCGATGAGGAGTTCGGCCACTACATGGAGTACGCGAGGAGCTGAGCTCGATGAGCGAGCAGAGCGTGCGGCTGTACGACACCACCCTGCGCGACGGCATGCAGCAAGAAGGCATGTCGGTCTCGGTCGACGAGAAGGTGCGCATCGCGCTGAAGCTGGACGAGCTCGGCATCCACTTCATCGAGGGGGGTTTTCCCGCCTCGAACCCCAAGGAGATGGAGTTCTTTCGGCGCATGGAGCGCGAACGCCTCGGCAACGCCCAGATGGTGGCCTTCGGGATGACCGCGCGCAAGGGCGTGGCCGCGGAGGCCGACGAGAACCTGCGCGTGCTCGCCGACAGCTTCCCCGGCACGGTGACCATCGTCGGCAAGACCTGGGGCCTGCATCTCACCAACGTGCTGCGCGTGAGCCGCGACGAGAACCTGCGCATGATCGACGACTCGGTGCGGTTCCTGGTCGCTCAGGGCAAGACGGTGATCTACGACGCGGAGCACTTCTTCGACGCGTGGCGCGACGACGCGGCCTACGCCCTGCGCTGCGCGACCGCCGCCGCCGCCGCGGGCGCGGCGGTCGTCTGCCTGTGCGACACCAACGGCGCCTCCCTGCCACCGTTCGTCGCCGCCGTGGTCAGCGAGGTCACGGCGGCCCTCGACGTGACCGTCGGCGTCCACGCCCACAACGACAGCGACTGCGCCGTGGCCAACAGCCTTGTCGCCGTCGACGCCGGCGCCCGCCAGGTGCAGGGCACCATGAACGGCTACGGCGAGCGCTGCGGCAACGCCAATCTGGTCAGTATCATCCCGGCGCTCAAGCTGAAGATGGGGTCGCCGGTGGTCAGCGACGAGCAGCTCGGGCGGCTCGGCGAGGCGGCTCACTTCGTCGCCGACCTCTGCAATGCCGCCATCTGGGCGCACCAGCCCTACGTGGGCAAGGCCGCCTTCGCGCACAAAGGCGGCCTGCACGTGGCCGCCGTGGAGCAGGCGCCGCAGACCTTCGAGCACGTCGACCCCGCGGCCGTGGGCAATCAGCAACGCATCCTCGTCTCTGAGCTCTCGGGCAAGGGAGCCGTGCTGCGGCGCGCCCACGACATCGGTCTCGAGCTCGAGGGCGACGACGAGCGCGTCGCGACCGTCCTCAAGCGGCTCAAGGAGCGCGAGCACCTCGGCTACCACTACGAGGCCGCCGATGCTTCCTTCGACCTGCTGCTGCGCGAAGAGCTGGCGCCGCACGAGCCGCTGTTCCGCCTCGAGAGCTTCCGCGTCATCGTGGAGAAGCGCGAGGACGGCAAAGCCGTCGTGGAGGCCACCATCAAGGTGCACGCGGGCGGAGAGCGCATCATCAGCACGGCCGAAGGCAACGGTCCGGTCAACGCGCTCGACACCGCCCTGCGCCAGGCTATCGTGAGCAAGTACCCGCACCTAGCCGACATCGAACTGGTGAACTACAAGGTGCGCATCCTCGACGAGAACAAGGGCACCGGCGCCGTCACTCGCGTGCTGCTCGACGCCAGCGACGGCGACGACACCTGGGGCAGCATCGGCGTCAGCGAGAACGTCGTCGAGGCCAGCTGGGAGGCCCTCGTCGACTCGATCGAGTACGGCATGGTGCGGAGCCGGCAGCCGTGAGGGGCGGTGACGCGCCGGGCCGGCCGCCGGCCGGCGCCTTCGGGCGGGTCGCGGTGGCCGGTGACGAGCGGCACTGCCGCTTCGCCGGCGACGCCGTCGAGCTGCTCGATCGGCCGGCCTACGAGGTCGGCGCCCGCATCACCGGTGACGCGGGACTCGCGGCGGTGCGCCTTCTGGCGCCCGTGCTGCCCGGCAAGATCGTCGCCGTCGGCCTCAACTACCGGGCGCACGCCGAGGAGCTCAAGATGGCCGTGCAGCCC
This sequence comes from Actinomycetota bacterium, assembly GCA_026392275.1. Classification (GTDB taxonomy): domain Bacteria; phylum Actinomycetota; class Thermoleophilia; order UBA2241; family UBA2241; genus CAIXSE01. The sequence continues at coordinate 1,786 of JAPLCM010000160.1, read as the reverse complement.
GAGCCGATCCTCTTCATGAAGCCGCGCACGGCGGTCATCGGGCCGGGGGAGACGATCGTGCGCCCGGCCCGCTCCATCCAGGTCGACTACGAGGCGGAGCTCGTCGTCGTCGTGGGCCGGCGCTGCAAGGACGTCTCGCCGGCTGAGGCCGCCGGCTGCGTCGCCGGCTACACCTGCGGCAACGATGTGACCGCCCGCGACCTGCAGAAGCTCGATGGGCAGTGGACGCGGGCCAAGAGCTTCGACACGTTCTGCCCGCTGGGGCCGTGGGTCGTGCCCGAGGCGCCGCCCGCGGAAGCGCGCGTGAGCGCGCTGCTCGACGGCGCCGAGGTGCAGCACGGCTTCGTCGGCGACATGCTCGTGGGGCCGCTCGAGCTACTCGCGTTCGCGAGCGGCATCATGACCCTCGAGCCCGGCGACGTCCTGATGACGGGCACGCCGCCCGGCGTCGGCCCCCTGGCCGCCGGCCAGACCGTCACGATCGTCGTCGAAGGCGTCGGGGAGCTGCGCAACACCGTCGTCTGAGCGTGCAGCGCCTCCGCGCGCGGCGGGGCAGACGCTCCGCGCCCTCTGCTTGACCGGCGTCCCGCCGGCGCGATAGTCTCCGGGCTCCGATGGGGAGTAGCCGGCTCGCGCGAGCGGGCGGCGCGATCGACATCCCGGGCACGCGCCCCGGTCGCGCACAAGAGCGGCAAGACCTTCGGCACGTCGTCGTGTCGGGGGTCCTTCTTTTTGCCCGCACGCCGAGAAACGCGAGGCGCGGGCGACGGAGGCCGGTATGAGCAGCTCCTTGAGCGGGTGTGCGGCAGTGCGGGCCGGTCGATGACGGTCGCGCAGCCCACGCCGTGGATCGTGTTCCTCGTCGGTGTCGCGGCTCTGCTCATCCTGGACATCGGCGTGCTCAGCCGGCGCGGCGAGATCATGACAACGCGCAGCGCCCTCATCTGGAGCGCCGTCTGGATCTCCCTCGGCCTCTCCCTCTCGCTGGCCGTCTGGGCGTGGCGCGGCGGGCTCGCCGCCCAGGAGTATCTGGCCGGCTACCTCATCGAGGAATCGCTGAGCATCGACAACCTGTTCGTCTTCATGATCGTGTTCGGCTCGCTGGGCGTCGCGCTGCGCAACCAGCGCAAAGTACTGTTCTGGGGCATCTTCGGGGCCATCCTGATGCGCGGGGTCTTCATCCTCGTGGGCGTGAGCATCCTCGAGCGCTTCGCGTGGGTCATCTACCTGTTCGGCGCCCTGCTCGTCTTCACCGCGTACTGCCTGATCCGTGCACACGGCGTGCAGGCCGACCCCGAGCGCAATCCGTTGGTGCGCGCCGCGCGCCGCCTGTTCAACGTGGACGTAGAGTACCAGGGCAATGCGTTCACGGTCAGGAAGGCCGGACGCCGTATGCTGACCCCGCTCATGATCGCCCTGGTGGCCGTCGAGTCCGCCGACGTCTTGTTCGCCGTCGATTCGGTGCCGGCCGTGCTCGCCGTGACCGACGACGCCTTCTTGTCGCCTTCACGTCGAACGTCTGCGCCATCCTCGGCCTGCGGGCGCTCTACTTCGCCCTCGCCGGCAGCCTGCAGCGCTTCGCCTACCTCAGCTGGGGTCTGGCGCTGGTACTCGGGTTCGTGGGCGTCAAGATGCTCTTGAGCCGGGTGATCCACGTCCCCACCTACGTGTCGCTGAGCGTCATCGTGGTCGCCGTGGGCGGCGCGGTGCTGGTCTCGCTGTGGATGACCCGGGGCGGGACGACGCCGCCCGAAGGGGCTGACCGATGAGCCTCCTGGCCATCCTC
>JAPLCM010000107.1 GCA_026392275.1 Actinomycetota bacterium | reverse complement strand
CCTTGGTGCCGGCCGGAGCCTTCAGCTCGAAGGCCCGATCCGGCAGAGGAGCGTCGATCCGCATGCGGCTGAAGAGGACCTCCATCTGCAACAGGCCATCCTGCAGCATCCGGAACCGGACGGGGAAGGAAGTCGCTCTGTCGATCGTGATCTCGAAGATGGGCCACTCGGCGGTGATCGCCGGGCGGGACGGTCCCGAGGCGAGCGAGCAGGTGACGATCCACGCCGGGCGTCCCTGGTAGCTGCTCGTCTTCAGTCGGGCAGCGCCGACAACCTCGAGCGCGCGCGCTGTCGCGCCGGGGTCGCCCGCCGTCACGGTCCCCGCCCAGCGGTCGGGGGGACCCGGCGGGTAGCCGTAGCGCTTAATCAGGCCCCACGTGCGGGAGTAGGTGCTGAGGACTCCACGTCGCGCGTCGTAGACGACGTCGGCGGCCGGATGGGACCTGCCGGTCGGCGACCAGCCGAACCGGGAGGGCCCGTGGCGCGAGAGCCTGTAGCTGCCGTCCGCCCGCAGCAGGAGACCGTAGCTTTCGACATCGTAGTGGCTCTGGCCGGTCCACGTGTTGGTCTGCACGGCGCGAATCGTCACCGTGGCGGCGAGCGTGCGGCCAGACGAGAGCGCGCGCATGGCTCGGTGCAGTACCTGGCTGGCGCTGACCGGCTCGGGCCCGCCGCCTCCCGGCGGACCGACGAGGAGGAGGCCGGCGACGAGCGCGACGGCGGCGAGGGCCGCGAGGCCGAACGCCAGCCGGCGACGACGGGCGAAGACCGCCATGAAGCGCCAGGGCCGAGAGGCCGGCTGTTCTGCAGCCACGGGCGCAGTCGCCGCGCGTTCTGTGGCCGCGTCCGCAGCGACCGCCTCGACGGCGGCGCGGACCCGCTCGCGGGCGTCGGCCGTCGGCGGCGGCGGCTGCAGGCTGCGCAGCGCCTCGCGAAGCCGCCTGTCCTGCTGGTCGCTCACTGCATCTCCTCATCTCGTCGCGGGCCTTCGAGGCACTTGACCAGGGCGGCGCGCGCGGCCGACAGCCGCGAGGCGACCGTCCCGGGCGGCACGCCGAGGACGCGCGCCGCCGTTTGGTGGTCGAGTCCCTCCTCCAGGACCAGGAAGACCACGGCTCGTTGGGCGGCCGTCAGCGAGGCCAGCGCGGCGGCCAACTCGATGCGCAGCAGGACGAACTCTGTGGGATCCGCGGTCGCGTCGTCCGCCAGCAGTTCGACGTCCGGCAGCGGCACCACGCGGCCGCGGCCGCGCTGGAGGTTCAGGCAGGTGCGGTAGGTGATTTGAAACAGCCAGGTCCCGACGGCACAGTCCCCGCGGAAGTGGGGCAGCCCGAGGAAGGCTTTGACGGCCACATCCTGCATCGCGTCGTCGAGCAGGTCGGGGTCGCCGAGCGTGCGGAACGCGAGGCCGCGCAGGCGCGCGTCGTAGGCGCCGTAGATGGCCATGAAGGCGTCGGGATCCCCCGCACGGGCGGCCTCGACCACGGCCGGCGGCACAGGCTGCCGGTCGTCGTGTCCGCTCGCGGTCACTGCATCGGGACTCGGTTCCCTGACAGTCATGACCCCCGCTCCCACGGCTCACCTCAGCATACTCGCTTGTGGGCAGGGGCAGCCGTTGGGACTCGCTGCCCCATCGTACTTTTGACACGGCAGAGCCCTCGATGCTTCGGTGCTGATCCCTCGTCAGCGTGGACGACCGCGATCTCCCCTGCCGCAAGGTTCCGAAGGACACCCCCCTCGAGGTGGGGAACCTCGCGTGAGCACCGAGCGCTCGGGTCCGTGGTTGCCCGTCGGCATGCGACTCATCCTTGATGCCCTCTACAAGAAACACCATGAAAAACGGTCGCTAAATACAGGATTTTCATGGTAGTCAACGAGCCTGGCTCGCGCCCGCTCGAGGGACTCGTGGTGATCGACGAGGTGCAGCGCCGACCAGACCTCTTCCCCATTCTGCGCGTCCTGGTCGACAGGAGGCCAAGCCCCGCGCACTTCTTGATCCTGGGCAGCGCCTCAGGCGACTTGCTGCGGCAGACGTCGGAGAGCCTGGCCGGACGATCAGAACGCATCACCATCGGCGGATTCTCGCTGGGCGAGGTGGAGGCGAGCGGCCTCCAGGATCTGTGGCGCCGCGGCGGCTTTCCCCTGTCGTACCTGGCGGCGACTGAGACGGACAGCCTCTCGTGGCGAAGTGAGTTCATTCAGACTCTACTGGAGCGTGATCTGCCGCAGTGGGGAGTCCGTGTGCCGGCGACCGCGTTGCGCCGTTTCTGGACTATCGTCGCCCACTACCACGGTCATACGTGGAATGCCGCCGACCCCGCGCGCACGCTGGGCGTGAGTGATTCGACCGTACGACGCTACCTCGATCTGCTGACGGATGCCTTCATGGTCAGGCAACTCCAGCCGTGGCACGCCAATCTGCGCAAGCGGCAGGTCAAGGCGCCCAAAGTGTACGTGCGTGACAGCGGCCTGCTGCATCAGTTGCTGGGCATCGACACAGCGAAGGCCCTGATGAGTCACCCCAAACTCGGAGCCTCATGGGAGGGGTTTGCCATCGAGCAGGTCCTGGTGGCCGAGCCGCACGACGAGGCCTTCTTCTGGGCCACCCACCAGGGCGCCGAGATCGACCTGCTCCTGCGACGCGGAGGCCGCCTCCTGGGAGTCGAGTGCAAGCGCACCGACGCCCCGCGGGTGACACCGTCCATCAAGATCGCGCTGGCCGATCTGGAGCTTGATCGCGTCGCCGTGGTGTACCCCGGCGAACGGCGTTACCCTCTGGCCGACAGGGTCGAAGCTGTCCCAGTGAGCGAACTGGTCGAGCGTGGACGGCTCTGACCGAAGCCTGCGTCGATCGGCGCGAGAACCATCGAGGTACGCCGGTGCGCAGCGCGAGCGCGGGAGGGGTGAGGAGTCTCGATCCGGACGGCGGATGGTGGACCTAAGCTGACCGCCTTCGAACCTCCGGGCGAAGGTCAAAAGGTCGGTGGGTCAGCCACGTCCCCTTGATCAGCTTGCCGTCGAACACCGGCACGACCTTCACCTGGTCGCACGCGAACGAGTACGGGATCACGTCGTCCAGCCCCAGCTTCTTCAAACGGTGGCGCTGCGCAGCCTTCTCGACGTAGCCCAGCACATCGCTCTCGGCCAGGTTCCAAAGATCCATCGAGGCGTTGGCCGAATCACACTCAGAGTGGAACAAGCCTGTATCCAGCAATCTGCGCGTCAGTGCCCCGGCAAAGAGAGTGTCCTCGAGGCAGAACTTGTTCTTCCAGCCTGAGCACAGGACGACCACGTTCTTCTGCTGCCCGGCAAGCCACTCCGTCACGGCCGAGAGGTTGATGAACGCTCCGATCGCGATGCTGCTGGCGCTTTTCGCCATCTCGAGCGCGCGCGTACCGTTGGTCGTACAGTAGACGAGCGTCTTCCCGCCGATCGCCTCTCTGGTGAAGCTGAAGGCGGAGTTCCCGAAATCAGCGAAGTCGACTTGGACGCCATCCTTTTCGGAGGCGACCAGGTACCCCTGTGACTTGAGCCGTCTCGCCTCTTCATGAGTGGCGACAGGGATGATCGCCTCAACTCCGTTCCCGACCGCGGTGCAGATGGTGGTCGTGGCGCGCAGGATGTCCACCAGCACGACGATGAAGTCGCCCGTCGTCACGACATCCTGGAACAGCTCCGGTGAGAAGCAGACTTCAACAGACCTCATGTCCTGCACCACTGTCAGCCTTCCTTACGGGCAAGACACAGCTCCACACCTCGGTCGAGCTGAGTAAACGCCATTGCCGTGACGCTGGCCACCCTAGACGATGAAACGACATCGGTCTACGGGCTCGGCGGCAGAGGCGTCTTCGCCTGCTGCGCCGCTCGCCCAAGGCGGAGTCACGCGGTCTCCGCCCCTCTCCATCGAGCAAGAGCGGCACGCTGGGATGCCGGCATCCAGTGCGGACGGGACGACGGGCGGCCTGGACAGCACGATCATGGCGATCGGGACCTTCGTCAGTACCGCTGCCGCCACGAGGAAGCAAAGCGTGATGTGGACGCCGCCCACGTATCCCGTGAGCACTTCCTTCAGGAACCCGGGATACATGCGGATTCCGGCGAAGGGGCGGTAGTCGGTCGGCTCCTCCTGCGCTACCTGCTGACCGGCGAAGGTGGAGAAGGTTGCGGTGGAGAGGGTGCTGCAGGGCCAGGCGTGACGACCGCCGGCAACGGTCTCTCAGCCTCGAGGTCAAGACCCGGCCTGCGGCGCGGCGGCGGCGCGGCGGCGCCGCGCCCCACCGGCAGTCGTGCCCCTCTCGCCGCGGCTGCCGGGCGGCATGGTGCGAAACGGTAAGTTAAGAAGCGACCCTCTCACTATCTTACCGTTTCGCACTACCCCGCCGGGCGACGCCGGCAGCCGCGCCAGACGCAGTGCGGATCCGGGCCGCATCGCCCGGCCCGGCCATCACCGTGAGCAGCGGGTGAAGCCGGCACCAAGGGAGGAGGAGCTGGCCGACTACCCCCCTCCGGCGATTCCGGCCACCTGTTCCGACGCAAGGCGGTCACCCGTGGGGGCGATCCGGCGTTGCGTTCGTTCGTGTCCATTCTGGACTCCATTCTCGAGCGTGATCGACGAGCTGGTCGGTCTGCTACTTGCGGCGGCAGGTCGCGCAGGACTGACGTGCCCCGGGCCGCGCGTCGATGCCGGCCTCGGGCAGGGCCTCCAGCACACGGAGTGACTCGCCGGCTGAGGCTGAGGCTCGGGCTGGGGCTGGGGCTGCTGCTCTGCCCACCAGATCTTGCGGCGCAAGCATCCGCATCCCGTACGGGACCAGCGCCACGGCCATCAGGATGGAGGCAGTCAGGTTGATGATCTCGGCGCCGTCGGGGAACCCCACGAACAGCACGCCCGCCAGGAAGCACGCGCTCTGCCAGCGAGGAAGGGACTCGGTCTTGAGCAACGCGATGGCCAGGATCGCGAAGCCCAGCGGCAGGAGCACGATGCCCCACAGCAACACCATCCAGCCCTTGTGCGAGAACATGGCGAGCAGACCGGGCATCATCGCGGCAAACTTGCTCGCGGGCACGGTATCCAGAGCCGACATGGTCAGGCAGAGCGCGCCCTTGTCCGCCGCCAGGATGATCGCCCCGAGGATGCCCACCGTTGCACCGACCAGACCGGCCCAAGCCCACGAAGTGCGATCCAGCAGCTTCATGAAGTGCACGGCGATCACGACCAGGAGCGCCGTGTTCAACGTGACCAGCACGTGGCCGAACTGCAGCAAGCCGGCATTGTGGGCCCTGAGGATGAGTCCTTCCGGGCCCAGCAGATGAGGGTGCAGAAGACCTGGGTGGAGCGAGAACGCAAAGACGAACACCAGCGGGGAGATGATGAAGCTCAGACCGGTGCCAACACGCTTTGCTCGACTCACTGAGGCATGCCTATCCATTGCGATCCACTCCTTCGGCGGGCACTGACCCGCCCTCGTTTCTACGCTGTAGACTACTTGCAGTTCCAGATTCTACGACGTAGAATGCAGTTGTCAAGTCGTCGCGCGAAGGAATCAGCCCATGACCGCCAAGCCCAAGCCCCGACAGCCGCTCTCCCGCGAGCGCATCGTGGACACCGCCATCGCCCTGGTGGACGCCGAGGGGCTGGACGCCCTCACGATGCGCCGCCTGGGCGCCGAACTGGGCATGGATCCCATGGCCGTCTACTACTACCTGCCGAACAAGGCGGCGCTCCTGGACGCGGTCGTCGAAGCCGTCATGGCCGAGATCGACCTTGGCGTTGACGACCCGTCCGCGCCGGCCGAGGAGCGACTCATCCGCGCCGCCAAGGCCTACGCAGAGGTGCTCGTCCGTCACCGGAACGCTATGCCGCTCCTGCTGGTCCGTGGCCCCGCCACGCCGGCAGCTCTCGCACCGGTCGAGGTCATGGTCGCCATCCTTCGCAGCGGCGGCGTTCCGCCCGAGCACGCGGTGGCCGGGATGCACGTCCTGACGGCCGCAGTGCGTGGCTATGCGGCGATCATCGCGAACGAGATGGCCGATCCGGGCAACCGCGACGCGGAAGCCCTGGTCGCCCTCGCCTCACCCGACCAGTTCCCCTACTTGAGCGAGGCGGCCGCCCAACCTCGCCAGGACACGCAAGCGGCCTTCGAGTTCGGGCTCAGAGCGATCGCGATCGGGTTGCTCGGGTCACGGGACGCGGACCAGGACTCGGGCAGCACCGACGGCATGCGAGTCGACCCTGCGTGAGCAAGACGAGTCGCGGGGCTCATTCGCAGCGTCGAATGCTGCCCCTGGCACAGGTAGAGGGGCTTCGATGAAGGGCCTGACCAGACAGCTTCCTCCCTGCCCGAAACGCCATCCAACGCTTGTTTTCGTCGTCTTGCTCCTATATAAGAACGCTACTGCAACAAGCGCAGCAATCCTCGAAGGACAGGAGTGCAGTGGCCGCGCGAGTCGATGAGGTGGCGCGTCGCGTCGACCAGCTGTCGCGTGGCCTTCGCGAGGCCGGCCTCCGGTTGACTCATCAGCGGCTCGAGATCGTGCGCGTCATCGCCGCCGATGAGACGCACCCGGATGTCGAGACCGTCTACCGGGCCGTGCGGGAGCGGGTCCCGACCATCTCACTCGATACCGTGTACCGCACGCTGGCGACACTCGCTGAACGCGGGCTCATCTTGCGAGTCCTGTTCACGCCGGGACCCGCGCGCTACGACGCGAACCCGGCCCGGCACCACCACTTCGTTTGCACGCACTGTGGGCTGATCCGTGACGTGGAGAACGCCGACCTCGACGCCATCCGACCGACAGCGGAGGTCGCCCGAATCGGGCGATGCGACGCGATATCCGTCCAGTTCCGCGGGGTGTGTGCGCCTTGCCAGAGCAGGGAGGCGACCACGGCATGACCGCCAAGCACGCACGCCCGTGTTCCCGGCAGCGGCGCCGCCGCCATGAGAGGAGCGATTGACATGCCCGACGAAAGCACCAGCCCGGCCCACACGGCCCCGGAGATGAGGATCCGGGAGTGGTGGCCCAACCAGCTCGACCTGACGGTGCTGCACCGCAACTCCCCGGCTGCCGACCCGATGGGAGCTGACTTCGACTACGCCGCCGAGTTCGCCACCCTCGACCTGGACGCCGTCCGGCGCGACCTCATCGCCTTGATGACGGACTCGCAGGAGTGGTGGCCGGCCGACTACGGTCACTACGGCCCGCTGTTCATCCGCATGGCCTGGCACAGCGCCGGCACGTACCGCATCAGCGACGGTCGCGGCGGCGGGGGCCTGGGGGCGCAGCGGTTCGCCCCCCTCAACAGCTGGCCCGACAACGGCAACCTCGACAAGGCACGCCGGCTGCTGTGGCCGATCAAGCAGAAGTACGGCCGCAAGATCTCCTGGGCAGACCTCATGATCCTCGCCGGCACCTGTGCCATGGAGTCGATGGGGTTCGCGACGTTCGGCTTCGGCGGCGGCCGTGAGGACGTGTGGGAGCCGGACGACATCTACTGGGGCGCCGAGCAAACGTGGCTGGCGGACGAGCGTTACGGCGGCGAGCGCGAGCTCGCCAACCCGCTGGCCGCCGTCCAGATGGGTCTCATCTACGTGAACCCGGAGGGGCCGAACGGCATGCCGAGCGCGCTCGCCGC
>JAPLCM010000045.1 GCA_026392275.1 Actinomycetota bacterium | reverse complement strand
CGGCCTGGGCGCCATCGGTCCCTCTGCTGTCCCTCTGTTGTCGGTCCGCACGGGAGGCGCTCTTGGAACCAGCACCGGACATCGTCACCATCACCGACTTTCGCCGGGATGCGGCGGGGGTCATCGGCAGCGCGGTGGCCTCGGGCGCGCCCATCTTCGTCACCCAGCACGGGCGCGTGACTGCCGTGCTCCTCTCACGTGACCGGTACGAGCACCTCAGACAGCGGTCGGCACTCGCGGAGCCGGAGACCGCTGCGGGCGACGCCGATCGCTTGCCCGGTACCGACGTCCACACACGACCGGCGACGGTTCTCGTCGAGACGAGATTCGGAACGGTCGAGCGGGAGACCGCGGACTTCCTGAAGTCCGAGGGCTTCTGAGTCGAGACGCGGCTGGCGTCAAGCACGCTCCAGGCGCAGGCCGACGATGTCGTGGCTGAACGAAACCAGGCGGTCGGCGAAGGCGATGTCCATGGTGCAGCGCAGGCGGCCGCGGCGGACGAGCCCGGCGGCCCGCGAGGGCCGCGTCAGAGCAGCCCGGCGGCCCGCGGGGGCCGCGTCAGAGCAGCCCGGCGGCCCGCGGGGGCCGCGTCAGAGGAGCCCGGCGGCCCGGAACAGCTCGTCGAGGCCGACGGGCTCAAGGCCCTTGGCCCGCAGGCCTTTGACCATCGCCGGGATGGCCGCCTGCGTGGTCCACTCCGTGTGCATGCAGATGATGCTGCCCGGGCGGGCACCCTCGATGGCGCGCCGCGCGATCTTCGCCGCAGGCGCGCCCGACCAGTCGCCGGTGTCGACGTCCCAATTGACCACGAAGACGTAGCCCGCGCTGCCGGCCGCCTTGAGGGTCGTGTCGTTGTACGACCCGTACGGCGGCCTGAAGAAGGGCGTCGGGGTGGCGCCGCAGGCCTTCCACCAGGCTTCAGCGTTGCGGAGCAGCTGGCGCCGCGCCGCGTCGTAACCGAACACCTGGAAGTTCGGATGGTCGTAGGAGTGGTTTCCGATCACCATCCCCTGGGCGATCGCCTCGCGCGCGACCTCCGGGTACTTGTCCACGCTGACTCCCGTGCAGAAGAACGTACCCCTGGCGTTCAGCTTGGTGAGCGCCGTCATGATGTGGCGCCAGGCGTAGCCCGAGCCCCCGTCGAAGGTGAGCGCCACCAGCTTGCCCGCTTTGGGCAGGTTGGTGATCAGCTTGGCCCGAACGGGGGCGTCGCAGGCCAGCGAGGCGGTCGCCGTGGCCTCGTTGCCCGCCGCGTCGCGCGCCGTCACCTGCAGGCGATACGTGCCCGGGAAGAGCGCGCCGCCGGAAGCGGAGCGCGCCGCCCAGCCCACGGTCTCGGGGCCGGCGGCCGGATGCGGCGCGCCGCGCTTGCCGACCGCCTCACCAAGCGTATCGAGCACCGCCCAGTCGACCATGACCGCGGCCGCGCCGGCAGGCACGTCGAAGCCCAGCTTGAGCGTCCGCGCGGCACTGATCCGTGCGGGGCTCACGGAGACGTCGGCGATGCTGGGGGGCGTGGTGTCGATGCGCACCGCGTAGCCGACCACCTGCCCGCCGCCGACGGCGCGCACCTCGACCACGTGCTCGCCATCGTTGCCATGGCTCATCGGCGCCGCGACGCGCGCCTTGGGGGACTTGTGCCAGGCGCCGCCGTCGACCCGCCACTCTGCCGCGGTCGGGTCTCCCTCGAGCGTCTTGAAGCGCAGCTCGACGGGCGCGTTGTGCCAGGCGTCGTCGGCGCCGCTGACGCTCACCCCGGCAGCGTTCACGCCACCCGCAGCCACGCCACCCTCGGCCACGCCGCCCGCGGCCACGCCTCCACCGGGCCAGGGCAGCCCGAGGTGGCCGAACCACGGGCCGGCGGCCGCGACGACGAGGACGGCCGCCGCGACGAGCGCCGCGATCAAGAGAAGGCGGCGGCGAGCCCGCCGCCGCCGCTCACGGGAGCGGCTGCGGTAGAAGTGCGTGTCGGTCAAGCACGCTCCAGGCGCAGGCCGACGATGTCGTAGCTGAACGACACCAGGCGGTCGGCGAAAGCGATGTCCAGGCGCGCCTGCACGTCCACAGGCAGCTCCCTGAAGCGGCCGCGGATGAGCCCGGCCTTGGCGGCCGGCACCGCCGCTGCCTGCAGCCAGTAATCGAGGTCGATGGTGCGGCGCAGGCGGCCGCGTGCCGTCACCTGGAGGCCGGCCTGGGCGACGAGGTCGTCGAACTGCTCCTCAAGATAGTGCCGGCGATGCGCCGGCTCGCGCAGGCGCGCGATGTCGTTGAAGGGCTTGTCGGTGACGTCGTCGACGACCGGGTCGACGAGCACGATCCGGCCCCCAGCGCTCGTCACGCGCCGCAGCTCGGCGAGCGCGGCCACCGGCTCGGGCAGCAGGTGGAAGGCGTTGCGACAGACGACCAGGCTGAAGGCGTCGCTGTCGTAGGGCAGCGCGTAGAGATCGACGAGTTTGAAGGCGACGTTGACCAGACCCAGCTCGCCGGCCAGCCGTTTGCCCTCCTCCAGCATGTCGGGGAGCTCGTCGGCAGCCATGACCGTGCGCACGTCGGGGGCCACGGAGAAGCCGGCGATCCCGGCACCCGAGGCATAGTCGAGCACGGTGTCGTGCGAAGTGGGCCGCGCCAGCTCGACGAGAAGACCGAGCGAAGCCTCGCGCATCTCTTCCACGGCGTCTCCCTTCGTCGCCGGCGCCTCGGGGCGCCGGTGGTGCCGTCAGCCGTAGGTGACGGTGAAGATGGTACCCGTCACGGTCAGGCCCATACCGATGTCGTGTCCCTCCACGCGTGCCGTCTCGTGGTGGTCGCCGAGAGCCTCGCCGACGTTCAGCTCGCTGGCCAGAGTCTCGGCCTTGATGGTGGCCGCATGCCGCTCGACGAGCACGCGCAGCTCGACGGGCAGCGACAACGTCAGCCTGATGGTATCTTCGATGCGCAGACCGGCATTCTTGCGCGCGCGCTGCACGGCGTGCACGAACTCGCGCGCCAGGCCCTCCTCGCGCAGGGCGTCGTCGACCGCGGTCTTGAGCGCCACGGTACGGCCGGAGTCTGACTCGACCTGGTAGCCCTCGGGCGAGCCGGTCTCGACCAGAAGGTCTTCTTCCACGAGACGGAGCTCGCCCTCACCGACCGCGAAGGTAACGCCGCCGGCTGCTCTGAGCTCGGCGACCAGAGCGGCGGCGTCGGCGTCTTTGAGCGCCGCCTGCAGAGCGCCGAGCTGCTTGCCCAGCCGCGGCCCCAGGACCTTGAGGTTGGGCTTCACCGTGTACGCCACCAGCTCGCTCTCGTCGCCGGCGAAGCGCAGGGCCTTGACGTTGAGCTCGTCGAGGACGACGTCGCGTAGGCGCTCGAGGGCGCCACGCTCGGCCTCGGGCAGCGCCACGACGACCTCGGCCAGCGGCTGACGGGTCTTGACGGCGGCGGCGTTACGCGCCGCGCGACCCAGCTCGACGACGCGGCGCGCGGCGGCCATGTCGAACGACACGCCGGCGTCGATGGCCTGCTCGTCGGCCACCGGCCAGGCGCACAGATGCACGCTCTCGGGGGCGCCTGCGTCGACCTCACGCACGAGGTTCTGGTAGAGCTCCTCGGCGACGAACGGCGTGAACGGCGCCAGCAGCTTGGTCACCGCGACCAGCGCTTCGTGGAGCGTGTGGTACGCCGCCAGCTTGTCGCGGTCGCTCTCGCTCTTCCAGAAGCGGCGCCGGCTGCGGCGCACGTACCAGTTGCTGAGGTCGTCGACGAACTGCTGGATCGCCCGGCAGGCGCCGGTGGCGTCGTACTGCTCGAGACCCTCGGTGACCGTCTGCACGAGCGCGTTGAGCTCGCTCGTGAGCCAGCGGTCGAGCAGCGGCCGCTCCTCGAGCGGCACGTCGTCGGCCGCCGGGTCGAACCCGTCGATGTTGGCGTACACCGTAAAGAAGCTGTACGTGTTCCACAGCGTGAGCAGGAACTTGCGCACCACCTCGTCGACCATGTCGGCGCTGAAGCGCCGCGGGCTCCACGGGTTCTGGCCGGCGAACATGAACCAGCGGAAGGCGTCGGCGCCCTGCTTGTCGAGGATGTCGTCGGGCTGCACGACGTTGCCCTTGCTCTTGCTCATCTTCTGCCCGTCGCCGTCGAGGATGTGGCCCAGGCAGAGCACGCGCTTGAAGGAGCTGCGCCCCTCGACCAGGGTGGCGACCGCGAGCAGGCTGTAGAACCAGCCGCGGGTCTGGTCGATGGCCTCGCAGATGTAGTCGGCGGGGAAGCGCTCGCGGAACTTGTCGGCGTTCTCGAACGGGTAGTGCCACTGCGCGAACGGCATGGAGCCGGAGTCGAACCAGGCGTCGATGACCTCGTCGACGCGACGCATGGGGCGATCGCACTCGGGGCAGGTGAGCAGCACGTCGTCGACGTAAGGCCGGTGGAGTTCCAGATCCTCTGGAACGGGCCCGGCCGCCATCTCGCGCAGCTCGGCGATGGACCCCACGCAGTGCGTGTGTCCTGCTTCACACCGCCAGACCGGCAGCGGCGTGCCCCAGTAGCGGTCGCGGCCCAGGGCCCAGTCGACGTTGCCCGCCAGCCACTCGCCGAAGCGCCCGTTCTTGATGTGCTCGGGGTGCCAGACGACGTCGTCGTTGGCCTTGATGAGCTGATCCTTGATGGCCGTGGTGCGGATGTACCACGTCTGCTTGGCGTAGTAGAGCAGCGCCGTGTCGCAGCGCCAGCAGAAGGGGTAGCTGTGCTCGTAAGGCTCCACGCCGAGCAGAATGCCACGAGCCTTGAGATCGGCGATGATGGCCGGGTCTGCGTCTTTGACGAAGATGCCGGCCCACGGCGTGACCGCGGCCACGAACCTGCCCTCGAGATCGACGGCGTTCACGACCGGCAGGTCGTTCTCGAGGCCCACGCGCATGTCGTCCTCGCCGAAGGCGGGGGCCATGTGCACGATGCCCGTGCCGTCGCTGGTCGTGACATAGTCGGCGGCGACCACGAAGTGCGCCCGCTTATCGAGTTCCATGAAGGCGAACGGCGGCTCGTACTCGAGGCCGAGCAGCTCGCGCCCCGGCAGTTCGCGCTCGACGACGGCCTCGCCGCCGAGCACCTTCTCGACGAGCTCGCGGGCGATCACGAAGCGTTCGCCGCGGCTCAGGGCGAGCGCGTAGGTGACGTCGGCGTGGACGGCGGCGGAGACGTTGCTGATGAGCGTCCACGGCGTGGTGGTCCACACGGCCAGGGAGACGGGCGCGCCGGCAGGCGCGCCCAGCGTGGCCGCCGCCTCGGGCCTCAGCGGGAAGCGCACGTAGATGGAATCCTCGGTGACATCCTTGTAGCCCTGCGCGACCTCGTGGCTACTGATCGCCGTGCCGCAGCGCGGGCAGTACGGCACGACCTTGTGGCCCTGGTACAGCAGGCCCTTGTCCCAGATCTGGCGCAGCAGCCACCACACCGACTCGATGTACTCGTTGTCGAACGTGTAGTAGGCGTCGCCGAGATCGACCCAGAAACCGATGCGCTCGGTGAAGCGCTCCCACTCCTCGAGGTACGCGGTGACGCTCTCGCGGCACAGCTTGTTGAACGCGGCGACCCCGTAGTCCTCGATCTGCTGCTTGCCGTCGATGCCCAGCTGCCGCTCGACCTCGAGCTCCACGGGCAGACCGTGCGTGTCCCAGCCGGCCTTGCGCGGCACGCGGTAGCCGCGCATCGTCTTGTAGCGCGGAAAGAGGTCTTTGAAGATGCGCGAGATGATGTGGTGCGCGCCGGGCAGCCCGTTGGCCGTGGGCGGACCCTCGTAGAACACGTACACGGGGGCGTCGTCGCGGCCTTCGAGGCTCTGCTGGAAGATGCGGTGCTCCTTCCAGAAGGCGCTCACGCGGGCGTCGAGCGCCGGGAAGTCGACGCGCGAGGGCACCTCGCGAAACCGGGGCTGCTGGTCGCTCACGTGACTCGCTTTCGTCGGGCGGCGGGCCGGCGGGCCGGAAGGTCGGCGGGCCGAAAGGCCGGAAGGCCGATTCTACCAGACACGGCCGGGCTCGCTGCGCCGCCGGCCTGCATCGCGCCGGGCGTCGCTGGTATGCTCGCCGCCGCGCGGCGAGCTCGACGACAGCCGAGCAAGTCGCGCTCTATCGTGACGCTGAGCGCACCCGGCGCCCACTCGTCGTAACTCCATCGCCCCCGATGGGTCTTCGCGGGCCCACCAAGTGCCAGCCCGTATGGGAGTATAGTCGCGGGTGAAATCAATCGAGAGGTTGCAGCGCTCATGAAGTCGGACGCAGCATCGGCACTTCGGGAACTGAAGGGCAGGCTGGTCGCACTGTTTGGCCCTGAAGTGGAGCTCAGGCTCTTTGGCTCGGTCGCACGCGGTGAAGACAGCGAGTACTCCGACATCGACGTCCTCGTTTTGCTTCCCGGGCCGGTTGATCACGCGATCGAAGAACGGGTCTTCGACGCATCCTACGACCTGGAGCTGGAACTCGGCGTCGTCGTCTACGAAAAGGCCTTCTGGGATTCCGACCTCGCCGCCGGCATGTTCCTCCATCGCAACATCGAGCGCGAAGGGCTGGCGGTATGAACGACCGTCTCATCCGTTTTCGCAGAGACAGGGCCAGAGAGACCTTGGCCGACGCCCGCATGCTGATGCGCGATGGCAGCCCGGCTTCCGCGAAGCACTCGGGAGTCCGCGCGCTCTTCAACGAGCGCTTCGTCAAGGTCGGCATAGTGCCGGTGGAACAGGGGCGCTTGTTCGCGCGTATGTACGACTTCAGGCAGAAGAGCGATTACGGCGACTTCGTGCAGATCCAGCCTGAAAAGGTCGCCGAATGGTTCGAGCAGGCCGTGGCCTTCATTGATGGGCTCGACCAGACGATCGAGGGGATTCTGGACGGCCGCCGCCTCGAACCTCGCGCCCGGCCCTGACACCGCCTACCTCTCGTAGTCCCAGGTAGCGTCGAGGTCGCGCAGCGGGAGCACGCGGACGTTCTCCGACAGCCGATAGGACGTGCAGCACGCCGCTGTCCCGCGGGAACAGCTTGGGCCTGCACGCGACCCGCTTGCCGACGTCGAGAAGTACTGCCGGCGCCAGACCAAGCTTGCTGCCTCGGTCGCCGCCAGGAAAGATCGCGGCAACCCAACCCGCAGCCATAGCCTGCTCGCGTTCTCCGCGCTTCCAGGGCCAGTTGCGGCTGCTCCAGCCGGGCGACGTCCCGGGGGTTCTCCAGATCGAACGTATGGTCTGCATTGGAG
>JAPLCM010000014.1 GCA_026392275.1 Actinomycetota bacterium | reverse complement strand
TCGGCGGCGTCCTGCAGCTGCACGATCATGTCTTTCTGCATCTGCGCCAGGGCGATGCCGAAGCGGTCGGCCTCCATCTCGTTCTCGAAGCCGAGTACCATCAGTTCACTCATCTGAACTCCCTCTCCTGGTGATGTGTCGTCGGAGCGTAGCCTATACGTTTGGCGTCATCGCCCGCGGCGATCCTGCCGGTCGTCCCGGCGGCCGCCACGGCGATCGCTTCGCCGACCCACGCCATGTGCCACGACGGCCGCGGTACCGACCACGGCGGCGGTGCGCGCGACCGGTCGTCCGATCACGCCACGTCCTCTGCGTCCTGGGCCAAGGGGCATCTCAGGCTCCTTCCGTTGCTGCGACGTCCCCGGACGCCTCGAGGGCGGCGAGGATCGACTGGATCGGGATGCGCCCGCTGGCCACGAGCTGGCCACCCGAGCGGCGGATCGACGCGGCGAACGGCGCCGCCCACGTGTTCTCCCAGACCAGAGCCGCGGCGACGGTGCCGGGCTCGAGCGCCGCGGCGATGTGGTCGACGTCCTCCTCGGAGAGCAGCTCCGCGAGCTCGAAGCCGAAGTCGCGAAGTGCGCCGGCCGCGCCGTCCTCGAAATCCTCCACTTCGAACGCGTCGACGGCCCCGTCCTCGTCTTTGGTGATGATGAGCAGGTCGAGGACGCGCACGATGCCCCCCTCGACCAGCGACCTCAGCTTGTCCCCCATCTCTCCCGTGAAAGCGGCCTTGCCCGCGGGGAACTCCACGACCAGGTAGTCGATCGGGCCGAGCTCTTCAACGCTTGTGTCATTCATGGGCACTCCAGTCTTGGTTGTGTCGTCACTTCTCTGATCACGCCGTCTGCGACGAACCGGGCATACGGTCGCGGTTGCCGTAAGCTCCGCCGCTGTAGGAGGCGATATCGACGAGCACGGCGAGCCCGACCCACAGCCAGTCGATCCCGTTCACGCCGCCGGGCGCCACGAGCACGTACATCATCGTCGTCCACGGCGCGATGAGGATGCCGAGGATGGGCCAAAGCGCGGAACTGAAGGCAGCGTCCCAGCGCGCCGGCTGCGCGATCCACCAGACGATGTCGATGGCCCGGGCGCCGAGCAGGACGAGCAGGGTCATTACACAGCACATGGTCTCTCCGTTCTGGTCGTTGCGGCGGGACGCCAGCCGGCCGTGCCCGTCGCTCTTGTGCATGGCGTGACGCGATTGCGCGGACGTTACCAGATGGTTACGTGCCCATACAAGGAGCTTTGCCCCGACTCCACAACCTGCGTCCACGTGGAGGCTAGCCAAAATGCGGAAGGCTGTGACCTCGGGAAACTACGGGGGCCGGCCGGTTGGTAACCACGAGGTCGGCGGCGGGATCGAAGCACACCGATCCCGCCGCCGTTGTTTGTGTCCTCGAGGCTACCCGAGCCGATGCGTCGACACTTCCAGCTCGTCCCCCTCAGGAAGCTTCGCCAAGCTCCGTTTCTTCCACTCTTCCTGGAGCAGCTCTTCCGCCGCCTTCTCGAAGAACTCCGGCGCCGCCCACTCGTGCACGTCGAAGTCGTTCTTGATGTAGCCGTGGGTCAGCATGAAGTCCTTGCCGATCTCGATGGACGCCATGTTCTGCGGCGACAGGTTGGGCACCATGTCGATGTGCTTGATACCCTGGTACGTGTCCTCGACGTCCAAGTAGAAGGTCTGCTTGTCGAGGATCGCGGCGGCGGCGTGCTTGTGCTCGTTGGCCCAGCGCCCCACCTTGATCATGCCCTTCATGAACGTCACGACGAGCTCGGGGTGCTCCTCGGCCATCACGTCGGTGCAGGTGATCACGGCGGGGATGTTGGCCACCTGCAGGGTCCAGTCAGGGTACCGAGAGAGGTCTTCGATTGCCTTGAACTTGCCGGTCGCCTCTTGCAGATGCGAGAAGGGACCCGTCTGCGTGTAGATGGCGTCGACGACGCCCTTTTCCAGCGCGGTCTCGAGCGGACGGAACGCCAGGTCGTGCTTGTGGTCACGCTTCAGCCACAGTTCAGACGGGTTCTCCATGGGTTCCAGCATGGCAGGGTTGTCGTACCAGTCGTCCGGATACGGGAACTCCACGATGTCCACGTCATCGCGGGTCATGCCGTTCACGCGGAGCATGAGCTCGATGCCCTGCTCCTCCTGGATGCGCCACCAGTCGTTCTTGATGGTGTTCAGGCTCTTCGTGAGGCCGACCTTCTTGCCCTTGAGCTCGGACATCCGGTAGATGTCGTCCCTGGCGCGTACCAACATGCAGCCGCCCTCGTGCGGCGCATGCGTCGCCCCGAGGAGTTTGGTCCTGCGACGGTCGGCGTGCACCGCGACCGGCGGGAACAGGCCGCCGAAGCGGAACAGGTTGTCGAGGTTGTGGATGTAGTGCGGGTACCAGTTGTTCTCACGGACGGAGCGCAGGAAGGCGTACTTGACGCCGATCTTCTTGTACTCCTCTCGGGTCCAGCCCAGCTCCTGGTCGACATTGCTGGCGGAGACGAGCGGGCAGTTCGTGTAGAAGACCTCGTCCCACTTGAGCGGCACGGTACTGAGATCGATCTTCTTCTCTTCTGCGGCCATTGCGGAGTCCTTTCGGATGAGTCGGGTGATCAGATCCCGTCGTGGTGCTCGGCGCTCGGCAGGCCGGCTTCCTGCCAGGCGCCGAAGCCGCCCTCGAGGTTGGCGACGTTCTCGAAGCCCATGGTCTTGAGCGTGGCGCAGGCCAGAGACGCGCGGGCGCCGGAGCGGCAATACACGATCACGCGACCGGCCGGGTCCAGCTCCGGCCTGTGCTTCGGGCTCGCGGGGTCGGCGACGAACTCGAGCAGTCCCCTGGGGACCTGCACCGCGCCGGCGATGTGGTGCTCCCACTCCACCGGCTCCCGCACGTCGACAAGCACCGCCTTGCCCGCCGCCGCCTCGTCGGCGGCGTCCGTCGGTGACACGCTCTCGATCTGGGCTTTGGCCTCCGCGATCATCTCGGCGACTGTCTTCGACACGGCGTCCTCCTTGTGCTGACGGCGACACTATCGAGTGTTCGACAGAGTAATACAATACTAATGATGTTACTTCAATGTCTGGCATGATGATGGCGGAGCGCGCAGAATGAGGCGGTCGGCCGGCATTCTGCGAGAATAGCGCTCGAATCGGCTCGGGAGGCCATCACAGTGCCAAGACGACTGGATGAGAAGCGCCGGGCGGAGCTGCTGGACGGAGTCATGCGCATCATCGCGGCGCGTGGTTTCTCGGAGGTCCAGGTCTCGGAGATCGCCCGAGAGCTGCAATGCTCGGTGGCGACGCTCTACAAGCTCGCGTCGAGCAAGGACAGCCTCGTGCTGCTCGCCATCGCGCGCTGGGGCGAGCTCACCTTCGCGGATCTCGAGGCCCGCTCCGCCGAGGGCCAGTCCGCCTCGGAGCGCGCGCGCGGCTACTTTCGCGCCGGTGCAGAGAGCCTCCACCCCATGTCCCTGGCGTTCTACGCCGACATCGCGCGCTTTGAGTCGACGCGGCTCGTTTGGCGGACGACCGTCGTCGACCGCTACATCGACCGGTTCGTCGAGCTGGTCCAGGGCGCGGAGGACGCCGGCGAGGTCAGGCCCGTGAACGTCCGCTTCCTCGGCGAGGTGCTCCGGCAGATCGGCTTCGTGACGCGTGAC
>JAPLCM010000287.1 GCA_026392275.1 Actinomycetota bacterium | reverse complement strand
TGCCGCGAGCTGGCGCACGAGGCCGGCGCGCACCATCAGCTTGTGGCTGATGGCTTCGGCGCCGGCCGGATCCTCTTTGACCGTGGGCAGAAGCAGTTGACTGGCGCGCATGTGACCTCGCGATGATGAGTGACTGATGTGCGCTCGGATGACGCCCTATGCTACCAAGCCGGCGGGCCCGGCGCAGGGCGCGCGAAGACGCGCGGCGGCCGCGGCGACACCACCGCGGCGGCTCCGACAGCCTCGCCGACGACCCCGGCGGCGCCGACGCGGGGTAGTGCGTGAGGGGAGGATAAGGAGCGGCCCGGTTTCCTCGTCTTTCCCCGCCGCGCAGGGCCTGCGCAGGCTCGTCCGCTGAGGAGGAAGACACGGATCCGCCGACTTCTCTTGTCTTCCCTCGAAGCACTCGCCCGCCGCTGCCCCGCGGGTCGCGGAAGGCGCGAGGGAGACTCGTCTCTGACCAAGGTCACGCGCCGCGTGCCCGAGAAACGTTGCGCCAGAGCCGAGGCGCGATCCGCTAGCGGATGGTGACGGTCAGCGTGCGGCTCCAGGCCTCGGCGTGGGCGCGGGTGCCCGGCAGATGCGCCCGCAGGCGATACGTCTCGGCTTTCGGCGTTCCGAACGGGCGGCTACTCCAGGTGCGCCCGTCCTTCAGCTTGACCGAGCCCTGAAGGCTGACTGGTCGCCAGCTCCCACCGCGGTCGGTGAGCAGGCCCACCGTCTCGCCGGCGAGCTTGGGGGTTACCGAGCCGGAGAACCGGTAGACGTCTCCGACGCGCAGCTCAAGGCGTGAGCGCGTCGTGCCGAGCTTCGGCACAACGACCACCTCGGCGAGCGGGGCCAGCTCCACGGTGTCCTCGCCATACTTGAACTCCAGCAGATACTCGTGCGTAAGGGACGGGTCGAGGAGGAACGATAGGCTTCGCTTCCAATCGCCGGATGCCCACGAGGCAGTACGCGCCGTCTCCCAAGGCCGACCGGGGACGCGCTGCCGCAGGAGCACGGAGCCCGGCGCGTCGACGCTCACCGTCGCGGCGAGGCGTGTGGTCTCTCCGGCCACGATGCGCTTCTTCGTCAGCTCGACCGTGGCAGGCTCGCGACCGGCGCTCAACGTGCGCACAAGGCGGCCGTCGGTCGCGAGAAGATAGGCTACGCTCTGGCCACCCGGGGCGACCGCACGACTGGTGCCACCCAGTCCCGTGGAGCCGGGCAGCCAGTTCTGACCAAGCGGTTCGAAGAAGCCGGCGTTGCCGGCGCCGGCGATGAGCAGGCAGCGCTCGGGCGCGCCGGCCCAAGCCAGAGACGGCCATGGCTGGGAGGTCAGGTCCGGCAGACCGGGCAGGGACGCGAACGTGAGCGCGTCGTCGCTGCCCAGCACGTCGCTGCCGGTGGCCGCAAAGAGGTCGGGCCGGCCGTCACCCCACACCGGGTCGGTGGAGGCCGCGACGGAGCTGACGATCCCCTCGACGGCACCGGCGAGCGCCCATGCGTCAGCGACGCCGACGAGGATCTCTCCGGCGGCCGAGCCGGCGACGGCCGTGCCATCGCCGGCGATCGCTACGGAGGTGAGCGAGCTGAGTGTCGGCGACGCCAGCTTGCGCCAAGTTGCGCCCGCGTCGCTGCTGCGCATGATCACGCCGCTGTCGCCCACCGCCACAGCTTGGGAGTCGTGCAGTGCGACGTCATTGAACGCCGCCCCGGGGCCCGGCCCGACATAGGACGGCGGCCGCCAGGTGCGCCCCCCGTCGTCCGTCACGAGCAACAGGCCGCCTGAGGCGACGACACCGTGCCCGGATGAGTCGACGGCGATCGTCGTGAACGCCGCTGCCTCGAGACCCTCGGGCACTACAACGCTCCAGGATCTCCCACCGTCGCTCGTGATGCCGATGTGGCCGCCGTCACCCGCGGCAGCCAGGCTTGTGGCTCCGAAGGCGTACACGTCGTTGACGGGCCACGAGGCGCCCCACGGCAGGGCCACCGGGGACCACGGCCTTGTTGCCGCCGCCGTGGCCGTGCCGACGCAGAGCAAAGTGAGGACGACGACCAGCGCCGTGAGCCAACTGGTGCGGCCGAGGGCGCGAGCTGTCGCACCAGGCGTCACGGCGGAGGAGGTTGTGGAGGTTTGGTGGTCGCCGATCCGCCGCCGGTCTGCGGCGGTGAGGCCGCCGTCGTCGCGGCCGCCGGGGGCCGCGACGCCACGGGCTTGGGCTTGGGCGCGAGGGCGTCCCGGGCGTCGGCCACCACGGCCGCCGCGCCGGGGAAGTTCTTCTGTACGGCGATCACCGCCAGTGCAAGGCGCAGCGCCGCCCGCCACTTGCCACGCTGCGCGGCGTCCTTTGCCTCGCCGAGCTTGGCTCTCAGCTCCACGCCGGTCCGCGCCCGAGCTTTGAGGGCCACGGCAAGTTCGCTAGACGGCTCGAGCACGAAGAGGGCGGCAGCGAAACTCGCGGCACGGCCCCACGCGGCGTTTCCAAGCGACTTGCGCGCGGCGGCGGCGAGGTCCAGCGCCAGTGCATCGGCCGACTCCCGGGCTGCATCGGTCGTGTTGAGCGCAGCCCGCAGCTCGTCCCCATTGATCGCCTGAAGCGTAGTGCGGACGCCATCCGCATCGTCGGCCTCGAGACGGGCACCGGCGATCTGGAGCTGCGCGACGACCGCGGCCCGGCGGGCCTCGACTTGCTCGTAGCGGGCGTCTTCAGCCTGAAGAGCGCGCCGGGCCTGTTCCTCAAGGCTACGCGCATCGCGGTACGGGAAGACGAATACTCGAGCGACGGAGAACTCGCTGACTGCCGTTGAGTATGAGTGAGCCTCAAGCGCTTCGACGCCGCGCGCGTAGTGGGTGGCGGCGATCCACAAGAACACGCCGATCACAAGGGCCACAACGATGACCACCAGCGCTGTGCGCACCGCACGCGCACGCCTGCTCGCCGCCAGATATGGGTCCTTCCAGTCAACGAGCTCGGCACTGCGCCAGCCGTCGGGCAGGTCGGGCGGCTCGATTACTTCGTTGTGCGCCACAGCGTTGTGAGGCAAGTTCTCCACGTTCTGTCATCGTTTCGTGGCTGACGTTGACGCTTCGAGCATACTCCGAGAGACCCTGGAGGCGCGAGCACGGTCGGCGTCTTCGCCTACTTGACGGTGAGCACCCTGCTGAGCCCTGTGATGTCGCCGGCCCAAGTCGGCGTCGCGGCCGTGTACGCCTGGAAGCGGTACTTGCCTCTTCGGGCCAGCTTGAGCTTGACGCCATACCTGGTGCTGTCTCCGCTGTCGGCGTTGACAGCCCAGACCTGGCTGTTGGACGTCCAGCGGCCGTTCCTGTAACGGTAGACCTTGATGGCGACGGTCTTCTGCCCGGCCGGCAGCTGCGGGGAGAGCGTACCGTACACGGTGAACGATCGCCCCGCCCTCACCGACGACGGCACCCTGGGTGTGCCCAGCAGCGGCCGCACACCCACCCGCACCACGAAACTGAGCGAGCCGCCGTAGCCCGAGCCCGTCCCGGCCATGAAGCGCAGCCGGTAGTAGGTCGGGCCCACTGGCGTGACGGTCAACGTGCACGTACCCAAGGAGCCTGGGACGGAGCTCGTCGTCAGCGTGTCCAGGTCCACCCACGGTCCCGTTGCCGACGAAGACGACTGCACGGTGACGGGGCGGTCGCCCATGCCCACCTCGTGAAGAGGATCGCCGGAGTCGTAGAGCACGCCGGTGAGCAGCGTGGAGCTCCCATAGTCGACGACGGCCATCGCCGCGCTGATCTGAAGCCTCGTCTGCACGCCGGGAGCGAAGCTGGCGCTGATCGTGTGGTTCGCCGAGACGGCCTTGAAGGTGTAGCCGGGGACCGGGCCGACCGAGACGCCGTCGACGAGGACGTCGGCGACGTAGTAGCCGGTCGCGGAGGCGATCGTGAAGGCCCGGTCGGCGCCGTAGGCCACGGTCTGTGTGGTGTCGGGGCTGATGCTGCCGTTGGGGCCGGCGCTCGGGGTGATCGTG
>JAPLCM010000089.1 GCA_026392275.1 Actinomycetota bacterium | reverse complement strand
TGCATGACGACCTTGACCACCAGCAGGATGGCCACGGCCAGGAGCGCCCCGCCGATGGCGCGGTAGAGGATGCCGTCGATGAGGTCGCCGTAGTAGTCCCTCACGTAGGTGACCGCGGCCACGCCGAGCAGCGCCGCGGGCACGCTGCCGGCGGCCAGCCAAAAAGCCAGCGGCATGTCGACCGAGCCCAGGCGGCGATGCCGCCACGAGCCGACGATCTTGGTGACGGCGGCGTAGGTGATGTCGGTGCCGATGGCGGTGGTCGGCTGGAAGCCGAAGAAGAGGATGAGGATCGGCGTCATCAGCGCCCCGCCGCCCATGCCGGTGAGGCCCACGAGGAAGCCGACAAGCAGGCCGGTGATGGTGAGATACACGTTGAGGTAGGCGCCCGCCGTGGCGTAGGCGAGTGCGACAAGCAGCGCCCAGGCGGTGAGAACGAGCGGCCAGCGATAGGGCCAGAGGCGATCGGGCACCACGACGAAGCCGAGGCGATGCACGCGGGCGGCGGCCGGCGCCGCGGCGCTCCCGCCGGGCGTCGCGTCCGCGGACGGGTCGTCGGGCGCCGGCGCCTCTGCTGCCCACTCGTCGATGACGGCCTCGATCCCTTCTCGCTCTGTCATGGGCCTCCCTGTGAAGCGCGTGCACCGGCGTCGGACGGGTCGCCCCGCCGCGCCGTGACGAAGGGGCGAGTATGGGGCGGTCGTTCCTTATCTGTCAAATAAGCGCACGGCATATAGGCGGCGGCTGCGGACGCGCTTCTCTGCCGGCGTGTCAGGGCGAGACTGGGCGCCCTCTCGGGCATTAGCGTACGTGATTGGCGCGACCAGCCGCATGCAGAAAGGCAATGCTCGCTCAGCCGCCTCGCACGCTTCGCCGCCCGGGCTCTACAGCCTCGCCGCAAGCTCGTCGAGTCGCTCGTGGGCGCGAGCCTTGATCGACTCGTAGAGGCTCACGCCGTGGGCGTCCATGGCTACCGTGAGCGGGCCGAAGTCGCGCACGCGGAACTTCCACAGGCACTCCGGCATGAGCTCCTCGAACTCGACGTCCTCGATCTCCTCGATCTGCGTGGTCTCGAGCGCCGCGGCGCCGCCGGTGATCGCCAGGTACACGCCGCCGAACTCCCGCAGCACCGACAGCGAGTCGGCCAGCAGGCCGCCTTTGCCGATGATGGCGCGCACGCCGTACTGCTCCATGAGCCCGCGCGTGAAACGGTTCATGCGCGCGCTCGTCGTGGTGCCGATGCAGACCTTCTCGTACCTGCCCGGGCCGAGCTTGCGCACGTTGGGTGCGGTGTGGATGAGTACGCTGCCGCTGAGGTCCATCCTGGGCCGCTCGCCGCGGTCGAACATGGCGATCTGGGTGGCGTCGCGGATGCCGATCACGGTACCGTCGAGGCGCAGCTTCTGGCCGGCGCGGAGCTCGCGCAGGGCATCGAGGTCGGCGATCGGGAACGTGAGCTTGAGCTCAGAAGCCATAGGTGGCCTCCCCCTCCGGCGTGATGACCGCGCTGGAGCGGCGCGCCGCCCAGCACTGCAGGTTCACGGCCACCGGGTTCTGGGTGATGTGCGTATGCGCGTACTCGATGTGCACCCCCAGCACGGTGGTACTGCCGCCTAGGCCCATGGGGCCTATGCCGAGCTGGTTGGCGGCGGCGTACAGCTCGTCCTCGATGGCCGCGATGACCGGGTCGTCGCTGTGCGTGCCGAGCGGGCGCAGCACGGCCTTCTTGGCCAGCGCCGCGCAGAGGTCGGCGGTGCCCCCGAGGCCGACGCCGACGATGGTCGGCGGGCACGGCTTGGGGCCGGCGTCGACGATGCACTCGAGCACGAACCTCGTCACGGCGCCGACGCCGTCGGCGGGGATGAACATCTTGAGGAAGCTCATGTTCTCCGAGCCCGAGCCCTTGGGCAGGCAGTTCAGCTTGAGGTCGCTGCCGGGCACGAACTCGTAGTGCATGGCCGGCAGGTGGCGGCCTGTGTTGGTCAGCGTGTTCTTGCGCGTCACGGGGTGCACCGCGTTGGGGCGCAGCGGGTGCTCGAGCGTGGCGCGCTCGGTGCCCTTCTTGACGGCTGCCGTCACGCGCGCGAGGTTGAGCGGGCAGTCCTCGCCGATCTCGAGCCAGAAGACCACGGTGCCCGTGTCCTGGCAGACGAGGTTCTCGTCGCGCTCGGCCACGGCGATGTTCTCCACCATGATGTCGAGGAAGCCCTTGCCGGTGGGGTCGGTCTCGGAAGCCTGGGCGCGCAGCAGTGCCTCCTTGAGGTCGGGCGGCAGGATCTTGAGGGCGCGGATGTAGGACTGCTTGGTCGCCTCCTCGACGGCGGCGTAGACGGTATCTGGGGCGCTCATCGCGGGCATGTGGGTGCTCCCGGGCGTTGGATTGTGCACAGCGGATTCATGAGGTCGGCGCCGGGCCCTGCGAGGGGGCCTCGAACTGCTCGCGGAAGAAGCCGAGCAGCGCTTCGGCGGCGCGCGACATGACGCGGGTCTTGGAGCGCACGGTGTGAAAATCGCGCAGGATCTCGAGCCCCTCCACGGCCACGGCGAGGAGGGCGCCGTGCTCCAGCTCGGGGCCGATGGCCCAGCTGCTCAGGAAGGTCACGCCGCCGCCGGCGATCGCGGCCTGCTTGGCCGACTCCATGAGGCCCATCTCCATGACGACGTTCATGCGTTCCGGACGCAGGCCGGCCGCGCGCAGGTGGTCTTCGACCACGGCGCGGATCCCGGCGCCCTGCTGCTGCACGATCTGCGGCTCCTCGGCGAGCTCGGCGAGCCGCACGCTCGCCCGCTGCGCCCAGGGGTGGCGCGGGTTGCACACGAGGACGACCTCGTCGTGAACGAGGGGCTCAACGAGGAGGTCGGGGCGGATCGTGGGGGCGCCGATGGCGCCGATCTCGAACTCGCGCGAAAGCACGCGCTCCACGACCTCGTGCGTGTCGTCCACGTGGAGAGCAACGCGCACGCCGGGATACAACGCCTTGAACCTGGTCAGCATGGCCGGCAACACATGCTCGCCGGGCCCCGTGGAGGCCCCGATGACGACCTTGCCCGCGACCAGCTCACCGAGGTCGAGGATCTCGGTGCAAGCGCGCTCGTGCAGGTCGAGGATCTCGCGGCCGTAGCGGTAGAGCACCTGGCCTGAGTCGGTGGGGACGACCGTGCGCCGGGAGCGGTCGAGCAGGGTCGTCTTCAGCTCGCGTTCGAGGCTGCGGACCTGCTGGCTGGCCGCCGGCTGGGTGATGTGCATCTCGTCGGCGGCCAGCGAGAAGCTCCGGCGGTCGACGATGCGGCAGAATAACCTGATCTGACGGATGTCCATAAGCGGAGCTTATCTCAGGGTGTGCACCCGGGGCCAGCCGCGCCGGCGCCGTGAGCCGGGCGAGGGGCGCCGCTCAGACCGGCGGCGCCGAGCCGGCGCCGCCGGCGGGGGGTCCGCGGCGAGCCCGACGGGAGCGGCGGCTCGCCAACTCGAGGAGCCGGTCGACGAAGATGGCGGGGTCGCGCGGCGTCGTCAGCGTCGTCCGCGCGTCGCCCTTCTTCTTGACGTCGACGTCGCTCGCCTTCGCCGCTCGGCGCTGCCGGCCTTCGGCAAGCAGCGCGGCGTCGACGGCCGCCGGGGACCTGCTTGACACCGTATACGCCGGCGTGCCGAGGGCGGCCGCCTCCCGAGTCATCACCCCGCCCCCGCCGAGCACGAAGTCGGCGGCGGCGATAAGGCTGGCGCCGTCGAGCACAGGCCCGTCCGGGGCGATCAGCCCGGGGGCGCCGAGTGCCAGAAAGCGCGCCCGCTGCCCGGCATCGCGGGCGACGAGGATGAGCGTCACGTGGCGCCGGCCGGCAAGCTCGCGCACGAGCGCGCTCAGCGCCGCCTCGTCTTTCGAGGGCGCGTCGCCGCCGCGCGCCGGCCGTGCCGGGCGCACCACGCCCACCACGTGCCGGCGGTCGACGCCCAGAGACGCCAGTACCTGCGCGTCCGGGCTGAAGTCGTGGAGGTAGTACTCCTCTTTGAAGCCGGGGTAGCGAAACAGCTTGTCCGGCGGTGTTCCCAGAGCCGTGAGCGTCGCCAGCGGAACAGCCTCCGGCACCGCGACCTCATCGACGAGGCGCACGTTGACGGCGTTGCCGCGGCGCAGCCGCTCGTCGTCGAGAAAGGTGAGCTGCGGGATGCCGAGTGTCCAGGCCGCGAGGGCGAAGTCGCTGGCGTGGCTGCCAACGGCGACGTCGAAGCGCCCGCTCGAGGCGGAGCCGAGCAGCTGGGCGGTGCGGTTCACGAGGCCGACGGCGCGCGTGCCGAGACCGCCGCCGCGGTGACCCGTGGTGAGCACACGGCCGAGGCCGTAGCGCCGCAGCACGAGGTCGGCGCCGGCGAAGCGCCGCGCCGTGATCGTCACGGTGTGACCGTCGTCCTCGAGGCGGCGCACGATCGGCGCGAAGAAGACGACGTGGGAGGCGTCGGTGATATCGACCCAGATCCTCAAAGCCGCCTCAGAGCGCACATGGTCCAGCGGTCGCGTCTGGTCGGGGCCGTCGCTCAGGCCAGTCCGGCGGCGACCGCCGTGGCCACCTCCTGCACCTGCGCTTCGCTGAGGTTGGGGTGCATGGGGACGGCGAGATTCTGCGCCGCCGCCGCGTCGGTGACAGGGTAGTCGCCGGGTCGGTGGCCGAGCTCCGCGAACGCCGGCTGCAGCTGCAGCGGCCTGGTGTAGTACGCGGCGCAGTCGACTTTGCGCTCCTTGCACGCCGCCGCGATGGCATCGCGCTCCGGGTGCCGGAGCACGTACAGGTGGTAAACGTGCGTGAGCCCGTCGGGAACGCAGGGGCGCAGCACCTCGCGCGGCAGGTACTCGTCGTACCAGGCCGCCACCTGGGCGCGGCGTGCGTTCCACTCGTCGATCACCTCGAGCTCGATGCGCAGGATCGCCGCCTGCAGCTCATCGAGGCGCGAGTTGAAGCCGATGTCGGTGAACATCTTCTTGTCTTTGCTGCCGTGAAAGCGGAGCTCGCGGGCGCGTTGCACCAGCACCTCGCTATGAGCGGTGATCAACCCACCGTCGCCGTAGCCGCCGAGGTTCTTGGTGGGGAAGAAGCTGAAGACGCCGATGTCGCCGAGGCTGCCGGCGCGACGCCCGTTGTAGGTCGCGCCCCAAGCCTGGCAGGCATCCTCGACAACGGGCAGCCCGTGAGGCTCCGCCACGGCGCGCACGGCGTCGGCGTCAGCCGGCAGGCCGAACAGATCGACGGGCATGATGGCCTTGGTGTGCGGGGTGAGAGAGCGCGTGATCGCCGCCGGGTCGATGCACAGCGTGTCGGGAAGGACGTCGACGAACACCGGCTTGGCCCCGGCCTGGGCGATGGCCTCGGCGGTGGCGTAGAACGTGAAGGGCACGGTGATGACTTCGTCGCCGTGCCCGACTCCGAGGGCGCGGAGAGCGATGGTGAGGCCGTCGGTGCCGTTGGCGACGCCGACGGCGCCGGACGTGCCCATGTACCTGGCGGCGTCTTCCTCGAAGCCCTTGACATTGGGGCCGAGGATGACGCGCCCGCTGCGCAGCACTCCGAGCACGGCCGCTTCGATGCGGTCCTGCAGCTCGGCGTACTGCCCCTTGATGTCCATGAGTGCGACGGCCATGCGATGCGCCTCCTTGCGGCGTAAGAAGTCGGTCCGGAAACTACCATAGGCCCACATGGCGGGCTACCGGGAACGCCTTCAGGGCGCCGATCAGGCGCGCGTTGGCGCGTCGTCGGCGTCCAGACGCTCCAGTGAGCCGGCGAAGTAGAGCGGCACGAAGACGAGTCTCTGTTCGGTCAGCTCCGCATAGGGCGCCTCAGAGAGCACGATGCCCGGCGCCACCTCAGGTTGCTGCGCCAGAAGGATATGCATGCTGCGTAGCCGGCCGGCCGGCCCGCTCTTGACCTCGACAGGCCGGGCGGATGTGCCGATGCGCGCAACGTAGTCGACCTCGGCGGTGCTGCTCTTCGCCGCTCGTGCCCAGTAGAAAAGGTCCTCGTGTCGCTGGGAAACGGCGGCCAGTTCCTGGCCAACGTACTGTTCGGCGACCGCGCCGTTGTATATGCCGAGCAGGTCGGTCTTCGCGAGCTCGACAGTGCTCGGCAGCCCCGCCAGGCGCTGCATGAGCCCTACGTCGACCACGAGGGCCTTGAAGCTGCGCGAGGCGTCGGCGCCGAGCGGCAGGCCAACGTGCTTGAGGCCTCGGATCCGCCGCACGAGTTGAGCGCGCTCGAGAAGTGCGAACGCGCGCTTCACGGTCGGCGGCGTGGCCAGCGTGCTCAGCCGGGCGTACTTTATCTGCTGACCCACAGACCGTGCGACAGAGGTCAGCACGTCGTCCAGGTAGTCGATCCCGGTGCGGGGCTGATACTTGAGAAAGTCATCTCGATAGGTAGCGACGATGCTCTCGTGCACGTCGAATGCGTCAAGCAGGCGGCCGCTCTCCGCGTACGCCCGCACGGCGGCCGGCATACCGCCGACGAAGAGGTAGTCCCTGAGATGGCCGAGCAGCATCCGGTGGGTCGTGTCCGCCACCTGGCGAGGTCCCGCCGCGACGATCTCGGCGGCGACCTCGTTGCCGATCCCGGCGAGGTACTCGGAGAAGGTCACTGGCCGGAGCCAGAGGTAGTCGACCCGGCCGACCGGAACAGAGATGCCCCCGAGGGCGAACTCGAGGAGGGATCCTGCAGCGATGACATGGAGCTCGGGGAGCTCTTCGTAGAAGTAGCGGAGCGCGACGATCGCCCGCGGGCAGGCCTGGATCTCGTCGAGGAAGAGTAGGTCGCGGCCCGGCACGATGCGTTCGCCGAGCATCGCCTCGAGCGCCGATACGATCCGTACCGGGTCGAGATCTCCGGCGAAGATCGGATGGAGATCGCGCCGCCGTTCGAGGTCGATGCTGTGCAGGTGGCCCGCAAATCGCCGGGCGGCGAGATCGCGCACCAGCCATGTCTTCCCCACCTGGCGTACGCCTCTGATGACGATCGGCCGTCGCCTGGGCGTGTCCGCCCAGGCGGTGAGATGACGTGTCGCACGGCGTTCCATGGGCGCAGAGTAGCAAGTGCGTTTTAGAAATACAAGGTTCAATCGATATCGACGTGTTCGAAAAGAAAGGTGACCCGTTTACAATCGGTCGCCGCCACGCTCGCTCCCGAGGGCTCGCGTGCGGTACCCTTGCGCGCGTGACCTCCATCATCGACATCGTCGTGCAGTGGGCGACTGGCCTCATCGGCGACTGGGGCCTGCCGGCCGTCTTCTTTCTGATGCTTCTCGAGAGCGCCTGTATCCCGGTGCCGAGCGAGGCGATCATGCCCTTCGCCGGCTTCGCCGTGAGCGAGGGCACCATGACCCTCCTCGGCATCACCGTCGCCGGGGTGGCCGGCAACGTCATCGGGTCGTGGATCGCCTACTGGGTGGGCCTGTACGGCGGCCGGCCCTTCATCGACAAGTACGGTAAGTACGTGCTGCTGCGGCATCATCACGTCGCGCTGGCCGAGCGCTGGTTCGCCAAGTACGGACCCGTGGCCGTGTTCTTCAGTCGCGTGCTGCCGATCGTGCGCACCTTCATCTCGCTGCCCGCGGGCATCGCCAAGATGCCTTTCTGGAAGTTCACGCTGTACACGGTCCTGGGGTGCATCCCGTGGGTGTTCTTCCTTGGCTGGCTGGGCACGCGCATGGGTGAGCATTGGGAGGACATCCGCCCGTACCTGCACTACGCCGACTTTGCGGTGGTCGCGGCGCTTGTCGTCGTCGTCGTGTATGCGGTCGTCAAGTGGCGCCGCGGCCGGCGGCGGGACGCGGGATCCGGGCAGGGCATCGCCGAGGGCGATGTCGCCGGCCCCGACGCCGCGCCCGACGCGAAAGGTGAAGCGTGAACCGCGCGCCTCGCGCGGCGCCCGACGCCGCGGGCGACGCGTGAGCGGCCCGCCCGGCGCCGGCTGCCGCGTGCGCGTGCCCGCGACCACCGCCAACCTCGGCCCCGGCTTCGACTGCCTCGGCATGGCGCTCGATCTGTGGAACGACCTGAGCTTCTGTCTGGAGGGCGACGGCGTGAGCGTCACCACGGTCGGCGAGCACAGCGAGACCCTCCCGACCGACGAGACCAACCTGGTGGCGCGCTCTTTTCTGCGGCTCTACGAAGAGGCCGGCGCCGCTCCGCCGGCCGGCCTCACCATCCACTGCGATCTGCGCGTGCCGCCGTCGTCCGGCCTCGGCTCCAGCGCGGCGGCCGCGGTCGCCGGGCTGCTCGGCGCCAACACCCTCCTCGGGCGGCCGTTCGACCAGGCGCGCCTGCTGGAGCTGGCCGCCGAGATCGACGGCCACCCCGACAACGTCGCGGCGACTCTGCTCGGCGGCCTCATCATCGTGGTGCGCAAAGAAGACAAGCTGCTCACCAAGAAGATCCTCGTGCCCGAGGCGCACGTGGCCCGCTCAGGTGTCGATGAAGGACGCCGTGTTCAACCTCGGCCGCACGCCGCTGGTGGTCGAGGCCCTGCGCACCGGCGATCTCGCGCTTCTGGGGCAGGTCATGGAGGACAGGCTGCACCAGGCGTCGCGCCTCAAGCTCATCCCCGGCGGCCGCGTCGCCTGGGTCGCAGCTCTGCAGGCGGGCGCCGCGGCCGTGGCCATCTCGGGCTCGGGCCCCAGCCTGATCGCCTTTGTCGGCCTGGCGACCGACGCGGCGCGCGTGGCGCGTGCCATGGCCGATGCTTTCGGCGGGATGGGCGTAGTGGCGCGGCCCCTCGGGCTCAGCGTGTCGGCGGCCGGCGCCGGCGTCGTGGCCTGACGGCGACGACGACCCTCCGGCGCAGCTTCAGCCCTGCGCGGCGGCCTCGCGCTTCGTGATCTCGACGATGCCCCGGTAGAGCTCGGCGAGGCCGTCTTTCGAGATCGGGCCCTTGTTGGCGCGGCTCACGAAGGTGAGCATCCACTCCTCGCGCGCGGGGTCCAGAAAGTCGACGCCGTGCTGCTCCTTGTACGCCCTGAGCTGCTTGACCAGCTTGAGACGCTTGTTGATCGCGTCGATGATCTTGAGATCGTTGTCTGAGATCTGGTCGCGGAACTGCTTGATCACCGGATCGTCGCCTGCGTTTGCCACGCTCATGTCTCCGTTCTGGCCCGGCCCGACGCTGCCCGCGTCAGTTGTGGCCGGGCCTCTCGTCGCCTTCGTCATCTTCTTCGTCGAGGTCGTCTTCGTCCTCGTCCTCGTCCTCATCTTCATCGTCGTCTTCGTCGTCCTCGTCGTCGTCCTCTTCGTCGACCTCCTGGTCGACGGCGAAGGCCACGTCGTCCGGCGTACCCTCGGCGTTCACGAAGTCGTCCGGTGAGACGCTCTCGAGGAAGTCGCGGAAGCTCTCGACGATCTCCTCGGTGTCGTCGACCTCGCGCTCGAACTCGATTGCGTTCTCGTCGACGAGCGCGGTAGCGGCGAAGATGGGCGCGTCTGTGCGCACGGCCAGGGCGAGCGCGTCGCTGGGCCGCGAGTCGATCTCGATCTCGGCGCCGTCTTTGTTGAGCGTGAGAGTCGCGTAGAAGGTGCTCTCTTTGAGCTCGGTGACGGTGATGCGCGACACGTCGGCCTCGAAGCGGCCGATGATGCTCATGAGAAGATCGTGCGTCATCGGCCGCGGCAGCTTGGTGCCCTGCAGCTTGATGAGGATCGCGGCGGCCTCGGGGTGCCCGATCCAGATGGGCAGGAAGCGATTGCCCTCCACCGTCTTGAGGAGGACGATCGGCTGCTTGCCGATGACGTCGAAGCTGACGCCGTAGATGACCATTTCCTGAACATCCATCAGGACTTGAGTATACGGCAAGCCCCGCGGACCTCACACCGTCGGCGGCAAGAGGGGCGGGAGGGGCTGGTCGTCGACGTCCGCGTGGTTCCCCGGCTCGTTGCCCGCCCGCCGGCGGGGCCGGGCGGCTGGTCTTCGACATCCGAGCCGGCTCCCCAGCTCGTTGCCGCCTCCGCCGGCCTACTCGAGCGGGCCGCCGAGTGTGGCGAAGCCCTCTCGCTCGGCGGCCTCGAGAAGCCGACGGTCGAAGGTGGCGAAGACGACTTCGGCGTCCGCTGCGTGCGCTGTGGCCGCTGCGCGGAGCGTGACGGCCGCCGAGAGCTGCACGGCATCCATGCCCCGCAGGCCGTGCGCCAGGGCTGCTCGCCCGGCGGCCCGCCCTGCGACGGGTAGGACAAGGAACTCGTCCCACTGCGTGTCCAGCGCTGCGAGCTGCGTGCGCAGCGCATCGTGATCGGGACCTCGCCGCCAGTCGTTTCTGCCGAGCGCGGCGCACGCCTCCGCGTAGGTGATGACGCTGGAGGCCACCTGCTCGGCTTGCGCGAACCAGTCGTGGACCTGTTCGCTGCCAGTCTCGAGCAGAACGGCCTTGACCACAGCGCTCGTGTCCGCGTACAGGATCACTTCGCGTCGGGCTCCGGGTCGTCCCAGTACGGACCGCGATCCTCGAGCACGATGTCGGAGAGGAGCGGGCCGGTGTTGACGGGGAGGTCGCGGGGCACGACCGGCTTCCCGCCGCTCCAGCTCGCCTCGCCATCCTCGACCATGCGCCACAGCGCCGCCCGGACTGGATCGGCCGGTACGAGGTCGGCGATCTCCCTGCCGCGAGACGTGATGTGGAAGCGCTCGCCGTCCTGGACGCGGCGAAGGTACTCCGCGAGGTGCGCTTTGAGTTCCGTGATGCTCACCGACCCCATGATGGTCCCTTCCTCGTGCAAGAACAAGTCATCTGAGTCAATGTAAACCGGTCATAGACAGAAGACAATGCCTGACTCTTTGGCGACCACGGCCAGTCGGCTGGGAGAAGGGCTGCGAGCACGGTTGACGCTGCTTGCCCGCGCTCGTAGACTCCAAAGCCCCTGTGGGCGCATAGCTCAGTCGGTTAGAGCGCTTCTCTGATAAGGAAGAGGTCCCTGGTTCGAATCCAGGTGCGCCCACCATTGATTTGCAGGGATTTCTCCCGCCGGACCCTCCGCCCGGATCGCCGTTTGCACGGTTTCTGCAACCCAAGTGCTTGGGCGTAGTTGGCGTAGTTGGCACGGATCAGCTCTCCTTGGGACCGGATGTGAGGAGCACCCTTGTCCCTGCAGCTGAGATGCTCCAGGTGGTGGCAGCCGCGCTGTGCTCCGACCGCGTGTCTGTAACGAGCTTGGGCAGTGCCCCCAGGGCGACGACTCGCAGGCGCAGCGCGCCCAAGAACGAGCTTCGCTGACTGCATCCTCGCCCGCTTCCGATGGCCGCTCTGAGCGCCTTCGCCGTCGACACCCGCCCTCGTACCTCCGTGGGCGGGAAGGCAGGTCTGTGCGGTCAGCCGCGAAGCAGCCGGCGACCGAACGGGCAGACGGACACGCAGATGCCGCAGAGCCCGCCCACTTCCACGTGGCGCTCGTTCTCATCCATGCATGCGACCACGTCGAGGAGTTCCGCCCTCGGCATGCCGGCGAGCCACTGCGTGTCGCGGCCCGCGCCGACTGGGCAGGCGTCGACGCAGCGCCGGCACTTGGCGCAGCCGCCCTCTGTGAT
>JAPLCM010000302.1 GCA_026392275.1 Actinomycetota bacterium | reverse complement strand
AACATCTCCCTGACCGGCGAGTCGGACGCAGTGCGCAAGACGGCCGACGCCATCGTCGAGGAGGAGCTGGCGACGATCAACATGCCCAACCTCGTGTTCATGGGCACCAGTGTGGCCTCGGGCACCGGCCGCGCCGTCGTCTTCGCCACCGGGCTCAAGACCGAGTTCGGGCGCATCTACTCCCTCACGGCCGGAGTCGTGGAGGAGAAGTCTCCGCTCATGCGCGAGATCGACCGCATGGCGCAGACGGTCTCGATCATCGCCATGGTCTGCGGCATCGCGCTGTTCTTCATGGGTAAGATCCTCGGGCTCGACTGGGTCGGCGCCCTGCTGTTCGCCCTCGGCGTCATGGTCGCGCTCGTCCCCGAGGGCCTGCCTGCCACCCTGTCGGTCGCCCTGTCGGTCGGCGTGCAGCGTATGGCCAAGGCAAAGGCGCTCATCAAGAGCCTCGCCGGCGTCGAGACTCTTGGCTCCACCAACGTCATCGCCACCGACAAGACCGGCACGCTCACCAAAGCCGAGATGACGCTCAAGACCATCTGGGCCGACGGCGACGACATCGAGGTCGCCGGTGCCGGATACGGCTCCAGACGGCGACTTCGTGGTCGGCGACACGATACTGCCGAAGGCCGAGGCGCAGCGCCGGCTCGAGCCCCTGCTGCGCGCCATGACGTTCTGCAACGACGCCAAGGTCCTGGCGCCCAAAGAGGACGACGGCTGGCGAGTGATCGGCGACGCTACCGAAGGCTGTTTGCTGGTCGCCGCGCAGAAGGCCGGCTTCGACCTGCAGGCGGAGCTGATCGAACGGCCAAAGATCTACGAGCTGCCCTTCGAGAGCGTGCGCAAGCGCATGTCGGTGGTCCACGTCGAAGGCGACGGCCAGCGTGCCTTCGTCAAGGGCGCCCCGTCCGAGACCGTCGGGCGCTGCACACACATGCGACTGGGCGGCCAGGTCGTGCCGCTCAACGACGAGCTCCGCGAACGCATCACGGCGCAGAACGACGAGATGTCGCGGCAGGCGCTGCGCGTGCTTGCGGTCTGCGAACGCAGCCTCCCAAACGAGCTCACCGAGTACAAGCCGGACACTGTCGAGACCGACCTCACCTTCCTCGGCCTTGTCGGCATGATCGACCCGCCACGCCCCGAAGTGAGCGCGGCCGTCGAAGAGGCGCTCGGCGCCGGCATCCGCATCATCATGGTCACCGGCGACTACGGCCTCACCGCCGAGGCCATCGCGCGCCGTATAGGCATCGTGCGCGGCGACCGGCACGTGCGCGTGATCACCGGCGTGGACCTCGAAGATATGGCGGAGGGCGATCTTCAGGCCGAGCTGCAGAAGGACCAGGACGTGATCTTCGCCAGGGTGGCGCCCGAGCACAAGATGCAGGTAGTCACCACCCTCAAAGACCTGGGCCTGATCGTCGCCGTTACCGGCGACGGCGTGAATGACGCTCCCGCGCTCAAGAAGGCCGACATCGGCGTCGCGATGGGCCTCAGCGGCACCGACGTGGCGCGTGAGGCCGCCACGATGATCCTGCTCGACGACAGTTTTGCGAGCATCGTCAAGGCCGTGGAACAGGGACGCGGTGTGTACGCCAACGTCAAGAAGATGGTGACCTACATCTTCTCGCACAACATGGCCGAGCTGTTCCCGTTCGTGTTCGCCACCGTCAGCGGCCTGGGCCTGGTGCCGCTCGGCGCCCTGCAGGTACTTGCCATCGACCTCGGCTCCGACGTGCTGCCCGGCCTGGCCCTCGGCACCGAGCATCCGGAAGCGGGCGTCATGGATCAGTCGCCGCGCGCCCGTAGCGAGCGCCTCCTGAGCCGGGCAACGCTGGGGCGCGTCGCCTACATCGGCGCTATCCAGTCGGTGTTCGCGGTCGCCGGCTTCCTCTACGTGCTGCTCTCCAATGGCTGGCAGTGGGGCGATGCGAGCTGGATGGACCCGTCGAACGCGAACTACCTCATCTACTGCAGGGCGCTCACCATGACCCAGGCGGCGATCGTCGCCGGCCAGGTCGCCAACGGCTTCGGCTGCCGCACGGAGCGCGAGTCGCTGTTCAAGGTCGGCCTGTTCACCAACAAGTTCCTGCTGATCGGTGAGGCAGTGGGCATCGCGATCATGTGCGCGATCGCCTACGTGCCGTTTCTGCAGAACATCTTCAAGACCGCACCGCTGACGCTGGCCGACTGGGGCTTCCTCGTCATCGCTGCGGTGACCTTGTTCTTCGCTGAAGAAGCGCGAAAATGGTATCTGCGCCGCAGAGACGTCCGCGTCGC
This sequence comes from Actinomycetota bacterium, assembly GCA_026392275.1. GTDB lineage: Bacteria > Actinomycetota > Thermoleophilia > UBA2241 > UBA2241 > CAIXSE01. The sequence continues at coordinate 1,002 of JAPLCM010000302.1, read as the reverse complement.
CGCGGCGCCCGCCACCGCTACCGGAAGGGAGACAGCCTGATGAAGGTGATCATCGTCGGTTGCGGACGCGTGGGGGCCTACACCGCGGCCAGCCTGGCCCGCCTGGGCCACGATGTCGTCGTGATCGACAAGGATACCGATGCCTTCCGCCTGCTGCCCGCCGGATTCGCCGGCGCCACAGTCGTCGGCTACGCCTTCGAGAGGAGTGTGCTGGAACAGGCCGGGATCACCGAGGCGGACGCCCTGGTGGCGGCCACGGCCGGCGACAACACCAACGCCGTCGCGGCCCGGATCGCCAAAGAAGTGTACCGGGTCCCCGACGTCGTGAGCCGCATCTACGACCCCCAGCGCGCCGAGATCTACCGGCGCTACGGCATCCAGACGTTCGCCCCGACGGCGTGGAGCGCCGGCCGCATCATCGAGTTCCTGGTGAGCGGTGATATCGAGCGCGAGCAAAGCTACGGGAACGGTGAGGTCGAGATGATCGCCGCCTTCGTTCCCAAGCACTTCATCGGAAGGCCGGTCAACGATCTGCTGCTGCCCGTATCAGGCACCGTGTTCGAGGAAGACGATCAGGTATACGCCCTCGTCCACCAGACCGCGGTCGAGAAGTTCCAGAGGATGATGGGGTGGAAGTCATGAAGGTCATCGTCGCAGGCGCAGGCACGCTCGGGCGCCGGGTCGCTCGCTACGTCGGCGAGAAGCACGATGTCACCATCGTCGAGAAGAGCGGCGCACGCTGTGCGTCCGTCACGGACGAGTTCCAGGGCTTCGGCAACGTCCGCGTTCTCCGCGGCGACATCGACGAGCCGGCGATACTTCTCGAAGCGGGAGTCGACCGCGCCGACGTCTTCGTCGCGGCCACCGGGCACGATGAGGACAACCTCGTCGGCTGCCTTCTGGCCAAGCACGAATTCGAGGTGAAGCGAGTCATCGGGGCGGTGCGCAACCCGCGCAACCGCTGGCTCTACAACCGCAGCTGGGGCGTGGACGTGGCCCTGG
>JAPLCM010000154.1 GCA_026392275.1 Actinomycetota bacterium | reverse complement strand
GTCGCCCGCCGTGTCTGCGCAGCCCGGTCGGGTTGAAGATCCTCACAGCGGGAATGTGACCGCATCATGGGCGCTCAACCGCAGCAGACCGAAGCGACCTCGGAGTCCCGCTATCCGCGCGGGCTGTACCTGCACGTCATCGTCGTGTCGCTCATCGGCGGCTTCGCCGTCATGGCGTGGTTCATCGTCTACGAGGGCCTCAACAAGCTGATCTGGGACAACAGCTTCGTCGCCGGCCACGCCTGGATGTTCCCGGTGATCTGCCTGCCGTTCTCGCTGCTCGTCGGCCTGCTGGTGAAGTACGCCAAAGCGCCCAGCAACCTCGACGGGTCCATCCTCGACAGCCTCACCGGCAACGTGACCCACTTGAAGTGGAAAGACCTGCCGGTCACCGTCGTCCAGTCACTCGCCTCCCTGTTCTCCGGCGCGGTGCTCGGCCCCGAGGGCGCCATCGGCAACATCGCCAGCAAGGTCGCGGCCATGTACTGCGACGTCTTCAAGATCCCGGCCGACCGGCGTCCCAAGCTGATCTTCGCCAGCGTGGCGTCTGGGTACAACGGGCTCCTCGAGAACCCCGTGTTCACCGCCGTGCTGGGCACGGAGATCGCCGAGACGAAGCAGCAGGGCCTCAGCACCCTACCCGCCGCCCTCATCGGCGGCGGCGTGGGCTATGGCGTGTTCCTGCTGCTTCACGAGACCGGCTTCGCCGACTTCCTGCACCTGCCGCAGGTACAGAGCTTCCGCCTGCTCGACGCCGTCCTCATGGTGCCGCTGGCTCTGCTCGGCCTCGTGCTTGCCGTGCTCACGGCGCTGTTCATGAGGGTCGCGGCGGGGTTCTTCGGCCGGTTCAAGGACCGCATCGTGACCCGGGCGCTGATCGCCGGCGCGGTCTTCAGCGCAGTGGGGCTTTTCGCGCCGGTCGTCATGTTCTCCGGCGAGACGCAGGTGCAGACGGTCATCAAGGGCGCCGCCGGCTACGGCGTCGCCCTCCTGCTCGTCATGGCCGTCGCCAAACTGGCGTTGCTCTCGGTGGGCTTCAAGAGCGGCTTTCTGGGCGGCCCGACCTTCCCGCTGGTGTTCGCCTCTGTGAGCGTGGCCCTGGCCCTGAACCTGGTGTTCACGAGCATGCCGATCGCGATCCTCGTGGCCGGCATCATGAGCGGCGCCGTGTACGCGCTGTTCCGCACCCCGCTGATGGTGGTGCTGCTCACGGCGTTCATGCTGGACGCCAGCCCGGATCTCATCGCTCTGATCGTGCTGGCGGTGGCGACGGTGATGGTCGCCGCCCCGCCGCTGCAGCGCCTCATGGCCGCACGGCAGGCCCGGACGGACGTCGCGAGCGACGGATGATGGCGAGAGCAGATTCTGGAAGAGAGACTGTATGAGAGAAGGAGAGGACATGGCAGACGATCACACAGGGCGCGTCGAAGAGCAGTCCGACAGAGAGGATGCCGAGCGCCGAGGTCACCACCGCCTCGAGCTCGAGTTTGGCAGGCGGGCCGACTTCGACGACCCGAAGCACGAGTGGCGGCGCCTGTTCTCCGAGCTGCTCGGCACCTTCTTCCTCGTGCTCGTCGGGGCCGGCGGCGCCGTGGTCAATGCGCAGTCCGACGGCGCCATCAGCCGCGCGGCGGCGGTGACCGCCCCGGGCCTGATGGTCATGGCCATCATCCTCTTCATGGGCGCCGTCTCGGGCGCGCATCTGAACCCCGCCGTCAGCATCGCCTTCGCGGCCCGCGGCGACTTCCCCTGGCGGCGCGTGCCCGGCTACGTCATCGTCCAGCTGATCGGCGCGACCCTCGCCTGCCTGTTCCTGTGGGCCGTGCTCGGTAAGCTCGGGATGCTCGGCGCCACCGAGCCCGGCCCGGGCATCAGCGCCACGCAGGCGATGCTCATGGAGCTGATCCTGACCGTCGGGCTCGTGAGCGTGATTCTCGGCACCGCCTCCGGCGCCCAGAACGTGGGGGTCTTCGGTGCCCTGGGGGTCGGCAGCTACATCATCCTGGCCGGCCTCTGGTCGAGCCCCATCAGCGGCGCCTCGATGAACCCGGCGCGCTCGTTCGGCCCGGATATGGCGCTTCTCGACTTCACGAACTACTGGGCCTACGTCGTCGGGCCGCTCGCCGGCGCTCTGATCGCCGTGGGCTTCGCCTACGTCTTGCGCGGTCCCGGCGGCGGCAAGAGCGGCGCCGCCGCGGCGCAGGGCCGCATCGGCCCGCTACGCACGACCGACGAGAAGGAGTAGGCCTCCGGGCTCAGGCGCCCAGGGCTTCGGCGACGACGATCAGCGCCGGCGACTCATCGGCGAGCGGCGAGCGGTCGTAGTCACCGTAAAGGGCCACGATGCGGAAGCCGGCGCGTACGAGCAGATGCTCGAGCTCGTAGCGGAACGTGTAGCGCAGGGAGATCGTCTCGGTCAGCCGGCGCGACGCGCCGCCGCTCTCGATGACCTCGTACGTCACCTCGCACTCGTTGACCTGTTGCAGGCGGTCGTAGCCGATGACGGTCATCCACCAGCGGATCCGCCGGCCGTCGGTCCACTCGACCAGCTCGGCGGTCGACTCTCCATCCCCGGGCGCTTCCCGGGAGTACTCGGCCGGCGCCGGATCGGGGTTCGGCAGGTCGAGCACGAGCCTGCCGTGCGGGAGCAGGTGCGTGCGGCAGCGCTCGAGAGTCGCAAGCTGCTGCTCCACGGTGCGGAGCTGCTGGAAGCCGGCGAACGGGCAGATGAGCGCCGCGAAGCGGCGGCCGAGGTCGAACGACGTCATGTCCGCCTGGAGCAGCCGGACGCAGCCTCGCACCTCCGGCGGCTCGGACTGAAGCTTGGCGCCACAGCGCTCGAGCATCTCCGCGGAGAGGTCGAGCCCGGTGATCTCGTGGCCGGCGCGCGCCAACGGGAGCAGCACGCGGCCGGTCCCGCAGCCGAGCTCGAGGATGGGGCCGTCGCCCGTGGCGGCAGCCATCGCCTGCCAGAAACCGGCGTCGTCGCGGTCCGCGTAGATGGCGTCGTAGATCGCCGCAAGCTCGGCGGACTCAAGGGAGATGCGGTCGTCCATGGCGCCGATGGTATACGAAGCGCGCGCCAAGCCGCGCTTCGGCTCCGCCCTGGGACCCCGCTACTGGACTTCTGCCTTACCCCTTGGTTACCATCGGCGAACTACAGAGGTTACGCGAGGGAGACCAAGGGTATCAGGCACGTAGTGCGCGGCCGACTACGACGCCGAGCCCGCCTCGTGACGGTGTACGAACCAAGGAGGAGAGCATGCCATTTCTTTTGCGCGCTGCCGTCGTAGGCGGAGCAGCCTACCACGTGGGCAAGAAGAGGCAGCAAGGGCGCGACGCCGAGGCCGATCAGAACCAGCAGATCGCCGACCTGCAGGCTCAGCAGGACCAACAGCAGTATGAGCAGCAGGCGGCACCGGCGCCGGCCGCTCCGGACAACAGCGAGGACGGCATGGCCAAGCTGACGCAGCTCAAGTCGCTGCTCGACCAGGGCGTGCTCACGCAAGCCGAGTTCGACATGCAGAAGCAGAAGATCCTGATGAGCATGTAAGAACGGCCGGGACGCGACCTACCCTCTAGGAGGAACAATGGCACTTGGTCCTGTACAACTCCTCGTCGTGGGCTACGGCGAGGACGCGGTCTTCGATGGCGCCGTGTTGGACGAGCTTCACCGGCTGAGCGAGCACGACGTCGTGCGCCTGGTCGACCTGCTCGTCGTCACGAAGGATATGGACGGCAACGTCGCTCAGGTCGAGTTCAGCGACCGGCCGGAGCTCCAGAAGTACGGCGCCGTCGTGGGCGCTCTGCTGGGTCTCGGCGCAGGCGGCGAGGCAGGCATGGCGATCGGCGCCGAGGCAGGCGCCGAGGCGATGGCCGACGGCAAGATGTACGACCCGGATGAGGTCTGGGTGCTCGCCGAGGAGATCCCGCCAGGCATGACGGCGGCGATCGCCATGCTCGAGCACCGCTGGGCGATCCCGATGCGCGATGCCATCCTCGGTAACAACGGCGTGGTCCTCGCGGACGCGTGGATCCACCCCGAGGATCTGGTGCGCTACGGCGCCGAGGCGGCCGCGGAGTAGCCGCGACCACAGATCGATGGGCCATGCGACGGGGGCGCCTTGCGGCGCCCCCGTCCTCGTGCACAGGATTCCCGGCGCGTGTCAGCCCGATGCTGGGTCGCTACGCTCGAGGCCCGGCAGATTCCGTTTGAGGATGCCGAGCATCACGCGCTCGAGGCCGTCGATTGCCTCGGCCTCGTCCATATCGTGAATCCCAGCCGCCGGCAGGACCCAGGACTCCGCGGCCCCCCATCCGAGAAAGAGCGCCGTGACGCACGCGATCACGAAGCGCGGATCGAGATCCTCGTCGGTCCGTTCGCCCGAGGGCGTTGAGGCGACCGCCTGCTCCGCAAGCTCGACGAGCCGATCGACTCCCGCGAACCTGCCCGTCGTCTGCTCGTACGGCAGGCCATGCAGCGCCGAATCGGCCAGAAGGCGCACGTAGCGGCGATGGCTTGTGAGCCCTTCCCGCATGATGAGGCTCGTGGTCTCCAGAAGGTCAGGGTTGTCGGGCGCCGCGGCGAGCATGACGCCCTGGTTGCGCGACAGGATGGCGCGGAAGATCTCGGCCTTGCTGCCGAGGTAGCGATGGACGAGAGCATGCGACACGCCGGCGCGCCGTGCGATGGCGCGGACGGTGACATCGGTGAAGCCGCGCGCGGAGAACAACGCCTCTGCCGCGTCGAGGATCACCGCGGTAGTGGCCTCGCGCCCGCGCCCTTGTTCGTTCTCGCCGGTCATTGCGGCGCCGGTCCTCCTGCGCGTTTGCGAGTCATCGCAGCAACGGTACAGCATTGGCGCCGCCCGTGCGGAGCCGACTCTGGCCGGAGGCTCAGGTCGAGCGACCGCGGAGGCGGCGGCGCAGAAGACGCGCCGTCCGCGCGGTCCCCTCACCCACGGCCATCCCGACCAGCGACCCCACGATGACGTCGCCCGGGTAGTGCACCCCGCTGTGCACCCTCGAGTAGGCGACGACGGTGGCGAGGGCGCGGAGCGGCACGCCGAGCGCCGGCAGCGCCTCGGCGACCCCGGCGGCGAAGGCGAAACCGGACGCGGAGTGGCCCGACGGGAAGGACGTCGACGTCGGCATTCGGACGTGCCGCGCCTCGACGAAGTGAACGGCGCCGCGCTCCGGCCGCGGCCGGCGGCCGGCGAACTTCATCGGGATGTTGACGATGGCGGAGTTGAGCCCGACGGCGGCGAGGCCGGTGACGGCCGCTCGCCGCCCCTTCGGGCCCCCGACGGCGAACAGCAGCGCGGCGAGGCCGGCGTACAGCTGGGCGTGGTTGGCCAGGTTCGAGAGACGCTTCAGCGGCACGTCGATGAGCGGTGTGGGCGTGGCCTCGACGGCCTGGTACACGGCGACGTCCAGCTCTACCAGCTCGCGGAGCACGCGCCGCGCGAGGGTGGGCGGTGCGTCAGTCATCGATCGCGACCGGTCGTCCGAGCACAGTCCGCCACAGATGCGGCAGCAGCGCGCCGATGCCGGTCGCCCGGGCGGCCGGCGAGTAGCCGATCGCCTGCGGTGGCAGCCGCAGGCGGAGCACGCCCGGCCGCGACGAGAATACGAGCGGCGGGTCCATGTCCAGCGATTCGCCGTCGAGCCCCACGGCGATGGGCGACCCCGACGTCAGCTCGAAAGTCGGAGCGCTCCAGGCGCGGTAGCCCTCGCACAACTCCGGGCGCGACGTGGCGAGTGCGGCCACGGCGCGCGTTGCGCTGAGGCCGTCGGGCACGAGGAGGGAGAAGATGCCGAGCAGGCCGGTGGAGATGCTGGGGCGCGAGGTGATACCGCTCACGGTCGTGCCGTAAGGGCCGTTGGAGACCTGGATGACGTGGGCGCCGTCGTGGCGCACGCCGTCCGGAGTGCTGAAACGCAGGTCGAAGGGCTCTGTGCCAGGGCCGAGCATCTGCGGCAGCGCCGCCAAGGCCGTCTCCCTCTTGGCGTCGCGGTACTCGGGCGAGCGCACGATGGTCGCGTAGAGCCCCAGCGAGACGTTGTTGACGAACACCCGGCCGTTGACGTCGCCGAGGTCGATGGCGTGCTCGAAGGCCTCGCCGTAGGCGTCGAGAGCGCCGACGACATCGTCGCGGTCCAGCCCCAGGTCGAGGGCGAAGTGGTTGCGCGTCCCGGCCGGGACGACGACCATGGGGACACCGCGCTCGGCGGCCACGCTGGCGACCAGTGCCTGGGACCCGTCGCCGCCCGCCATACCGATGACGTCGCAACCCCGATCGATGGCGTCGCCCGCTAGCTGGAGCAGATCGTCCCCCCAGGTGAGGATGATCGGCTCGATCCCTCTCCCGCGACATTCGTCCTCGAGGCGGAAGCGCTCGGCCTTTCCGCCGCCCGACTTGAGGTTCATGATCAGCGCGCCTCGCCGCGCGGCGGACACGGGCGCGCCCGGTGTGGCGCTCCGCTTGAGGGTGCGCACGTCGCGGGCCAACGCATACCTGGCAAACGCGACCGCGATGGCAAGCAGAACCAGTTGCAGCAGCAGGAGGAGGCCGGAGAATCCCTCTCGCGAGACCTCGACGGCGACGACCGCGACGACCGCCGCGGCGGCGATGACCACGCCGGCCCAGCGGCGTCCGCCGGTCCTCGTGAGCGCGTCCCAGGCGCCGAGTATCGCCACGAGGAGCAAGGCGAGCTGCAGGACGACGGCGAGCGGGTCCGAAACTACGACGACGACCGTGACGACCAGCACCACGACGGCGAGCGCGAG
>JAPLCM010000128.1 GCA_026392275.1 Actinomycetota bacterium | reverse complement strand
CAGCGTCGACTTGCCGTGGTCGATGTGGGCGATGATGCTGAAGTTGCGGATGTGGTCGAGTGAAGTCACGACCGCCAATGATACAGCCTGCCGAGGGGCGGGTCGCCCGGGCGGCGCGCCTGCGGCGATGGGCGCGGCCGGCGCGCCGAGCCCGCGCCGGGCGCGCCGCCCGCCAGCCTACTCCGCGGCAGGCGGAGCCGTCGCGTCGCGGCGGCGCCGGAGGATGTGCCACACCGCCGTGAGCTCTTGGAGCTTGAGCACCTTTGCCAGGCCGACGTAGACGGCCGCGCCGGCGGCGGCGGCGGCCAGCACCGCCGCGAGCAGGCGCAGAAAGCCGCCATCGGCGAAGCCGTCGAGCAACTGCCACACGCCCCACGAGACGGCCGCCAGGGCGCCGGCGCAGATCAGGGCTCCGCCCGCTGCGCCGGCCATCCGGCGGCCGTCGATGCGACCGACGCGGCGGCGCAGGAGCACGAACAGCGCGAAGAAGTTGAGCGTCGAGACGGTGGCCATGCTCAGCGTGATCCCCGCCACCCCGAGGGGCTTGTAGAGCAGCCAGCAGAGCAGCGCGTTGACGAACAGGTTGCCGATGCTCACGTACATGGGCAGCAGCGGGCGTTGCATGCTCTGAAAGGCGCGATTGAACATGATGTTGGCGTTGGCGAAGGCGAGACCGAGCGCGAACGCGGCCAGCGCGGGCGCCACCGCCGCCGTGTCGGCCGCAGTGAAGGCGCCGCGTTGGTAGACAAGTTGAATGAACGCTCCCGGCATCACCGCGAACCAGGCCACGAACGGCAGCGAGACGAAGACCATCTGCCGCACGCCCAGCGACACGGTTTCCCTGAAGCGGGAGTCGTCGTGCTGCGCGGCGAAGCGCGAGAGCGAGGGGAACAGCACCGTCCCGATGGTCACCGCGAAGATCCCCTGGGGGAGTTGGTAAAGGCGAAAGGCGTAACCGATCTCGGCGGCCGCGCCGTCGCTGACGAACTGCGCGAACCAGGTGCCGATGAGGGCGTTGAAGTTGAGGATGCCCAGCGTGATGGTGATCGGCACCATCAGCAGGATGACGCGCCTCAGCAGAGGGTCGCGCAGGCCGAAGCGCGGCCAGATCCAGCGCCCCGCGTGGCGCATGGCGCCGGCGAGGAGGCCGAGCTCGAAGACGGTGCCCAGAAGCATGCCCCAGGCGATCGCCTCGACGCCCAGCGAATCCTGGAAGAGGACGATGGCGGCGATGATCGTCAGGTTCCAGACGATCGAGACCACGGCCGGCATCGTGAAGCGCTCCAGCGAGTACAGCACGCCGCTGATCGCCCCGGCCAGCGAGAGGAACAGGATGGTCGGCACGAGGATGCGCAGGAGCTGCGCGGCAAGTGCCGCCCCCGAGGTGGTAGACGTCAGCTCGGGGTAGATGAGGCTGGTGAGCGGCCCGGCGGCGAGAGCCAGCAGCGCCACGGCCGCGCCCACCACGACGACAATGAGCCCGAGCAGGTTGGCGGCGAGGCGGTAGGCGCGCTCACGCTCTCCTTGTGCAAGCAGAGACGTAAAGACGGGAACGAAGGCGGCGCTGATGGCGGCGTCGGCGAAGAGCTGCTGCACGAGCTGCGGGATCACCGACACCGAGACGAACGTATTGTAGTCGGGGATGACGCCGTAGACGGCGGCGGTGATGACCTCGCGCCCCAGACCCGTGACGCGCGAGACCGCGGTCGCCGAGGCCACGACGATCGCCGCCAGGGCGAGCTTGCGCTTGTGATCGCTCATGGCTCCACTCTTTCGACCGCCGGCCGCGAAGTACTGCGCGGCCGGCCGGCGGCGAGTCTACCAGAGGGCGTCCCCGACTCCCGGCCGGGCCGCCCCTGCGGGGGTACCGCCGGCGCCGGCCGGGCCTACTGCGCCGCCGGCCGGGCCTACTGCGCCGCCGGCGCCAACCCGGCCTTGCGCTTCAACTCAATGACGCGAAGCACCTTCGCCTCGGCCTCACCCCTGGGGATGCGCCCGGACTTGATCGCCACCGTCACGGCATCGATGACGGGCACCGGATCCCCCGTCGCGAACAGCGCGAGGTCGGCGCCGGCCTTGAGCGCCCGCACGGCGGCAACCGGCAGCTTGATGCCGAGCGCCTTGGTCGTCGCGGCCATGGACAGCGAGTCGGTGATGATGACCGTGTCGTCGCTCACACGCCCGCGCAGGTAGGTCAGGGCCTGGCGCGAGAGGCTCGCGGGCGTCTGGTCCCCCGTGAGGCCCTTGCTGCGCAGGTGGCCCACCATCACCAGCGGCACGTTCACGTCGAAGGCCTGTTCGAACGGCACCATGTCCTCACGCCTCAGCACCGAGAGCGAGGGGACGCGAGCCGCGCCGCTGTGGGTGTCGGTGGCCCAGCCGTGGCCCGGCCAATGCTTGACGGTCGAGAGCACTCGCGCGGCGCGCAGCCCCGTCACCCAGGCGACGACGTGCGTGCCGACCACCTTGGGCTCCCGCGAGAAACACCGGTCCAGGGAGCTCATGTACCGGCCCGGGACGTCCAGATCGGCGACCGGGCCGAACACCACGGAGACGTGCAGCTTGAGGAGGCGGGCGCCGTAGTCCTTGGCCGTCGCTCTGGTCTTCGACGCGCTCCAGCCGCCCTGGACGCGAGCCGACGGCAGCGGGTAGACCACGTCCCGCAGCCGCTGCACCTGGCCGCCCTCCTCGTCGCTGGCGATGAAGGGCTTGACGCCGTGAGGCGCGGCCTTGAGGACGGCTGCGAGGTCTCT
>JAPLCM010000329.1 GCA_026392275.1 Actinomycetota bacterium | reverse complement strand
TTAATAACGAGATTTTTGTTATTTTTTGATTTTTTCTTTGTTTTATTTTCTGAACGTCTCGACGGCGGGCGCCGGGGCGCCGGTGGTCTCGACCCTGGAGGACATCGGCGCGGTGATCGTCACGGTGCTGGCGCTCCTCGTGCCGGTGATCGCCGCCATCGTGATCATCGCGGTGGTCGTGGTGGCGATCGTGACGATAAGACGCTGGCGGCGGCGTCACGGCCCGGCGCAGGGCAGAACGTAGGCGATGGTGGTGTGGCGCGCCCTGCGGCCACCAGCCGCCTAGCCAACATCCTCCATCGTGGCTCGAATCCACCGTGAGATCGAGTCTCCGCGCTCGGGTTCCACAGGGAGTTCTGCGACCCGTTCGAGCAGGATCTCGCCGTCGATCAGCCCCTCCAAGAGGAGAGTGGCTACGAAAACTCGATCCTTCTCACGACCGGCGACGAGCTTGCTGGCCGCAAGATCGTGGGCCTCCAGGCAGTATCCGGTGTTGCCCCTGGCCCCTGGAGATCACACACCGCAACGGTGCGTTGATCCCATCCATCAGGGAGAACAGCGGCTTCGATCAACACGCCGTGCACATAGAGACCATGGGTCTGGTGGAACAACGAGAGCTCACCGGCGCGAGCGGATGACTCCCCAAGATAGCCTGCGAGCCGAAGACCAGGAGCTCCGTGTCGCCCGAGACGTCGCACGCGGCGCGGATCGCATGCTCAAGCTGGTCGCGTCTCATGGCCGCTGTTCGATCGCGGCCATCACTCGGTCGCGTTCGCCTGGCGTCAGCACGGCGAAGAACGGAGCGCTCTGTCGCAGTCGCCGGGCTCGAGAGCTCGTCGAGACGAGCAGGTCTCTCACGCGTCCCGGTGAGTAGGCCTCCAACAACTGCCTCCACTCGGCGATGTCGCCGCTCGCTGTCCCTTGGCCCTCGTTCATGAGGCGGTCCAAGTGCCTGATCGCGCGCTTGATCAGGGAGGGATCTGATCGGATCAACTCCGCAATGCTCTCGGCGATTCGCAGCGAGCGTTGGTCCGCCTCGGTGTGCGTCTGGGGCCGCCGTCGATCGATGGAGTTGGTGTCCGCGTCGGTCCCCCACAGAAACACTGCATCCGGTCCCGGTGCCGGTGTGTCGGCGCGAGTGAACACGGCCACTTCGATGATCAGATCGAGTTCCTTCTCAAGGTCGATCAGCCGAGCACGCAGCTCCTCGTGGATCCAGGCGACCGCGTCGGCGTCCGCGAGCACGCCGATCTCCATCGGCTCTGCCATGCTGAGCGGAAGGCGCTCCATCCAGGCAGCGCGGATCTCTGGCAGAGCTACCGCGATCCTCGTTCAGACCCCACTTCTGCGCACGTCCACTGCCAACGCGCTCGACGAGGCCGGACTCCGCGAGCCGTCCCAGTGCCTTGCGGGCCCCTGCGGGAGTGAGCCCGGCGAATCTGGCCGCATCGGCGACGCCCAACGGCATCTCGACTTCGTGGACCAGGACGCGAATGAGGCGCACATGAGCTGCTGAGCCGAAGATTTCGTCAAGCGGGTACCGCAGGGCACTTCGCTGTATGCCTATCGGGCGCATTACCGAAACTTCCATTATCAGTAGACAGCGATAGTTTTCAATTGGTAATTATAGTATCCATTTCTGGAAATGTCCAGGCAGCCCGCCTGTGAGCCGTATCGGCAACGTCTGCAGTAGTGAATGTGGTCTCCTTGCGGTGGAGATGCGTGTTCGCAGCCATGGTAGCGTCCGCTGAGACTCACGACTTGGGCTACATGGAGTTGAGGCTCCGGCAGAAGGGGCTGGCCTGACCCTGTTGTCCTACCCTCGGGTGCGATCCGCGCGCTCAGTGACGCCGGTCGGCCTGCTCGGAGATCTCGCAGGCCTGGACGTAGGGGGCACCAGCCACGGCGAACGGCGCGTCCAGCCGCAGCAGGACGTCGGCGGCCGGGTCGTAGCGCGGCCAGCGCGGCTGCCCGGCCGTGTTGGGGTCGCCCGTCGCGGCGAAGGTAGCCCAGTAATGGGCCATCCGCCGCGACAGCTCGAGATCGGCAGGCAGGGGAGGCCCGCTCTTGCCGCCGGCACCCACGGAGGCGAACACGTACGGGACCTCCGCAGAATGGTCCGCGCCGGCCGCGTCGCCGGGCGGCACTCGCGAGAAGTAGTACAGGTACGAGGGCACGCCCCGCGCGGCCGCGCACTCGGCCGCGTACCTGACCGGCCCGTTGAACTCGAGGACGGTCATCATGCGGCTGGTCGCCGGCAGCGGGCCGCCGCAGTCGGCCGCCGGGAACTGCGCCGCCAGCGTGGGCCAGTCGTCGCCGGTGAACCAGGCGACGCGCCGGCGTGACGCCTGCGCCACGGGGCCGGCGGCCTGCGGCTTAACGCCGGTCAGCCACATGTTGCACTCGTCCTGGTTGCTCCCGATGAGGAGCGGCACCCGCGCCCACTCGCCCCTGCGCATCAGGCGCCAGGGCTCGTCCGGCAGCACGTAGCCGTCGACCACCGGCTGGAAGGACGGCTGGGGAGGCTGCACGAACAGCAGCGGCAGCGACCGCGAGGCCGGGGCGGTCGCGGTCACCAGACGCGCGGCGGGCACTTCGCGCAGCGCCGCAAGCGCGCCCCGGCCCTCCGGGACGCCGAGCAGGTCGCCGATCTCCTCACCCTCCTGCTCCTGTTCCCGGAGGGTCAGCGTGGACCAGATGCCCACGCCCCGGTCCTCGTAGCGGGGGCTCTCCGAGATCGCGCCGGCCATGAGGCCGCGACTGAGCGGGCACACGAGCTGGGCGATCACGCTCTGGCCGCCGGCCGACTGCCCGAAGATGGTGACGCGCCGCGGGTCGCCGCCAAAGGCGGCGATGTTGCGGCGCACCCAGCGCAGCGCGGCCCTCTGGTCGAGCAGACCGTAGTTGCCGGAGACGCTGTGGGCGGACTCGGCGGAGAGTGCGGGGTGGGCGAGAAAGCCGAACGCGCCGAGGCGGTAGTTGAAGCTCACCACGACCACGTCCTCCTGTGCGCTGAGGTTCTCGCCGTGGTCCGCCGGCAGCGAGCCCGAGCCGGTGATGAACCCGCCGCCGTGGATCCACACCATCACCGGCAGGCGATCACTCCTGGCGTCGGCGGGCGTCCAGACGTTGAGGTACAGGCAGTCTTCGCTCTGCGAAGCGGGAAGCCGGCCGCCGCCGATGGGCGCTCCGCTCTGGGGGCAGGACGCACCGAAGCGCGTGCACTCCCGCACGCCGGCCCACGGACGGACCGCCCGCGGCGGGCGCCAGCGGAGGGCGCCGACCGGAGGAGCCGCGTAGGGAATGCCGAGGAAGACGCGCAGATCCTCGTCGACCAGCCCCGTGATGCGGCCGCCTTCCACGCGCACGACGCGCGTGGGCTGCGGCGGGGCGGCCGTCGCATCGCCGGCGCCCGAACGGGGCTCCCCGCCGCAGCCGGCGAGCGCGGCGGCCAGGACGGCGCAGAGGAGGCCGAGGAGCAGGGCCGCGGGCGCCCTCGCAGCCGCCGCCCGCGCAATCGCCGCGCGCGCTGCGGCCGCGCGCGCCGCGGCCATCGGCGCAGCCGCCGTGCGTCCGCTGCGCTCTTCATCGTGTGCCCGGCTCACCGTCCCCCTCCGCACTCGCTGCCTCTCGACATCGGCAGGAGAGATCGGCTTCTGGAGTGCGGCGAGCGTCGCGGCGGCGGACCCCCGGCCGTGCTTGCGGCTTCAGGGCGCGTACAACTCGTCGATCTCGCAGGAGTACAGGCGCAGGAACTCCTGCCGCCGCAGCTTGAGCGTCTGGGAGAGCTCGCGGCCGATGCGGAACTCCTCGAGCCACAGGCGCACGTGGTGCACGCGCTCGTAGGGCGCGAAGCGCCGGCGGTCGCCGCTGATGGCGTTCACCAGAGAGCGGTAGTGCTTGAGGACGCGCTCGTCGGCGATGAGCGCCGCCGGCTCGTCCGTGTTCAGCCCCAGGCTGCGGGCGAGCCCCTCGAGGTGAGTGCGGCTCGGCGCCACGAAGGCGCTCAGGTAGGGACGCCCCTCGCCCACCACCACCGCCCTGTCGATCCACTCATTGGCGCAGAGCTCATTCTCCAGGTAGGGCGCGTTGACGTTCTCGCCGTTCGTGAGGACGAGGGTGTCGTCGAGACGGCCGAGCACGCGCAGGCTGCCGTCGGCGTGCACGAGAGCCAGGTCGCGGGTGTCGAACCAGCCGTCCTCGCCGAGCACCTCCGCTGTGCGCGCCGGGTCCTTGTAGTACCCGTGCATGATGTTGGGTCCGCGCACGTGCAGACGGCCTACGTCGCCCGGGCGGCACGGGCGGCCGTCCTCGTCCGCGAGACGATGCTCCATGCCACGGATCACGTGGCCGGCGGTGCGCAACATGCGGCGATGTGGGTCCCTCATGGCGATCACCACGATGGCCTCCGTCATGCCGTAGCCCTCAAGCAGCGGCATGCCGGCGGCGTCGAAGAACTCGTCCACAGCGTCGGGCAAGGGGCCGCCGCCGACGCAGGGAAAGCGCAGGCGGCCGCCGAGCCCGGCCCTGACCTCACGGAAGACCAGACGGTCGGCCAGGGCGTGGAAGGGAGCCAGGGCAGCCGCCTCCACCAGTGCCCACGCAAAGTCGACCGCCCGCCGCGCCGCGCCGCGCTGCCGCACCGTGGGCTCGCGGCCCGAGAGCGTCCGCCGCGCGCGCGCAGACGTCAGCGAGCGGGCCACCAGCCAGCGCGCGAGCCCCCGGCGCGCGGGCTTCAAGCCGGCGATCCTGAGGAAGACGCCCTTGTAGAGCTTGACCCACAACTCCGGCACGGTGGCCATCACCACCGGGCGCACCGCCGTCAGGTCGCCGCGCAGGTGGAGGAGGTCGCTGTAGTGCACGCAGCACCCCTTGCTCAGGTACATGAGCTGCATCTGACGCTCGAGGGCGTGCCACGGCTGCAGCAGAGTGAGCACCGGCTCGCGTTCGATGTGGAGCAGATTGGGAAGCTCGCGCAGGTTGTGCTCGTAGTTGGCGTGGGTGAGTGCCACGCCCTTGGGAGCGCCGGTCGTGCCCGAGGTGTAGATGATCGTCGCCAGATCCTCGGGCAGCACGTCGGCGCGACGCCGCTCGACCTCGCCCGCCGACTCCGGCCACGCCGCCTCGCCGAGCGTCGTCAGCTCGGCCAGGGTGTACACCGGGCAGGCGCCGTCGCCGGCGGCCAAGGCGCCATCGCCGCCGGCCCCGGCCCCCGGGCACCGCGGGCCGTCGATGACCACGGCCGCCCGCAGCCCCGGCAGCGCCTCGCGCACCTGCGGGAGCTGCGCCGGAGCCTCCACGATGACCACGGCCGGCTCCGCGTGGCGCAGGATCGCCTCGAGGATCTCCGGCGGCGTGTCTGAGGCGCGGGGCACGTCAACGGCGCCGAGGAAGTGGATGGCGAGGCTGCACACCAGCCACTCGGGGCGGTTGTCGCTGATGAGAGCCACCAGCTCTCCGCGGCACACGCCGAGCTCGCGCGCGAGCGAGAGCGCGAGCACGCGCGCGCGGCGGTCGAGCTCGTCGTAAGTGAACGCGGTGAAGACGTCGTCCACGCGCCGGCTGAGCGCCGGCTCCGCGCCGTATCGCGCGACCCAATCCGCGAACAGCCGCGGCAGCGTGGCCGCCCCGGTCGTCCTCGTCGCTTCGGCCTCGTCGGCCGGCGATGCCGCCGCGTTCGTCATGCACTCGTTCCGCAGCTCGGTACCGGCACGCCCAAGCCGGCTTCCGGCCATTGTCCCCGAGCATCGCGTGGTGTCAACTC
>JAPLCM010000092.1 GCA_026392275.1 Actinomycetota bacterium | reverse complement strand
GCCGTGGGATATCGGCAGGCCGCAGCCTGTCTTCAAAACGCTCGCCGACGCCGGCGCGATCGCCGGGCCGGTGCTCGACGTCGGCTGCGGGACGGGAGAGAACGCGCTATTTCTCGCGGCTCGCGGCTTCGCGGTCGTGGGCGTCGACGCTGTGGAGGCGGCCGTCGAGGCCGCGCGCCGTAAGGCGGTCGCGCGCGGGCTGGAGGCCGAGTTCCTCGTCCACGACGCCCTCGCCCTCGAGGGGCTCGGGCGGCGCTTCGCCACGGTCGTCGACTCCGGCCTGTTCCACACCTTCGCCGACCGCGAGCGCGTCCTGTTTGCGAAGTCGCTGGCCGCGGCGCTCCGGCTCGGCGGCCGCTACTACGTTCTGTGCTTCAGCGAACGCGAGTCGCGCGAGGGCGGCCCACGCCGCGTCACTCAGGCTGCACTGCGCGCGGCCTTCGACAAGCCGCCGTTTCGCGTGCTCTCCATCGCGGCGGCGGAGATGGCCACCAACCTCGATGGTGCCGGCCGCAAGGCCTGGCTGGCACGCATCGAACGGGTGGCGAACGAGTAGCCGAAGAGGGGCGGGCTCCAGCTCAGGGCACGAGCACGATCTTGCCGAGCGCAGGGCGCTCCATGATGTGGCGGTGAGCACGGGCGGCCTCCGCGAGCGGGAGCTCTCGGCTCACCACGGGCCGCAGCGCGCCGTCCCGCAGGCCGGTCCCGATGGCTGCGTGAGCCTCGGCGATGTCGTCGGCCGTGGCGTTGGGCAACAGCATGCCAAGCACGGCTCCGTCGCTGTTCATGAGGTCGCGCGGATCGATCTCCACGGCGCCGCGACTGCCCACCACGACGACGCGGCCGTGGCGTGCGAGGGCCGTGAGGTCGTCGCCGAGGTTGACGCTCGCGAGCAGCTCGACGATGAGGTCGAAGCCGCGGCCGCCGGTGGTGTCGAAGGCCGCGCGCAGGTGCAGCGGGTCGCGATGGTCGAAGACGTCCGCCGCGCCTTGGGCGGCGATCTGCTCCCTTCCCGCGTCGCTGCCGGCGGTGCCCACCACCGTCAGGCCGGCGGCAAGCGCGAACTGGACCGTCGCGAGGCCCACGCCGCCACTGGCGCCGTGTACGAGCATGGTCTCGCCGGTAAGGGCTTTGGCGCGCTGGAACAGCGCCCTGTAGGCGGTCACGTAGGGCACGCCGAGAGCCGCCCCCTGGGCGAAGGAGAGGTTGTCGGGGAGGGCGTGGACCTGGTCCGGCCGGCACAGGGCGTACTCGGCATAGGCGCCGCTCAGCGAGCCGGACAGGTAGACGCGGGCGCCGCTGTCCTGCAGCACTCCGGCGGCGTCCGCGCCGGGCGTGTAGGGGAGGGCCGGCAGCTTGCCGTAGGCGCCGGCCCTCACGTAGGTGTCGACGGGGTTGACCCCGGCGGCCTGCACGCGTACCAGCAGTTCGTCGTCGACCGGCCGAGGCTCGGGCAGCTCTTCCAGGCGAAGGACGTCAGGGTCGCCGAACTCGTGCACGCGGATCGCTCGCATGACCTTCCTCCCGGTGGAATGGACGCGACTCCACCATGCTACCTGCGCCACCGGCGCGGGTCGAGGCCGGCGCGGCGGTCTCGCGCTCGACGGGGCGGCGTTTCGTCGCCGGAGCGCTGAAGGACGAGGCGCCCGAGGCGCCTCGTCCTTCGCAGGACCCGGCCGTCGCCGGCTGTCAGGGAACGGTGTACGTGAGGCCGTTGCTGATGTAGCCGGTGAGCTTGTAGCCGGCGCCGCCGTTGAGCTGCTCGTAGGTATAGTCGCCGGGCTGCGTGCCCGGCTTCATGGGCTGGCTCGTGTAGGGGTTCGTTGGCCAGGGGTCCACATACGCCGCGATGCCGCCGGCCTGGCTGACGTCGGTCGGCGTCGGATAGAGGTTGTTGTTGTTGGTCGCCCACGTGATCACGCCGGTCTGCAGCTTGTCGATGGCGTCGATGACCTGCTGGTCGGTGCCCGCCGAAGGCGACGCACTCGGGCTCGACGACGGTGACGATGTCGGCGACGCAGAGGGCGCGATCGGCACCAGCGCCGCCACGCGCTTGAGCGGCACGATGACAGTGGTCTGGTTGCCGCCCGTGACCTTCATGTCGGCGAGGTCCTCGCCGGGGCCGGCCTGGAGGATGATCTGGAAGGGGCTCGGGAGGCCGCCGACGCTCTCGGCGCTCTCGAGCGAAAAGGCGAGATCCTTGCCCTTCGGCGTGGCGGTGGCGGAGCCGAGGACCTGCAGCGTGCTGCCGTACACCGTGACCTTGTAGTCCTTGCCCGACGGTTCGACGACGACGCCTCCACCCGTGCCGTCGGTACGGCCCCAGGCGCCTTCCCAGTCGAATGCGGGACTCGGTTGAGGAGCGGGTTGCTCGCCTTTGTCACGGATCAGGAAATACCAGGCCGCGGCCACGGCGACCAGCGCCAGCAGTACGACGACCAAGACGATCCACCACGTGCCCGAGCTCTGGTTCGGCGGCCGCGACATCATCAGTGTGGGCTGCGGTCGCAGGGGCGGTGGCGAAGACCCGGCGTCACCTGCCGACATCACCTGCGTCGCCGCGACGGCCTCGCCGCTCATGACGCGGGTGGCCGCGTCGTCGTGGGGCGGCGCGACGGAGGTCTCGCCGGCGCCCGGCGAAGTCACGGCCGTCTCCGCCGCGTCGGCGACGCCGGACGCGGTCTCGCCGCTTTCAGGCGGCTGTTGGGAAGCCTCGTCGGGCAACCTGCCCGTGGTGTCGTCGTCCATGCTCGCCCTCCCGGCTGGGTGACGCGTGTGTGGCCTCGGTGGCTCGTCCATCTATTAGCCTCGTTCAGGCTGTTCCCTGTTCGAGCGCCTTCCAAATCTCGAAAAAGTCGGGAAATGTCTTGCGCACGCAGCCGGGGTCCTCGACGGCCACGCCGCGGGCGCGCAGCCCGAGCACAGCGAACGACATCGCGATGCGGTGGTCGCCGTGCGGGTCCACGCGCCCGCCGCGCGGCGTGCTGGGGTACACGCGCAGGAAGTCGGGGCCGGAGGCCGTTCTGATGCCGAGGCGGTGCAGGTTGCTCTCCATGGCGGCGATGCGGTCGGATTCTTTGAGGCGCACGTTGGCGATGCCCGTGACGGTCACCGGCGAGCTCGCGAACGGGGCGACGGCCACCAGCGTCATGAACGTGTCGGAGATGTCGCTCATGTCGACGGTCAAACCGGTCGGCGTCGCGGGGCCGGCTACCACGACGCCGTCCGGCTCCTCGCTGACGGAGCAGCCCATCGCCTGCAGCACGTCGAGGAAACGCACGTCCCCCTGGAGACCTCCGTCGCGACGGAGCCCGAGCACCTTGACGCGGCCGCCGGTGATCGCGGCGGCGGCAAAGAAGTACGACGCCGTCGAGGCGTCCGGCTCGACGGCGTAGTCGCGCCCGGTGTAGACGGCCGGGGCCACGCGAAAGTGCTCGTGCCCGCGGCGCTCGGCCTCCACGCCGAACTGCGCCATCATGGCGAGGGTCATGTCGACGTAAGGGCGGCTCACGAGGCCGCTGACGGCCAGCTCCAGGGGCGCGCGCCCGAGAGGCGCCGCCATGAGCAGCGCCGAGATGAACTGGCTCGAGGTGTCGCCGGGCAGCCGCAGGCTGCCACCCGCCAGGCCGCGAGCCTCCAGCATCAGCGGCAGGCGCTTGGCGTCCGGGGGCTCCGTGCGCGCTCCCTGGGCACGTAGCGCCTCGAGGAGCTGCGCGAGCGGCCGGCGCCGCAGCTGGGGCGCCGCGTCCATCCGGTAGCGGCCCTCACCGGCGGCGCCGGCGGCCAGCAGGAAGCGCGCTGCGGTGCCGGCCTCGGCGCAGAACACGTCGGCTTCGGCGGCGGGGATGCGGCCGGCGGCGCCCCGCACGCCCCATGCGCCGGCCGTCGCCTCGTCGACGGCGAAGCCGAGCGCGCGCAGCCCGGCGGCGAAGGCGCGCGTGTCGTCGGCCACAAGGGCGCCGCGCAGCGTCGAGGATCCGCCGGCGAGCGCCGCCAGGAGCAGGGCCCGGTTGGTGATGCTCTTCGACCCGGGTATGCGCACGGCGGCGTCCAGCCCACTCCGTGCCGGGCGGATCGCGCGCGCGCTGGTTCTCTCCGGGATGTCGCTCATGTGACCGCCTCGATGATATCGCAGGGGCGGCGGCAAGAAGGCCGTGCGCCGACGGGGCCGGGCAGCGACTGCGTGCGCCCGGCCCCGCCCTCGTGCGGCTCGCGTCCCGCGCGGCCTACTTGAAGCCGTTGGCCACGTACTCCGCCACAGACTGGATCTCTGCGGTCGACAGCTGGCCCTCGAAGGCGGGCATGCTGCTCCCGCCGCCGGTCACCTGTGCCACGATTGCGGCGAGGTCGTCTTTGCCTTGGATGTTGGGGCCGGACCCGCCGGAGCCGTCCGTGCTGTGGCAGCCGGCGCAGTTGGACGTGTAGATCGCCGCGCCCGCGCCGGCGTCACCTGCTCCACCCGGAGCAGCCGTGTCGGTGGCCGTCGGCGTGGTCGTCGGCGTCGACGCCGGCGTCTCGGCGCTTCCGCCGGACGACCCGCAGGCAGCCACCCCCAGCGCCAGCAGCACGGCGCAGGCCATGGCCGTGAGTACTCTTCTCATACGCACTCCTTCCGCGATTGTCTGACAGCCCTTTCCCCTTGACGGCGGTCGCGAATCTCCCGCGCCGTCTGAGCGCCTCGCCGGCGACGGTGTAAGCTGCGCGGGAGATGCTCGACACCACGAGCGGACCACGCGGATCTGAGGGAGGCACTCATGGCAGACCGGGGCATGCGCCGCGGCGAGAAGGAGATCGTCGATCGCGAAGAGCTGCATCGCGTCCTCGATGAGGCCATGGTCATGCGCCTCGGGATGCTTGACGGCGAGCGGCCCTACGTGGTGCCGCTCAACTTCGCCCGCGAGGGCGACGAGCTGTGGTTCCACGCGGCCAAGGCCGGCCGCAAGCTCGACTGCCTGCGCGCGGCCCCAGCCGTGTGCGTCGAGGTGGACCACTTCCTCACGCTCCACACAGGCCCGCGCGCCTGCGACGACTGGACGTCCCACTACGAGTCGGTGATCGGCTTCGGCACGGCCGAGATCGTGGAGGATACGGCCACCAAGCAGCGCGGCCTGCGCGCCCTCATGCGCAAGTACTCCGGGCGTGATGACTGGGATTTCCCGGACGCCTCTGTGAAGGGCACCGCCGTGGTGCGTATACGGCTCGATTCACTCACCGGCAAGCGGTCACCGGCGCACAGGTAGGGCGCTTTGCCGGTGAGCCTGGGGGCGGCCCGAGCGAGGGGACGCGGGAGGCGCCGCCCGGCCGCGGAGGGCCGGCTCAGCCGGTGAGCGGCTTGGCGCGGAGCTCGTAGGTGAAGATCACGCGCATGCCCGCGCGCTCGTAGGCGCGTAGCGGCTGCGTCTCGCCGGCGGCGTCGACCCCGAGCTCCACGCGCAGCTGCCCGCGGGTCGCCAGCGCGGCAAAAGCGTGCGCAAGCATGGCGCCGCCGAGCCCCTTGCGTCGCCAGGGGCGGCGCACGCCGAGGCCCTTCACCCAGCCGAGGTCACCGTGGTCGTAGGCGATCAGCGCGCCCGCGGCCTGATCGCCGTCCCAGGCGAGGAACCAGAGATCGGGGTCGAAGTCGGCGTGGCCGAGCAGCCGCGCCTTCCAGGCGCCGAATGGCTCTTCGCTCTGACGGAAGTGGTCCTCGAAGGCCTCGTTCATGGTGCCGTGCATGACATGCTCATCGAGGTCCACGCGAAACGGCCTGATGACGATCCCCTCGGGGACCGGCAGCACGGCGACGCCGTCGCTGAGGTCGGCGGCCATGCGGTAGACAGTGCGTGACAGCGCGTAGCCGTGCCGGAGCAGCAGGTCGCGCTTGGCGCGATTGACCCCGAGGCAGAAGATGTCGAGCAGTGGAGCCTCGTACCCTCGCGCGGCCGCCACTTCGCGGCCGCGGCGCTCGCACAGGTCGATCAGGCGCTCCGCCAGTCCCGGCTCGTGGTGCTCGGGGTGTACCCACAGGTCGGCCTCCAGCTCGCCGGTGCGGTACTGATCGCCGATGTACGCGTAGCCGACCAGGCCTCCGTCGCCGACTTCCGCGACCCACGCGTCGCGGGCCAGCTCGAAGCCCTGCATGTCCCAGTCGCTCTCGACGTCGTCGGCGATCGTGTCGGGCTCCCCGATCTCGGCCATGTCGCAGGCGTTGAGCAGGTCGACGACCTCGGGCAGGTCGCCACGCGTGGCCGGTCTGATGTGGCTGGCGGCGCTCATGGCGCCATGGTACGCGAGCTACCCGCCCTTGACGAGCACGATTGAGGACGCGGCGCCCGGCGCCGAGCCGCCGACCGGGGTGCCCTCCACCTTCATCTCGAGGTGCGTGGCATCGTTGAGCGTGAACACCAGCCGGAAGTCGCTGATGATGGCCTCGAACACGGCCTTTGCCTGCGCCGCCTGGTCCTCGTTGCCGGAGGCCTCGACGAAGTCATCGACGGTGATCACCAGGCTCGAACCGTCGAGGTGCGCGGGGATCGTGTACGTCTTCTCGGCGCCGGCGGCGTCCCTGCCGGTCATCGCCACCCTGAAATTCCCGCTCTTCAACTTGATCGCGACGGTGGCCGTCCCCCCGCCGGGCTCGTTCCAGGTGCCGAGGAACGGGGATGTGCCGCCCGTCCCGCGAACCACGAAGAACCACACCGTGATGATGGCCACGATCGCCGCCGCCCCCACGATGATGATGGTGAGCGCGGTGCGCGACAGCCCGACCTTCGCCCCCGGTGTCGCGGCCGCGGCGCCGTAGGCCACGGTAGTCTGGTAGGCGGCCGGGGCTCCATACGCCGTCGGTTGCGGCTCGTAGGTGGGCGCGTCGTCGCCGGGGCTGACGCCTGCGCCGGCGGCCTCTCCGCTTCTGGTCAGCGGCGCGCCGCAGGAGCCGCAGGTCCAGTCGCCGTCGCGTATCTCTTTGCCACAGGTGTCGCAGGCGGCCATCGGCCCTCCTCGGGTGCGCCGGCTGTGCCGGCGCGCGCCGGTTGTCTCCCGGTTCTTCGGCCGGAGAGCCGCTCCCCTTTAGCAGCGCGGTGGGTTCCTCCTCGCCGATGGTGAGAATCCCAACAGTGGAGCCGCCTGCAGGCGGCAATGTTGAGGGGGCGCGGGTGAACATCGGCAGGTGCCCCGGTCAGGACCGCATCAACTGGACCGCGGACGACATCTTCGACGTCCTCTGCCCGAGCTGCGGGAAGCCGATCGAGTACTTCAAGGACGACCAGCGCCGCACGTGCGCCGGCTGCGGCGCCGTGGTGGAGAACGCCCGCTTCGACAACGGCTGCGCCGCGTGGTGCGCGGCCGCCGACAACTGCTCGACCATGCGTGGAGTCTTGGTCGAAGAGGAGTGACGCTCCCGGAGTGGTGCTTTCCGAGGCCCTGCATGGAGAGCTTCCGGAGCAGAACCTGGTGTTTGCACCGCTGTACTTAGCCGGCTCGCTCGGGACGCTGGGCGGATCTTGGGACGCCTAGAACTCGAGGTCTTTGAGCCGCCCGAAGATCACGTCTCGCCCTGCCGTGTACTGCGCCGGATCCATGGCGGCGTCGACGTCGGCAGGGGTCATCACGGCCATCGCCTCGGCGTTCTGCTTGATGAGCAGGCCGAAGTCGACGCCCTCGCGCCAGGCGTGCATCGCCGAGTCCTGCACCACCCGGTAGGCATCGTCGCGCAGCATGCCTTTGTCGACGAGGGCCAGCAGGACCGCCCCGCTGAAGACGAGGCGGTAGCTCTGGCCCAGGTTGGCGAGCATGCGCTCGTCGTCCACGACGAGCGTGTCGAACAGGCGCGTGCTCTTCTGCAGCATGTAGTCGAGGAGGATGCAGCTGTCGGGGATGACGATGCGCTCGGCGGAGCTGTGGCTGATGTCGCGCTCGTGCCACAGAGCCACGTTCTCCATGCCCACCATGGCGTTGCCGCGCAGCACTCGTGCGCAGCCGGCCATGCGCTCGCTGAGGATGGGGTTGCGCTTGTGGGGCATCGCCGAGGACCCCTTCTGGCCCTTGCCGAACGCCTCCTCGGCCTCGCGCACCTCGGTGCGTTGCAGGTGGCGCACCTCGGTGGCGAACTTCTCGAGGCTGGCGCCGACGATGGCGATGCAGCTGAGGAAGGCGGCGTGGCGATCGCGTTGCACCACCTGGTTGCTGATGGGCTCGCGGCCCAGGCCGAGCTCCTCGCACACCAGGTCCTCGACCCGTGGGTCGATGTTGTTGTAGGCGCCCACGGCGCCGCTGAGCTTGCCCACCGAGGCGTTCACCGTGACCATGCGCATGCGCTTGAGGTGACGGCTGACCTCGAAGGCCCACATGCCGAGCTTCATGCCGAAGGTGATGGGCTCGGCGTGGATGCCGTGCGTGCGCCCCACCTGCACGGTGTCTTTGAACTCGAAGGCGCGCCGCTTGAGCACCTCGCCCAGCGCGACGAGGTCGCGCTCCAGAAGGAGCCCGGCGCGCTGGAGCTGCAACGCCAGCCCGGTGTCGAGCATGTCGCTGCTGGTCATCCCGTAGTGCACGTACTTGCTGGACTCGCCCACGTACTCGGCGACGTTGGTGAGAAAGGCGATGACGTCGTGATTCGTGGTCGCTTCGATCTCCGCCACGCGCGCGACGTCGAAGTCGGCCCTGGCTTCGATCTCGGCGACGGCCTCGCCCGGCACCTTGCCGAGCTTGTGCCACGCCTTGACGGCGGCGATCTCGACGTCGAGCCAGGCGCGCATCCGGGACTCTTCGGTCCAGATCGCGCCCATCTCGGGGAGCGTGTAGCGCTCGATCATGGCATGCCCTCCACTGCGAAAGCGGCCGCGGCGCGGCGCGCGAGTCGTCGGTTGCGAGCGGATTCTCTCACATGGTGCGGGCGCTGCAGGTAGAATCGAGGCGGAGCGCCCGGCGAGGGGGGGACGACGAGGAGGAGGACACGGAGATGTCCACAGACGAGGAACTCCGCGAGCAGGCCATCAAGGCGATCAAGCGCAAGCGCGACTTCAAGGCGCACCTGGTCGCCTACATCATCGTCAACGCGTTTCTCGTCCTCGTGTGGTACCTGAGCACCGGCGGCTACTTCTGGCCGATCTGGGTCATCGGGGGCTGGGGCATCGGGCTGGCGTTCAACGCGTGGGAAGCGTACGGCCGCCGCGACGTGATCAGCGACGCCGAGATCCAGCGCGAGATGGACAGGCGCCGGTAGGTCGGCGGAGCCGGCGCGCCGGGCTGGGCAAGTTCAGCGGACGGCGATCGCCTCGATCTCCACGCGCACGTCCTTGGGCAGGCGCGCCACCTGCACCGTGGAGCGCGCCGGGTAAGGCTCGCTGAAATACTCCGCGTACACCTCGTTGACGGCGCCGAAGTCGTTCATGTCCTGCAGGAAGATGGTTGTCTTGACCACGTTCTCCAGACCCAGGCCGGCGGCGGTCAGCGTGAGGCGCAGGTTGTCGAGCGACCGGCGCGCCTGGTCTATCGGCTTGTATCCCACGATCTTGCCGCCGGCGTCAAGAGGGAGCTGGCCAGACACGAAGACGAGGTCACCGACCCCGATGCACGGCGAGTACGGTCCCACCGCCGGGGCCGCATCTGCTGAGGCGAAGACCTGCTTGTCCATGATGAGTCGTCCTTTCTGGGCGCGTGTTCAGGCGAAGAGGGCTCGCACGGCGACGAACGCCAGCAGCAAGCCGATGAGGAGCACCGCGAAGTAGACGAAGGTCGAGATGGCCTTGGGGCTGGGCGGCTTGTGGTCGCGTGGCATGGTGCTCCCTTGTGGCTCAGTAGCGGACGGCGACGGCCTCGATCTGAACGAGCGCGCCTCCCGGCAGCCATGCTACACCGACCAGCGTTCGCGCCGGGCGCGGCTCCGCGAAGAAGGCGGCGAAGGCGTCGTCGACGGGCGCCGCGTCGGCCGGGTCGACCAGGTACACGGTCACGGTCGCCACGGCGTCGGGCGACAACCCGGTGGAGCGGAGCTGGTGGCCCACGGCGTCGAGGGCGCGGCGCGCCTGCTCGGCGGCGGAGCCGCCGACGACCGCGCCGCGCTCGTCCACGGGCAGCTGTGCCGAGACGAAGACGAGGTGGCCCGCGGAGACGGCCGCGGAGTGGGGGCCGCGGGGCGGGGGCTCCTGCATGGATCTGAAGGCGTGGCGTGCCATGGCGTGAGTCTTCCCTCCCGGCGGGAAAAGCGCGCGCGCGAGGGCGGCCGCCGGCGCGCCGCCGCCGCCGGGGCGCTCAGACGTCGAGGATCTTCGCCGCCAGGATGGCCGCGTTGCGCGCCCCGTTGATGGCGACGCAGGCCACGGGTACGCCGGGGGGCATCTGCACGATGCTGAGCAGCGAGTCGAGCCCGCCGAGGTCGCTGGTCTTGATGGGCACGCCGATGACCGGGACGTTGGTGTAGGCGGCGAGCACGCCGGGCAGGGCGGCCGCCTTGCCGGCGCCGCCGATGAGCACCTTGATGCCACGCGACTGCGCGGTGCGCGCGTAGTGCGCCACTTTGTCCGGGTCGCGGTGCGCGGAGAGCACGCTGAGCTCGTACTTGATCTTGCGCTCGTCGAGCTCTCTGCAGGCCGCCTCCATCACCTCGCGGTCGCTCTCGCTGCCCATCACGATGCCCACCAGCACGGGCTCCATCTGGATGCCTTGAAGGATGGTCTCGACCTCCGTTTGGACCTCTTCCACCTCAGACTCCTCTCGCTCGGCCAGCGGAACCGGCCGGAAACAGATCGAGTTCGCCGGCCGCCGCCTTGACTGCGCGCTCGGCGATGTCCGGGCGCACCTGCGCTCCGTCGAAGCTGATCTTGCCCACGGCCTGGTAGGCGCGCTCGCGCGCGGCGGCGAAGCCGCTGCCGAGCGCGCTGACCGCGAGCACGCGGCCGCCGGCCGTGACGACCTCGCCGTTCTGAAGCGCCGTGCCCGCGTGGTACACGGTGACGTCGTCCATGGCGTCCACCGCCGCAAGGCCGCTGATGATGTCGCCCTTGTGACTGGTCGCCGGGTAGCCGGCGGACGCCAGCACCACGGTGACGCACTCCCGCGGTTTCCAGGTGGCATTCACGCCGGCAAGCTCACCTGCGGCTCCCGCGGCGCACAACTCCAGCAGGTCGCTGTCCAGGCGCGGCAGCACTGCCTGCGTCTCCGGGTCGCCGAAACGGCAGTTGAACTCGAGCACCTTGACGCCGGCTGCGGTTACGATGAGGCCGGCATACAGTACTCCCCGGAAGGGGATGCCGCGCCTGCGCAGGGCCGCGATGACGGGCTCGGCGACGTGCTCCATGGCCGCGTCGATGGCCGCCTTCTCGAAGCCGGGCACAGGGCAATAGCTGCCCATGCCGCCCGTGTTGGGGCCTTGGTCGCCGGCAAAGATGCGTTTGTAATCCTGGGCCGGGGCCAGCGGCACGGCATTGCGCCCGTCGCAGAGGACGAGCAGCGAGACCTCGGAGCCGGCGAGGAACTCCTCGATGATGACGACGTCGCCGGCAGCGCCGAAGTCGCGGGTCACGAAGCAGCTCTCGACCGCCGCCCTGGCCTCGGCATGATCGTTGCAGATGATGACGCCCTTTCCGGCGGCCAGGCCGTCGGCCTTGACGACCAGGGGGTACGGGCCGTCGGGGCTCAGCGCCGCCAGCGCCGACTCGAGGGTCTCGTGGCGGCTGTACTCGCCCGCGGCCACGCCGGCCTCTCGCATGACCTCTTTGGCGAAGACCTTGCTGCCCTCGAGCTGAGCCGGGTCGCGCCTGGGGCCGAACACGGCCAGACCGTGCTCCTCGAACAGGTCGCAGATGCCCGCCACGAGCGGCGCCTCCGGGCCCACCACGGTGAGGTCGACATGCTCGCGGACGGCGAAGTCAAGGAGCGCCGGCAGGTCTTCGGCGCCCACGTCGATGTTGTCGGCGAGCGCGGCGGTACCGGGGTTACCGGGGGCGCAGAAGATGCACTCGGCGAGGGTTGACTGAGCGAAGGAGTGGACGAGGGCATGTTCCCTGCCGCCGCCGCCGACCACGAGCACCCGCATGAGGCCTCCCCAAGGACGGATGAAAGAGCGCCGGGCGGCGCTTCGCCAGCCCGGCCTGACGCCTGCAAGTCTACTCGTGCCGGGGCGGGGGCGGAAGGGCGGCGGGCGGCTCGTCCGGCCGCCCGCTGCCCGAGCCCCCGCCGCCCTCCGCCGCGCGCCGGCGGGGACCGGCCGCACGGCCGGCCCCCGCCTTTGAGCGACACCTCAGGCGCTCACCGAATCAGGGCTTGAGCAGCCCGTTGAGGAACCTGAGGCTCAGGTCCACGATCTCTCCGGTATCGTTCATGGCGTTGACCCGCACGTGCAGATCGAGGGCGTCGGCGTCGCGCACAGTCCCACGCGTCCAGGGCCGTGTAGCCCTTGAGCGACGTCTTCGCGAGGGAGAGCAGCGCCATGTTGGTGATGTCGCGGTACTTCGCCGGCACCCTCGGCCTGCGCGCAGGATCCGTTTCCGCCCGGCCCGGCCGGATGCGGGGGGCGGGGACATGGCGCTCAGTCTGAGGTTTCGTACCGCCGTGGTCAAAGACGGATGGGCTTGACCCGCGCTCCCCCCTTCGGGGACAGTAAGAGCGGAAAGGGGCGGTCGATGATGAGCTCAAGGCCGAGCGGGTGGTTGCGCCGTGCGTCGAGGGCGGTCGTCCCGGCTGCCGCCGCCTTCGTCCTGGGTCTGCTTGCGGTGCCCGCCGTTGCGTCGGGTGACGCCGGTTTCGCGCAGACGGTGCGCGTCACCGAACAACGTGCCATGCGCCGCCTGGCCGCCACGGCGCGGCGGACGCCCCCCGGCCGCTTTGCCTACTTCACTGTGGGCAACGTCTGGAAGTGCTCGGGGCCGGACGGCTGGGCGGCCGGGTACGTGCCCGGAGGGCTCTGGTCGTGCTATCAACTCTCCGGCTTGCGTTGGTGGCGCGACGAAGCGATGGCGCGTCAGGCTGCCATCGGAGCTGCCCGACTCACGGAAGACTCCCTCGATCTCGGCGCGCTCTTCTTTCCGAGCTACGCGCGTGGGTATCGGCTCACCGGTGATCCGCGCCTCCGCGCCAAAGCGCTCAAGGCGGCCTCGTGTGCGGCGCAGCGATACAACAGCGTGGTGGGCGCCATGCTGTCGCGGCCACGCGGCGACTTCAACGTGATCATCGACAGCCTCATGAAGTCGCAACTGCTGTGGTGGGCGGTCAAGAACGGCGCGCCGGCGGAGTTTGCGGAGATCGCCCGCCGGCACGCCCTGACGACCGCCCGCGACTTCTTGCGGGCGGACGGCAGCACGTACCACATCGTCTACTACGATGCGCTGACCGGCGCCGTGATCCGCCGGGGGCAGTCGTCGGGCTACTCCCAGGATTCCACGTGGGCGCGCGGCCAGGCCTGGGCGATCCTCGGGTTCGCCGCCGGCTATCGCGAGACCGGCGATGGGGATCTGCTCGTCGCCGCACGGGCCGTGTCGGACTGGTATCTCGCCCATCTGCCGGCAGACATGGTGCCGTACTGGGACTTCCAGGCTCCGGATATCCCGCTGGCCGCACGCGACTCGTCGGCCGCCGCCATCGCCGCCGCGGGGCTTCTCGACCTGGCGCGCGTCGACCCCGATGCGGAGCGGCGGCTGAGATACGAAAGCGGCGCTCGGGCGACTCTCGCGTCGCTGATGTCGGCGGACTACTTCTCGTCCGGCGCCAACCCGGCGGTGCTGCTCCACGGCACCTACATCTGGCGTGGCGGCATCACCGACAGAGGGATCGCGTATGGCGACGCGTTCTTCCTGGAGGCTCTGCTGCGCCTGCGGCGCCTGCCGCCGGCAGTGCCGGCGCTGGCGCTCGCGGAGGCTCGCGGCGGGTCCGGCGCCGCGGCCGCAGCGGTCGACGGCGACCTCGGCACCTGGTGGGGCGTGCGCGGCGCCCGGGCACTCGACCTGCGTTTGTCCACCACCCAGGAGGTCGGCGCCGTCCGGGTGGCCCTGTACCGCGGCGACGACTGCGCCGCCCGGCTGCGCATCTCGGTCTCGAGCGATGGGCGGCGGTGGCACTTCGTGCGGCAGACGATGACCAGCGGCGAGACCGCGAGCTACGAGACGCTCGACTTCGCCCCTCACACCGCCCGCTGGGTGCGCCTGCAGTGCGCCGGCACGACGCGGGGCTCAGTCGGCCGGATCGCCGAAGTCGAGGTCTACCCGGCGCTCTGAGCCTCTGTAGGACCCGGCCCTACACCGCTCCGCCGCGGCCGATCGATCTGGGCAGCACGATGGTCTCGTCGCGGCCCGGCCCCACGGCAATGAACTTGACCCTCGTCTTCGTGAACTCCGCGATGAACTGCACGTAGTCGCGGGCTGCCTGCGGCAGGTCCTGCCACGTCTCGCACTCGCGGATATCCTCGGTCCAGCCGGGGAGCTCCTCGTAGAGCGGCTTGGCGTGGTGGAAGTCGGTCTGGCGCAGCGGGAACTCGTCGAGCACCTTGCGGCCGGCCTTGTAGCGTATGCAGACCTTGAGCGCCGGGAGGCCGCTGAGCACATCCAGCTTGGTGAGCGCCAGATGGGTGATGCCGCTCAGGCGCACGGCGTACCTGAGCGCCACCAGGTCGAGCCAGCCGCAGCGGCGTTCGCGACCCGTAGTGGTACCGAACTCGCGGCCCACCTCGCACATGGCGACGCCGGTCTCGTCGAAGAGCTCGGTGGGGAACGGGCCTTCGCCGACGCGTGTGGTGTACGTCTTCGCGACACCGATCACGTGGTCGATGCGCGTGGGCCCCACGCCCGTCCCGGTGCAGGCGGCCCCGGAGATCGGGTTGGAACTGGTGACGAAGGGATACGTGCCGAAGTCGATGTCGAGGAGCGCGCCTTGGGCGCCCTCGAAGAGCACGTGCTTGCCCTGGTCGAGGGCATTGTTCACGAGCAGGCTGGCGTCGCAGATGAAGGGCTCCATACGTTCGCGGAAGCTCATGAGCTCGTCGGTGACCTGGCCTGGGTCGAGCACGCCGATGTCGTAGCGCTGCAGCAGGAAGTTCTTCTCCTGCAGCGCCGTCTTGACCTTGCGGCGCAGGATCTTCTCGTCGAGCAGGTCCTGCACGCGGATGCCGATGCGCGTGTACTTGTCCACGTAGCAGGGTCCGATGCCGCGGCCGGTGGTGCCGATCTTGAACTTGCCGAGCTGCTGTTCGTTGGCGCCGTCGAGGAGCAGGTGGTACGGCATGATCAGGTGGGCGTTACCGCTGATGCGCAGGTTGTCGCCGCAGATGCCGCGAGCGCGCAGCGCTTCGAGCTCGCCGAACAGGATGTGCGGGTCGATGACCACGCCGTTGCCGATGACGCAGGTCTTGGCCTCGTACAGGATGCCCGACGGGATGAGGTGTAGCTTGAACTCCTCGCCGTCACGGACGATCGTATGCCCGGCGTTGTTGCCCCCCTGGAAGCGCGCGACCACATCAGCTTTCTCGGCCAGCAAGTCGGTGATCTTGCCTTTGCCTTCGTCGCCCCATTGGGCGCCGACAACCACGGTACCGGGCACGTTACCCTCCGTTCAGGATGCTTTTCGCGGCGATCACGCCGGCCGCCGAGGCCTGGACCAGGCCTCGCGTGATGCCGGCGCCGTCGCCGACGGCGTAGAGGTTCTTGACGGGCGTCTGCAGGCCTGCGTCCAGCTCGGGTCGCGCCGAGTAGAACTTGACCTCGACCCCGTACAGCAGGGTGTCGCGCCCGTTCACGCCGGGCGCGAGATTGTCCATGGCCTCGAGCATCTCGAGGATGTCGCGCAGGTGGCGGTACGGCAATACGAAGGCCAGGTCGCCGGCGGTGGCGCCCTTGAGCGTGGGCTGCACCGTGCCTCTGCGGATGCGGTCCATGGTGCTGCGGTGGCCCTGCTGCAGATCGCCGAGGCGTTGCACGATGATGTCTTCGCCGAGCAGGTTGGCGAGCCGCGCGATGCTCTTGCCGTAGGCGATGGGGTCGTCGAACGGGTCGGTGAAGTCCGTGCTCACGAGCAGGGCGAAGTTGGTGCGGTCGGTCTTCGCGGCGGCGTAGCTGTGACCGTTGACAGTGACCACGTCGCCGTAATTCTCCAGTGAGACCTCGCCGTACGGGTTCATGCAGAAGGTGCGCACCGGGTCGTCGAAGCTCGGCGTGTAGTAGATGAGCTTGCTCTCATAGAGGGTCGTCGTGAGCGGTTCCATGATGGCCGCCGCTGTCTCGACGCGCACGCCGATGTCCACCGGGTTGGTGCGCAGCTTGATGTGCAGGCGCTTGCACTCGTCCACGAGCCAGCCGGCGCCCTCGCGCCCCGGGGCGACGATGACGGCGTCGGCGGTGAGCCTCGTGCCGTCCTCGAGCAGGACGCCGGTGGCGCGCAGGTCGCTGTCGCCGGAGCGCTTCTCGGCGAGGATGCGCTCGACCATGACGCCGGTGCGCACGGTGATGCGCTCCTCCAACTCCCCACGCATACGCGTGAGGATGTCGTAGGAGCGCTCCGTGCCCATGTGGCGCACCGGCGAGGCCACGAGCGTCATGCCGTGGAGCAGCGCCTGGCGGCGGATCTTGTCGGCCTTCTTGCCGCCGCCATGGACCACGTCCGTGGCGCCGTAGTCGAGCCAGATGCCGTCGATGTACGCTATGAGCTCGCGCAGGTGATCCTTGGGCACGAACTGGTCGAGCCAGCCGCCCACCTCGGTGGTGAGCGTGAGCTTGCCGTCGCTGAAGGCGCCGGCGCCGCCCCAGCCGCAGGTGATGCCACACGGCTCGCAGCCGGCGCAGACGCCGGTCTTGCGCGCCGGGCACGCACGGTGGCTGATGTCGGGGCCGCGTTCCACGAGGAGCACACTGAGCCCGTTGCGGCGTACGAGTTCGAGCGCGGCGAAGATGCCGGCAGGTCCGGCGCCGACGATGATCACATCGAAACGAGTGCGCGCAGCGTCCATGGTCATAAGGAGGGGGAGGTCGAGAGAAGGGCAGAAGGTAGTTCCCTTGACGGGATGATACCCGCGCGGCGAACGCATGACAAACGAGGCGCGTCTCGAAGGGCAGGGAGCGGGGCCGGCGGAGGCGCGGGTCCTCGCTGGAGGAGACGGAGGGAGACATGGAACTACGCGCACGGATGAGGATCGCTGCCTGCGTGGCGGCGCTGGGACTGAGCGCGGTGAGTGCGACGCTACTGGTGGCCTGCGGCGGCACTGCGGGAAGCTCGTCGGCGCCGTCTTCCCCGGTGCCCGTGGTGTACACGGCGGCCGACGATGGCGCCACGGTCGAGGCGAGCGTCGGTGAGCAGTTCACGGTCACCCTCGAAGAGAACCCGACGACAGGGTACTCGTGGGACATGATCGCCGGTCCCGGCCTGACGCAGGTCGGCGACAAGTTCGTGGCCCCCAGCCCCTCGCCCTCGCCGTTGATGGGCGCGGGCGGGACGCACTTGTGGGTCTTCAGGGCCGACGAGGCCGGGACGCTCACGCTGACCGGCCGCTACGTGCGGCCGTGGGAGGAAGACGGCAAAAGCGCTGCCGACTTCTCGCTGACGATCGTCAGCATCGACTGACGAAGAGCGTCTGAGCGCGCGGCGGGCGGCCGGGAGAGCCGCCCGCCGCGCGCATCCGGTGGCAAGCGCCGCCGCGTACCGGTACCCTCGCGAGGCCAGCGACTCGTGAGGTGACCGATGGACGACCCCGTCCTGCGGCGACGCAGCATCCGCAAGTACACTGCCGAGCCGGTTTCGGACGAGCACGTGGAGCGCCTGCTCCGCGCGGCCATGGCGGCGCCGTCCGCCGGCAACCAGCAGCCCTGGCAATTCATCGTCATCCGCGACCGCGACGTGCTGGCCGCGATCCCCGAGGTGCACCCCTACGCGAGCATGGCTTCCCAGGCGCAGCTCGCCATCTTGATCTGCGGGGATCGCGCCAAGGAGCGCTGGCCCCAGTACTGGGAGCAGGACTGCGCCGCCGCCACCGAGAACCTGCTGATCGCGGCGTCGCAGCTCGGCCTCGGAGCCGTGTGGCTGGGCGTGCATCCGTTGGAGGAGCGGGCCGACGGCATGCGCGCCCTGCTCTGCATCCCCCGCAGCATCACGCCCTTCTCCCTCGTGCCCGTCGGCTGGCCGGCCGAGCACAAGGAGCCCTCCGACCGCTACGACCCCGACCGCGTGCACCTCGATCGTTGGTGACGGCCGAGGCGGGCAGGCCGTCACCGCCGCGTGGCCGACAGTTTGCCTCGCCGCGAGCCCGGGTATTCCCGCTAACGACCCGTGACGCGGCGGGCGCCGTCCTCCGGCCCGGCGCCGGCGAGACAGGCTCCGCCCCGCGGGTCCTCGAGACGCCAGGAAGGCCATGCGGAAGGGGTGAGCAGTGTCCGGACCTCAGTGGGTCCCCACCATCGACGACAGCAAGGTTCGCGACGGTGCCTACGTGCCCGTCTATCCCAAAGGAGTCGGCGTGCTCCTCGTCAAGGCCGGGGGTGAGTTGTTCGCGATCGCCAACAAGTGCGCTCACATGGCATGCCCGCTCGAAGGCGGCAAGCTCGAGGGAAACGTGCTCACGTGTCCATGCCACGATTGGCGCTTCGACGTGCGCTCCGGGCAGTTCCTGGATGCCCCGGAGCTCAGCATCGACACGTTTGCGACGAAGGTCGAGGACGGCAAGGTGCTCGTCCAGCTGAAGGGGGCGTGACGATGACTGACGAGGTACTCGTCTACGCGTTGACCACGTGCCCTTGGTGCCGCAAGACCAAGCAGTGGTTCACCGACAGCAGGATCGCGTTCGAGGCCATCGACGTCGACGCTCTGCCCGTCGAGGAGCAGGACGAGGCCGCCGAGAAGGCCTACACGCTCAGCGGCGGCCGCCGATTCCCCGTGGTCGTCATCAACGGCGAGGTGATCGTCGGTTACAGCCCCGACAAGTTCCTCGAGCATCTCAAGGGCTGGGGGGGCTGAGCCATGGGCAGCGCCGAGCGCAAAGAATCCTTGCACTACCTCTTCGAGCGCGTTGTCGACCCGCTTGGCTACAAGTTCACCCCGGACGCCGAGCTCGCCGACTTCCTGCTGGAGCAGGAGGTCAAGCTGGAGCAGGATCACGGGGCGCCGTTCTGCCCCTGTCAGGGGCGTACCGGCGTGCGCGCCGACGACATGCTGATCGTCTGCCCCTGCATCCCCTTCCACCGCGAGCATTTCGACAAGATGAAGCGCTGCTGGTGCGGGCTCTTCGTCCAGAAGGACGTCAGCGATCCGGACAGCCTGCCGCAATTCCCACCGGACGAGGGGTGAGGCCGAGATGTGGCACGAAGTAGCGAAGCGGGGCGACATCGCCCCCGGAGGCATGAAGTACGTGCGCGCCGAGGACCGCGAGATCTGCCTGTGCGAGTACGACGGTGACGTCTTCGCCGTGAGTCGCCGCTGCGGGCACCAGAACGCGCCGCTGGACCAGGGGTCGCTGGAGGGGTGGATCCTCACCTGCCCGCTGCACGACGGCCAGTTCGACATCCGCAGCGGCAGGAACCTGAGCTGGCCCATCGACCATGACATGGGCGACGAGGCCGTCATCCCGGAGCCCGTCGGGCGGTACTTCAAGCTGGAGAAGAGATTGCAGTGGAAGACTCGTGTGCACGATCTGCACACGTACCCGGCGCGCGTCACCGACGGCGTCGTAGAAGTCGACATCTGACCCACGACAAGGAGGACCGATGGCGTTCGAACTGCCGCCGCTCCCGTACGCGGAAGACGCTCTTGAGCCGGCCTACTCGGCCAGGACGATCAGCTTCCACTACGGCAAGCACCACAAGACCTACGTCGATACGCTCAACAAGCTCGTCGCCGACACCGATCTCGCCGGCAAGACGCTGGAAGACGTGATCATGGCCGTGGCCGACAAGCCCGAGAAACAGCCGGTCTTCAACAATGCTGCCCAGGTGTGGAACCACACGTTCTTCTGGAACGGCATGAAGCCGGGCGGCGGCGGCGCCCCCGACGGCGAGCTCGGCGAGAAGATCGCCGCGACGTTCGGCAGCTACGAGCA
Source organism: Actinomycetota bacterium (assembly GCA_026392275.1). Lineage (GTDB taxonomy): Bacteria > Actinomycetota > Thermoleophilia > UBA2241 > UBA2241 > CAIXSE01. The sequence goes on along the minus strand of JAPLCM010000092.1, from coordinate 1,688 downwards.
GTTCGTCGAGGCGTTCAAGGCGGCCGCTGTGGGTCGCTTCGGCAGCGGCTGGGCCTGGCTGGTGGCCGACAACGAAGAGCTCAAGATCGTGAGCACGCCGAACGCCGAGATGCCCACCGCGCAGGGCGTGAAGCCTCTGCTCGTGGTCGACGTCTGGGAGCACGCCTACTACCTCGACTACCAGAACCTGCGCCCCGTGTACACGCAGACGTTCTTCGACAAGCTCGTCAACTGGGAGTTCGTGGCGGCGAACTGGGCGCACGCGAAGTAGTCGCCGCCCGGCGGCGCGGGGAAGCGCCGGCGGTGTTCGTGAGGCGGGGGCGGGCGAGAGACCGCCCCCGCCTCACGACGGCTTGGGACGCGCCCGGTCGGGCCGCCGATCGGTTGTTGATAGCATCGGTCCACGGCAACGAGCGGGAGGACGCTTGTCGGGAACGGAGGTCGACGTGTCGTGGGCTGGATCATCAGGTGCTCGAAGGGCATGTTGAGGAGAGTTCCGCACCACCAGAGAGGCTTACGCCTGCCCCTGCTCGACTTCTCCCTCATCGTCCTGGCCGGCCTCCTGGCGTGGGGCGCTGTGCACGAACTCACCGCGCAGAGCCGGGCGCTCCGCGAGTACCGCCCGGAGCTGCTCCTGACCTCGGAGATCACCTTCAAGGCCGACCTGCTGCAGAGACTGCCTCGTCAGCCGGAGCTGATCTTCTTCGGCGGCTCCCGGGCGGAGCGTTTCGACCCCCAGTATGCGCGGCGGAAGACCGGCCTGACGAGCTTCAACCTCGCGGTCACCAACAGCCACCCCGAGGGCGCGTGGGCGCTGGTCAACTGGCTCTACGACCGGCGGCCCGGAGCCAAGCTGCGCTGGGTGTGGGGAATGAACTCCGCCACGTTGAGCGACCGTGACCTCGACCCGGCGCTGCTGCAGGATCAGCGCTTCAGCTGGTACTTCGATGATGCGCTGCTGCGAAAGCAGCGCGAGCTCTTGCCGCAGACGGTCGCCCAGATGCCGGCGCGGAGTCGCCTGGGGAACCGCCGCTATGCGCGCGACGGGCTGTTGCTGTGGAACACGTACGATCGCTACGTCGAGATGGGCGGATCCCTGGGCGACTCCCTGGACCGCTACATCGCGACGGCGATCGCGAAGAAGAAGAACGCCGACAAACAGGGCGCCGGGAGGTCGCGGGCGCGGGAGTACTTCGAGAAGACCCTGCGGCTGCTCAACGATCACGGCACGACGCCGGTGATCGTGGTCATGCCGGTCCACCCCCGGGTGCTCGCGGCGCTGCGCAAGGAGGGTCGCGTCCGCACACCGGCGCCGTTTCCTGCGTACCTGCACAGCCTGGAGAAGCGCTTTCGCCTGAAGGTCGTGGACCTCACCGAGCTGTCGAGCTTCGGCGGCGACCAGGCGGGCTTCTACGACGGCGTGCACATCACCCGGGAGAACGGCGATCGGGTCATAGACACGCTGGTGAAGAAGGCCGGCGACCTCCTGCGCTGAGGCCGCGGCGGCCGGGCCGTTGTCGGCGGCGACCCCCGGACCGTCTCGCTGACCCGATGGTATACTGCGCCGGACGGAGGGGGATCGTGCGCGGGCACCGCAACGGGCAGCGAGTCGCGAGACGGTTGTGGCTCGGGATAATGGCCGCGGGTCTGGCAGCGGGCTGGTTCCTCTCTGCCGCGGGGGCCCCGCC
>JAPLCM010000044.1 GCA_026392275.1 Actinomycetota bacterium | reverse complement strand
GGCCGGGGCGGGCGCGAACGAGCGCCCGCCCCGGCCTCTTCGCGTGCCATACTTGCGGTATGCCATCCGTGAGCGCGGGACTCCTTCTGTATCGCCGGCGCGGCGCCTCCGAGCTGGGCGAGCGCCGCCTCGAGGTGCTGCTCGTGCATCCCGGGGGGCCGTACTGGGCCAAGAAGGATGCCGGCGCCTGGAGCATCCCCAAGGGCGAGGCCGAGCCGGACGAGCTCGGCCCTGCGCCGGAGACGGTGACGGCTGCCAAGGCAAGGAACCGCGCCACCGGCGTCGACCTCCTGGCCGTCGCCCTGCGGGAGGTGAAGGAGGAGACGGGGCTGGAGCCCGAAGGGCCCTACCAGCCCCTCGGCGGCGTCAAGGCGCACCATCACAAGCTCATCTACGCGTGGGCGGTAGAGCACGACTGCGATCCCGCGGCGCTCGTGAGCAACGTCTTCGCGATCGAATGGCCGCCGCGCTCGGGAAGACGGGCCGCGTTCCCCGAGGTCGACCGCGCCGCCTGGTTCGATCTTCCGGCGGCGCGCGAGGCCATCGTGCCGGCGCAGCGCCGCTTCATCGACGATCTGCAGATCGTCGCCGGCGGCGCCTGACTACTACGACTCGCCGGCCCTCTCCGCCGCGGCCGACTCCGGCGCCGCCTCCGCGGCATCCGCCGACTGCGGCTGCTGCGACGGCTCCGCCGGCTGCGCCACGGCCGCGCTCGGCATATGCGGCTTGCCGGCGATGAGGTCGAAGAAAGCCTCGCGCCAGGCCCGCCATGTGGCATTGACGTGGGCCTCGCGGCGTTGCGCCTTGGCCAGCCTCTTTGGCTTCTTCCCGTAGCGCCGGTGAGCCCAGGGCGAGGTGGGTCGCGCCACGCGGATCGCCCCGATGATCCCCAGTATGGGTACGAAGATGCCGAAGAAACCCGTCCAGTACTTGCCCTTCATGAGGCAGACCACGGCGAAGCAGAGGTTGACGGCGATCGTCGAAACGACGACGGCCGCGGCGGCGGATCCCGCGAGTCCCGCGCTGCTTGTCCCCGCAGGGTGAAAGCCGAGGACGATCAGGAGGCCGGCAGACACCGCGACGATGACCGCGTCCACCGAGAGGCGGCCCTCCGCCGTCCAGTACACGTCCTGCAGGCGCAGGATCAGGGCGAACTCGTCCAGGGTCAGCGCCACGCCGGCGCCGAACACCATGGCGCAGAGTTGCAGCCACAGGCCCTCTGGCGAGGTGGCGATCAGCACAAGCCCGGTGACGACCATCAGGACGACGCCGATGACCATGTGATGCACGTGCAGGCCGCCCTCGGACTCGATGTCGTGGAACCACCACGTCACCTTGGCGCGGATGAGCCGCGTGTTGATGCGCACCGCGAGGAAGGTGACCAGGAGCCCCAGAGTGAACGCGGCAACGGAGGCGCGCGTCGGGCCCAGGAAGCCTTCTCCGACAGCCTGGGCTGCTAGGGTCATCCTCATCCTCCTGTCCGGCGCCTTGCGCACGTCGACCGATCTGCGGTGACAACCATATCCGCCCGCGAGCCGGAGAGAAACAGCGTCGCCCTGTGATCGGCAGCGCCATCCGCGTGTGGCGGCGGGCGACTCCTCCCGCCAAACGCTCGCCCATGTCGCCGCGAGCGTACACTCTGTGTGGAGCACGTCCCGGCGGTCCTCTGCCGGCCACCGGCCCAGCCGACGTGCCTCCGCCGCTCAGCTCTGAGCGGCCCCGACGCACGGAGGCGAAATGGGCTCACGCCGGATCTCGCTGGTCGACCTGGGGCGCGCCGTGGGTGACGGCTGGTGCGCCTTTGTACGCGGTGCCGTGCACGGCGAGGTGCTGCTGCTTCCTGGTGGCAGCCTGGGCATCGGCGGCGAGGGCTTCCCGGACATGAACTTCGCCTACGTGTTCGGTCCGGAAGGTGTGGGCGACGCCGTGCGCCGTTTTCACGGCGCCCTGCGCGCTCGCGGCCTGCCCGGCTCCATCGCCGTCCTGTCGCCGGCGGCCGATGAAGCCGCTGAGGTGGCCGCCGGCCTCGGTCTGGTCTCCGGCGGCGCTGATCCGTTCATGTGCGTGCACGCCGCCGACGCGCGGCACGTCGAACACGGCTACGTCGTCGAGCGCGTCTCGGACATGGACGGGGTCATGGACGCTGCCGACACACTGGGGGACGCCTATCAGCTGCCTGCGGAGTGGATCAGGTCCATGGTGGGGCCGGGCTTTCCCGACCTGCCGAACGCCGATCTCTTCCTGACGCGCGGCGAGGGTCGCGCGCTCGCCGCGGCAGGCAGCGGGCGCGTCGGCTCGACCGTGGGCATCTACGCCGTGGGGACGCGGCTCGCGCATCGCCGTCGGGGGGCCGCGGCCGCGGCGGTGTCGGCGGCGCTCGACCATCACGTGCGCACGGGCGCGCATCTGTTCGGCCTGCTCTCGGCGCCCGACGCCGAACCGCTCTACGCCAGTCTGGGTTTCACCGTGGTGGACCACGCGCGCATCTGGCACGTCGAAGCTAGATCCAGCCCTGCTTCTTGAAGAGGACCAGCATCACGACCACGGCCAGCACCTGCGTGGCCAGCCCGAAGGTGAGGAAGGCCGTCCAGCCGGTGATGTTGAGCACCAGACGGCCGAAGTTCATGCCGAAGAAGCCCGTGATCCACGTCAGCGGCATGAAGATGGTGGCCACGATGGTGAGGCGTTTCATGACGACGTTGAGCCGGTTCGACACCGTGGAGAGGTAGACGTCCATCGTGCCCGACGTCAGGTCGCGGTAGCTGTCGACGAGGTCGCCGATGCGGATCAGGTGATCGTAGACGTCGCGGTAGTAGCGCTCCGCGTCGGGCGACATGCCGGGGATCTCGACCACGCCGGTGGCGATGCGCGCAAAGAGGTCGCGCTCCGGGGCGATCACCTTGCGCAGGCTCACGAGCGTGCGCTTGATGGCGAAGATCTCCTGCAGCTGAGCGTCGTCGGGAGCCACAAAGACGCGGTCCTCGACCGCATCGATGCGCTCGTCGAACTCGCTGAGAAGAGGAAAGAAGCTGTCCACCAGGGCATCGACCACGGCGTACAGGACGAAGGCCGCGTTGTCGGTGTGCAGGTGATGCGTGGTGATGCGCGTGCGCAGGTCGCTGAACGCTGGGCAGTCGTCGTGATGAACGGTCACCAGGTAGTGCTCGGACAGGAAGCAGTGCACTTCCACGAGGTCGTCCTCGTCGCGGTTCGCGCCGTAGACCACCAGCATCACGTAGTCGTCGTAGGCGTCGATCTTCGGGCGCTGGCCGAAGTGCTCCGAATCCTCCAGCGCGATGGGGTGGAAGCCGAACACGTCGCGCAACAGCGCGAGGCCTTCGGCGTCGGGTCCATGGATGTCCAACCAGAAGAAGCCGCCGGCGTGCAGCCGCGACGCGATCGCGTCGCGGTCGGCCGGTACGACGGTACTGTCGGCGTCGACGAGGAACTGAGTTGACGATATAGCCGTGGCTCCTCCTCCTTGGGCGCGGGTCGGCACAGATGCTACTCCCGGCTGCGCCGCGAAGCATCTCTCCTTACTCGGTTGCCGGTGTCGCCGGGATGGTCTTCACTGCCCGGAACCTCGAAACGGACCTCTAAGTGCATCCTGCCACGGCAGCCACGCCGAGACGCACCACGGGACGGCCACGTTGGCCGACACCACCCTGACGCTGGCCGCCCATCCATCGGTGGTCGAGGCTCACACGAAGGCCACGCTCAGGGCAGCTTGTGCGCCGCCGGCAAGGCGCTCGCTGCGCAGAAGGTGCTGATCGAGGCCCGCCCCCTGAAGGGCGGCTTGTTCGGGAAGGTGGGCGTCGCCAAGACCGGCGCCGACGGCCGCTTCGGCCGCGTCGTCCGGCCGCGCGTCGGCACCGAGTACCGCGCCGTCTGGCGTCCGGCCGGCGCCTCTGTCGTCCAGCAGAGGCCGGCGGTCGTCACGGTCAAGCTCAGGGTGCGCAAGTAGGGAGGGCGCCCGTCACGATGACGAGACTACGGCGGTCATTAGACGCCGGTCGCCGCGTCGTGTATACTCCCGTCCGCCATCAAGCGGGAGCTTGCGAGCACCCCACCCTGCGCCTGTTCACCGGCCGACAGGGTCCATCACGAGAAAGGAGATCGTGAGGGCTCGCCGTTGGCGAGCCTTTTGCCGTATATGGGTAGACCATTTTCTCCAAGAGACAAGTTCATGCGCGACCGGGCCAACGAGGTCCGCATCCGCATCAACGACGGCATTACGGTGCCGCAGGTCCGTCTCATCGACGAGAAGGGCGAACAGCTCGGCATCAAGCCGATAGCCTTCGCCCAGGAGTACGCCGCCTCGCACAATCTCGATCTCGTCGAGGTGGCGGCGCAGTCCGACCCGCCGGTGTGCCGGATCATGAACTACAGCAAGTATCGCTACGAGCTCGAGCTCAAGGCCAAGCAGGCGCGCAAGCACCAGAGCCAGATCGTGATCAAGGAGATCAAGTTCCGGCCCAAGGTCGGCGTGCACGACTACGAGACCAAGAGGGGCCACGTGCTGCGCTTTCTGCGGCACAAGGACAAGGTCAAGGTCACGATCATGTTCCGCGGCCGCGAGATGGTCCATCCGGAGCGCGGCGAGACGTTGCTTCTGCGGCTCGCCGAAGATGTCAAAGAATACGGCGTCATCGAGTCCAAGCCTCTGCAAGACGGCCGCAACATGGTCATGATGCTGGCGCCGGTGAAGTAGCGGGAGGGAGGTACGTATGCCGAAGATGAAGACTCACAGTGCGTCCAAGAAGCGCTTTCGTCTCACGGGCAGGGGCAAGCTGGTCCGCCGCCACGGGATGAAGAGCCACCTCCTGGAGCCCAAGACTCCCAAGCGCAAGCGGGGCTTTCGCAAGGTGTACGACGTCAGCAAGGCTGACACCAAAGGGATCAAGCGCCTGCTCGGACTGCGCTAGGTCAGCCAACACGAAGTACCAGTCGGCCGACGTCTCAGGCAGCGGCCGGCGTAGTGCCAAGGAGTACGGACCATGTCTCGTATCAAACGGAGCGTCAACGCGCGCAAGAAACGCCGCAAGGTGCTCGAACAGGCGAAGGGCTACCGCGCTACCAAGAACTCCAGTTACAAGCGCGCCAAGGAGCAGGTGCAGCGCAGTGGCCAGTACGCCTATCGCGACCGGCGCGTGCGCAAGCGCGAGTTCCGCAAGCTGTGGATCATCCGCATCAACGCGGGGGCCCGCGAGAACGGCCTCTCGTACAACCAGTTCATGCACGGCCTGCAGCTGGCTCAGGTCGAGCTCGACCGCAAGATCCTCGCCGAGCTCGCCGTGACCGACCCCGAGTACTTCACCTCGCTCGTCGACCAGGCGCGCGCCGCCCTGCCGGCAGGGTAGGCGAGCAGCTTGGGGTTTTAGGCCCCCCACTCGGCAGCACCCGGAACGCTCTCGTGATGAGGGCGGCGTCGCTGCGCCATCGCAAGTTCCGCGAGCGTGAAGGCGCCTTCCTGGTAGAAGGCGCCGATCTGGTCGCGGCCGGCCTCGCCGCCGGCCGCCGGCCGCAGGTTGTCTTCGTGCGCGCCGAGCGCGCCCTCGAGCTCAGCGCGCAACTGGCGCTGAGCGGGACGGACGCGGCGGCGGCCATCCATCCTGTCGCGGAGCGAGTCGCCGAGAAGATCAGCACCCTCGAGACGCCGCCGGACGTCATGGCGGTGTTCCCGCTGCCTGAGCGCAGCGCCCTGGCGACGCTGCACGGACCCGGCGGAGCATACGCGGGGGATGCGCCCTCCAGCGCGAAGGGCGCGGCGCTCGTCGTCTACGCCGACGGCATCGGCGACCCGGGCAACATGGGTACGCTGCTGCGGGCGGCGGTGGCCTTCGGCGCCACTGCTCTCGCCACCGCTCCGGGCTCCGCCGACCTGTACGGCCCAAAGACGGTGCGCGCCGGGATGGGAGCCGTCTTCGGCCTGCCCCTGTTCCCGGAAGTGCGGCTGGCCGACGTGCTTGAGGCACTGCCTGCGGCCACCGTCATCGGGTTGGCGGCGCACGAAGGCGTGCCGCTCGCCGCGGCAGCGTTGCGGCGCCCGGCCGTGCTCGTCGTGGGTGCCGAGCGCCCCGGCCTCTCGCCCGAGGCACTCGGGCACGTGACCCAGCTCGTCACGATCCCGCTGGCGCCGCGCCTGCCCGGCGGGGTGGAATCGCTGAACGCCGGCGTCGCCGGCGCGATCGCCCTCTACGAATTCTCGCGCCGCCCTGTCGGCGCCGCCGACGATTCGCCGAGCCTCCACTCGGCGCCCCAGGAAGGATGACCATGGACGACGCCGAGCTGCAGATCCTGAAACAGCGCGCCCCGGGCCTGGCGGCTCTATACACCACGGCCCATGATGCGATCCTGCGCGCCGCCGACGCTGCCGCTCTCGAGCAGGCGCGCGTCTCCACCTTGGGGCGCAAGAGCGCGCTCACCGAACTGCTGCGCTCCATACCGACGCTGCCTCCGGAGGATCGCCCGCTGCTCGGCAAGGGCGGCAATACGGTCCGCCGCGAGCTCGAGGCGCTCGTGGAGGAGCGCGAGGCGGAGCTGAAGCGCGAAGCGCTCTCCGCCTCGCTGGCTCACGAGCGTCTCGACGTCACGCTGCCCGGCCAGCCCTTCCCGGCCGGTCACGAGCACCTCATCAGCCAGACGATGCGCGAGGTCGAAGACATCTTCATCGGCCTCGGCTACCGCATCGCCGAGGGTCCCGAGGTCGAGCTCGACTACTACAACTTCACGGCCCTGAACACGCCGCCGAGCCACCCCGCGCGCTCGGCCCACGACACCTTCTGGGTGGTCGAGCAGCGCGAGACCATGCCCGAAGCCGTCATGGACGCCGACCGCGGCGTTCTGTTGCGCACCCACACCTCTCCCGTGCAGGTGCGCGTCATGGAGCAGCAGCGGCCGCCCGTGTACGTCGTCTGCCTCGGCAAGGTCTACCGCCGCGACTCCGACGCCACGCACACGCCGATGTTCCACCAGGTCGAGGGCCTGGTCGTCGACGAGGGCATCACGCTCGCCGACCTCAAGGGCACCGTGCACCACTTCACGGAGCAGTTCTTTGGCGGCGAGCGCGCCATCCGCGTGCGGCCCCACTTCTTCCCGTTCACCGAGCCGAGCATCGAGGTCGACGTGAGCTGCGAACTGTGCGAGGGCAAGGGCTGCCGCTCCTGCAAGCACTCCGGCTGGCTCGAGATCATGGGCGCCGGCATGGTCGACCCGGCGGTCTACGACTTCGTCGGCTACGACCCCGAGAAGGTCAGCGGCTTTGCCTTCGGCATGGGCGTCGAGCGTATGGCGATGCTCAAGCACGGCATCCCCGACCTGCGCCTGTTCTACGACAACGACGTCCGCTTTCTGCGGCAGTTCTGAGAGGGGGCGGCGAGCATGCGAGTACCGTTCAGTTGGATCAAGGAATACGTCGACTGGCGCGGCAGCGTCGAGGAGCTTGCCGAGCTGCTCACGATGTCGGGCACCGAGGTGGAGGGCGTCGACTGGGTCGGCGCTCCAGCGGACCCCGAGAACCTCGCCCGCTTCGTGGTCGGCAAGGTGCTCACCCGTGACAAGCATCCCAACGCCGACAAGCTGAGCCTCTGCAGCGTCGAGGTCGGCGAGGCGCACGGCGGCGTGCACCAGATCGTCTGCGGCGCCGACAACTTCCAGGCGGGCGACACCGTGGCGGTGTCGCTGAGCGGGGCCACACTCGAGAACGGCCTCAAACTCAAGAAGGCCAACCTGCGCGGCGTCGAGAGCAACGGCATGATGATGAGCGAGCAGGAGCTCGGCTACGAGGAGAAGAGTCCGGGCATCGTGGTCCTGCCCGACGAGTGGATTGTGGGCGCACCGCTGCAGGATTACCTGCCGGTGAGCGAAGCCGTTCTGGAGCTCGAGCTCACCTCGAACCGCCCCGACTGCTTCAGTATCTACGGCATCGCCCGCGAGGTGGCGGCTGCGGCGCGGCTCGAGTTGGCGCCGCCGCCCACCGCCGGACCGGCCGTGTTGGGCGGCGCCCCCGCCCACGAGGCGCTCGACGTGGAGGTCGCCGACCCCCAGCTGTGCCCGCGCTACGCGGCGCAGGTCATCCGCGGCGTCACGGTCGGCGCATCGCCGGCGTGGCTCAAGGCGCGTCTCACGCACGCCGGCATGCGCCCCATCAGCAACGTCGTCGACGTGACCAACTACGTGATGCTCGGCTGGGGCCAGCCGCTTCATGCCTTCGACGCGGGCAAGATCCATGGGGGTAAGCTCATCGCCCGCCGGGCGAAGGAGGGGGAGCGCATCGTCACTCTCGACGGCGTGCAGCGCACCCTCGATGATCACATGCTGGTCATCGCCGACGCCGAGCGGCCGCTGGTCATCGCCGGCGTGTTCGGCAGCGTCGACGCCGAGGTGGACGAGCACACGACCGACCTGGTACTTGAAGCCGCCAACTTCAGCGGGCCGAGTATCCTGCGCACGGAGTCGCATACCGGCATCCGCAGCGAGGCCAGCAACCGCTTCGAGAAGGGGCTCGACGCGAACCTGGTGCCCGGGGGGCTCGACTTCGCGTCGCGGCTGTTCTCCGAGCTCTGCGGGGGCACGGTCGCGCCGGGCACGGTCGACGTGTGGGGCGAAGCGCCCTCGCGGCGCCGTATCGTCTATCGGCCGGCGAAGGCCGACGGCCTGCTCGGCTACGCCGTCCCGGCGCCGGAACAGGCCGGCATCCTGCGCCGCCTCGAATGCTCCGTGGACGACGGCGCTCCTGCGGCCCTCGCCTCCGGCGCGTCGCCAACCGCGGAGTGGACGATCACGCCTCCGACGTTCCGCCCCGACCTCGTGCGCGAGGTCGACCTCATCGAGGAGGTCGGGCGCATCGCCGGCTACGACCTGGCGCCCGAGACGCTGCCGCGGCATACGACGCCCGGCGGGCTCACGGAGTTGCAGAAGGTGCGACGCGCTGTGCGCGCTGCCCTCGTGGGATGCGGACTGGACGAGGTGATCACCTACAGCTTCGTGGCTCCCGATGCCGTGGCTCCTTTCGGGCTGCCTGAGGGCGATATCCGCCTCGACCCTGTGCGACTCTCCAACCCCATGAGCGTCGATCAGTCGGTGATGCGCACCATGACGCTGCCGGGCCTGCTCGGTGCAGTGCGTGCCAACATCGACCGGCTCAACGACCCGCCGAACATCTTCGAGATCGGCAAGGTCTACCTGTGGGACGAGCCCGTTTCGGCGCCGGCGCACGCCGCCGAACCCGGAGCTGTGCTCCCGCACGAACCGGAGGTCGTCGGCATCATCCTCGCCGGCCCGCTCGAAGCGGAGAATTGGACGGGGGCCGGCCGCTCGACTGACTTCTATACGCTGAAGGGCGTCGTGGACGCGGCGCTGGGGGCCGTGCGGCTGCGTGGCGACTACACCCCGCTCGGAGACCAGGCAGTCCACTTCCCGTACCTGCATCCCGGCAAGTCGGCGCTCGTCAGCGTGGCCGGCGCCGGCGGGACGGGAGTACTGGGGCAACTGCGTCCGGACGTGGCCGCTGCGTTCGGCATCGACGACGTCGCCGTGTACGTCGCCACGCTGAACGGCCGCTTCGCGACGGTCGCCCTCACGACGACCGCCTTCGCCGACCTTGGCGCCTACCCACCGGCTGCACAGGACCTCGCGGTCGTCGTGGATGTCGGCGTGGCTGCGGCCGATGTGGTCGCCGTCGCGCGGCGCGCCGGAGGCAAGCTCACTCGCGACGTGCACGTCTTCGACGTGTACGAGGGTGGGCAGGTGCCGGCCGACAAGCGCTCGCTGGCGCTGCGGGTCGTCATGCGCTCGCCGGAGCGCACGCTGAGCGAGAAGGATATCGCCGGCGTGCGTGCCAAGATCCTCACGGCGCTCGAACGGGAGTTCGCCGCGACGCTGCGCTGAGGAGAGGGCGACTGCCGCCGCGCCAAGGCATGGAGTCCGCGAGCGCGGACGGTGTCCACGGCGGCGACGCGGCGACCACGAAGGTCGCCGAGCCGCACGCCGCTGTCGTCGATCTGCCGGCCCGCCCCTCGCACCTCGGTGCTGGGCCCGGCCGCCCGGTTCCCGGGCTCTTGCATATTACAAGCGGGTGTGGTGTATTCTATGCAGCGACATCCGGACACTCCGGAGCTGGCCGCGGCACCATCGCCGCCCGCCCTCGTCACAGGAGACGCCGAAGGCATGAGCGAGAGCGCGCCGATGGGCAAGAGAGAGCGACAGCGACTCATCCAGACTGTCGTGCAGCAGCACGAAGTGCCCACTCAGCGGGACCTGGTGAGCGCTCTCAGTGCCCTCGGGTGCGACGTCACGCAGGCCACCGTGTCGCGCGACGTCCGCGAGCTCGACCTTCAGAAGGTGCGCACTCACCTGGGCGGCGCCAAGTACGTGCTCAGTTCCCGCGAGCGGCCCAAGGATCCCGAGCGGGCGCTGCGCCGCGTGATGCGCGACTTCGCGCGCTCCACAACGGTCGCCCAGCAGCTCGTGGTGGTGCGTTGCGAGATAGGCACGGCGTCCACCGTGGCGCGTCAGATCGACAACCTCAACCACGTCAACGTGGCCGGCACTGTGGCCGGCGATAACACCTTCATCATCATCGCCGGCGACCGGGACAAGGCGCAGAGCATCAAGCGATTTCTCGACCGTCTTCAAGAGGCCTAGCGCGCAGGCGCCCCTTCCTCAGAGTCACTTCGCCCGCTCCGCCCTCGAAGTCGCCGGCGACCTCATCGGCTGCACGCTTCTCTTTCGGGGGGTCGGCGGTCGCATCGTCGAGACCGAAGCCTATCGCCAGGACGACCCGTGCTGCCACGGGTACCGCGGCAAGACGGCGCGAAACGCGGTGCTCTTCGGACCGCCCGGGCACCTGTACGTGTACTTCACCTACGGCATGCACTACTGCGCCAACGTCGCCTGTGAACCCGAGGGCACGGGCGCAGGGGTTCTCCTGCGAGCCATCGTCCCGGAGCATGGGGTGAGCGAGATGGTCGCCCGCCGTGGAGTCGAGGAGCCGCACCTGCTCTGCAGCGGTCCCGCGCGGCTCGCACAGGCTCTTGGCATCGGCCGCGAACAGAACGGCCTGCCTGTGTGGGAGGCGCCGCTCGCGATCCTTCCGCGTGCCGGGACCGACGGTGGGGGTGCGGCCGTCCCGCGCATCGCGACCTCGCCGCGCATTGGCGTGCGCGGCGGCGACCAGAAGCCTTGGCGCTTCGTCGACGCCGACAGCCGGTTCCTTTCGCGGCCGCTGCCCCGCCCGCGCACAGGGAGCGGGGGTGCCGCCGCCGCCCGTGTGGGTAAGAATAGGTAGTTCCGACCGAGGAAAGGACCACCGTGAAGCTCCGCGAGATCTACGATACTGCCGTGCGCATGGGCATCGAAGCCGACCCACGCGGCAAGGCCGGCGTCACCGAGTTCCTCGCGCGCACGAAGAAGCGCGTCGACGCACTCCCCGAGCATCTCAGGGCCCTCGCCGACCCCGAGGAGCTCACCAACCCCTACAACGACACCCGCATCTACGTGGGCGATCCCGACACTGAGGTCACCACGCTCATCGGCGGCATCGACATGAACACCGGCGAAGTGGTCCTCGCCGATCGCCTCCGCGAGAGGGGCCTGCCGATCGACGCGATCTACACGCACCACCCCGAGGGCTGGGGTCTCACAAGGCTCGACAGCGTGATGGAAGTCCAGGCCGACATCTGGGCCAGCGTCGGCGTGCCGATCCAGGCCGGTGAGAAGCTGATCATGGAGCGCATGGACGAGGTCAAGCGGCGGCTCATGCCGATCAACTACGACCAGGCCATCGACGCGGCACGGCTCCTTGAGGTCCCCTTCTTCTCGGCGCACACCCCCACCGACAACCTCGTCGTCGACTACCTCACCACGTACTTCGCGAAGAAGAAGCCGACGCTGATCGAGGAGGTGCAGAAGGCGCTCCTCGACATCCCCGAGTACCGCATCGCCGCGCAGAAGGGGGCCGGCCCGTACATCGGCAAGAGCAGCCCCGGGGCGCGGGCCGGCAAGGTGTGGGTCGACATGACCGGCGGCACCGAGGGCCCCAAGACGGTCATCGAGAAGCTCGCCGCCGCCGGCGTCGGCACCATCGTCGGTATGCACATGGGCCAGGAACTGCGCGACGAAGCCGACAAGCACAGCATCCATGTGATCATCGCCGGTCATATGAGCAGCGACTCGCTAGGTATCAACATCTTTCTCGATGAGCTCGAGCGGAACGGAGTGAAGACGATCGCCACCAGCGGTCTCATCCGCGTGCATCGGGACAAGCGCGGAAAGGTCGTCAAGGAGGAGCCGGGCGCGCTTCCGGCGCTCTGAGCGCCGCGCGCCCGGCGTGCTCATGAAGGCGTTGTCCTCGTGACCGCTGCGCGACAGGTCGAGCTGCTGGCGCCGGCCGGCGAGCCGCGCGCCTTGCGCGCGGCCCTGGCCGCCGGCGCCGACGCCGTCTACTTCGGTCTCGAGCGCTGGAGCGCGCGCGCCTTCGCCGGCAACTTCGCCGGCGATATCGCCGTGGAAGCGGTCGAGACGGCTCACCTGTACGATGCGCGCGCTTACCTTGCGCTCAACACGCTGCTCAAGGACGCCGAAGTAGGGCCGGCGCTGGCGGCGCTGGAAGCGCCCTATCTCGCCGGCCTCGACGCGCTCATCGTCGCCGACCTCGGCTTCGCCGCGCGCGTGCGCGGGGTGTTCCCAGATCTGCCGCTGCACGCGAGCACCCAGCTGAACACGCACAGCTCGTCACAGCTCGCGGCGCTGTCGAGCCTGGGCTTCTCGCGGGCGATCCTCGCCCGCGAGCTCAGCCTCGTGGAGATCGCCGCGCTAGAAGCGCACGGCCTGGAGCTCGAGGCCTTCGTGCACGGGGCGCTCTGCTACGGCTACTCCGGCGATTGCCTTCTTGCGAGCATGGTCGGCGGCCGCAGCGGCAACCGGGGGCGCTGCAGCCAGTCCTGCCGTTTGCGCTACGACCTGCGCCGCCCGGGCGACAAAGCACCGTGCCTGCCCGCCGCCCACGGTCCGGCCCCCGACCGCGTCGCCGAACCCACGCGTGTCATGTCCACCTCGGACCTTGCCGCGCTCGGCGTGCTGCCCCGGCTGCTCGCCGCGGGGGTCACCTCCCTCAAGATCGAGGGCCGCATGAAGGATGCCGCCTACGTCGGCGTGACCACGGCCGTGTACCGCGAGGCTCTGGATGCGGCGCTCGCCGATGCCGACGGCTACCAGGTGCGGCCCGAGTGGAGCACGCGCCTCGAGCAGAGCTTCTCGCGGAGCTTCACCACGGCGCATCTTGACGGCCGCCACCACGAGGTCCGCAGCGGCGGTCGCGGCGGCCACCGCGGCGTGCTCGTGGGCCGGGTGGCGGCGGTGGACGAGCGTCGCGGCGAGGTCAGGGTGCGGCTCGCCAAGGAGGTGTCCGCCGGGGACCTTGTCTATCTCTATACGCCCTGGGGCCAGACCGAGCCGGTGCGCGTCCAGGAGGGTGGCGACGCGGAGCTCATGCTGCGCCTGCACGAGCGCGTCGCCGTCAAGGATCGCCTGTTTCGGCTGGAGGCCGCCGCCGCTACGCAGCTCGCTCGTGACCTTGTCGCCGGCCGCAGCATGCTGCGCCCCGTGCTCCTGCACATGTGCCTCGTCGGGGAGAAGGGTCGGCCGGCGGCTCTGGCCATCGAGACCGAGGGAACAGCCGGCGTCGAGAACGTGACCGTCACGAGCGCCCGGCCGTTGGCGGCGGCGCGTACCGCCGCGCTCATCGCAGACAGGGCGCGCGACGCGCTCGGCGCGCTGGGCGGCACTCCTTACCAGATGGGGGAGCTCGAGTTCGCCGTCGCCGACGGGCTCTTCCTCGCCGTCGGCGATCTCAGAGACATGCGCCGGAGGGCCGTGGCGGCGCTGGACGAGCGCCGCCTGGCCGCTCGAAGGCGCGGCGTCACGCCCGTCACGGCCTCCTTCAGCGAAAAGACCGCCGCGCCGGCGGAGAGCGCTCACGCCGCCGCCTCACCCGGCCTCGTGCTCGTGCTCCGCCCCGGCGAGCAGCCGCTCGCTGCTCCGGGCGTCGACGCGCTGTGCCTCGATCTGCGGACCTCGGATCCCATCCCGGCGGTCAGCGCCGCCGCCGCATCCCTACAGTCCTCCCGGCTTCCACTGCGCGTCCGCCTTCCCGAGGTCCTGTTCGACGCGGATGCGTCGTGGCTGCGTGCCGTGCTCGAGCTTCGCTGGGACGCCGCATACGCGCGGCATCTGGGCTTGCTCGTGAGCGCAGCATCGCGCGCGAAGCCGGGCTCGCAGCCAGCGTCGCCCCCGCTCGTGCTCGAGTACCCGCTGCAAGGCCTGAACGGCCTGGCCGCCGGGGTCGCGGCCGGCTTGGCCGGCTGTCCGCCGGCGGCCGTCGTCGCCTCACCGGAGGCGTCGCTCGACGAGATCGGCGGCCTCTCCGCGGCCATGGCGGGCGGTGATCCGCCTCTGGGCGCGCCCCCGACCGTCGAGGCACTCGCCTTCGGGCGCCAGCAGGTGCTGCATACGCGCGACCAGCTGGGCCGGGCCGAAGGCCTCTGCGAGGCGCCCGGCCCGGCCCGGCACGTGGGCCTGCTGGTCGAGGACGTCAAGGGTTACGAGTTCCCCGCCGACGTCGACACCGGCGGCACGCGCCTCTTCAACGCCCGCGTGACCAACCTGGCGCCGAACCTCGAGGAGCTCCGCGCCGCGGGGGTCACCACGTTCCTCGTCGTCCAGGCGGATCTGGACGTCGCGGAGCGCGCGGCCTTCGCCACCGGCGGACTCGCGGCGCTGGCGCCGTTCGTCTCCCGCGAGCGCTCCACCACTGGTCACCTCTTCCGCGGCGTCGTCTGAAGCGCCGGCGGCGGAGCCCTCCGGCCCCGCCGCGACCCTGTGGTATCATCCGCGGCGGTCGGCCGTCGCATCTCCGTCGGCCTGCCGTGAAACCCGCCCGGAGGCTTCATCAGTGACCGACCGTCGCCTCATCGACGACCTCATGATCGGCGCCGTCGAGGTCTTGCCCTCAGGCGCGCTTGAGGCCGTACTCGAGCTCGCCGAGCGCGAGGGACGGCCTCTGCGCGTCAAGCTCGGCGTGGATCCCACGGCGCCCGACATCCACCTCGGCCACACGGTCGTCCTCAACAAGCTGCGCCAGTTCCAGGACGCCGGGCACATCGCGGTGCTCATCATCGGCGACTACACGGCGCGTATCGGCGACCCTTCAGGCCGCAGCAAGACGCGCCCCCGCCTCGACGGCGCGGTCATCGACGCCAACGCTCACACCTACCAGGATCAAGCCTTCCTGATCCTCGACGACGACCCCGCCAAGCTCGAGGTGCGCCACAACGGCGAGTGGCTCGCGTCGCTCACCACCGAGCAGATCTTCGAGCTCACCGCCACGACCACGGTGGCCCGGATCTTGGAACGCGACGACTTTGCCAAGCGCTGGGCGGCGCACCAGCCCATCTCGATGCTCGAGATGCTGTATCCGCTGGCCCAGGGGTACGACTCTGTCGCCGTCGAGGCCGACATCGAGCTCGGCGGCACCGATCAGAAGTTCAATCTGTTCATGGGTCGCGACCTGCAGGAGTACTTCGGCCAGCGGCCGCAGGCGATCATGACCCTCGACATCCTGCCCGGCACCGACGGTGTCGAGCGCATGAGCAAGAGCACCGGCAACTACATCGGGGTCACCGAAGACCCTCGCGACGTCTACGGCAAGGTCATGAGCATCCCCGACGAGACGATGATGACCTACTTCCGGCTGCTTACACTGCACCACGCCGACGAGTTCGCGGCCCTGGAGGCGGAGCTCGACAGCTGTGTCGTCAAGCCTCGCGATGTCAAGGCGCGCCTCGCGCGCGAGGTCATCGCGCGACTCCGCGGCCCCGCGGCCGCGGCTGCGGCCGAGGACCACTTCGACAGGGTGTTCCGCCGCCACGAGGCCGCCGCCGACCTGCGAGAGCTCGTTCTCGAGCCGTCCGACCTCGAGGAAGGCGGGCGCGTGTTCCTTCCGGCCGTCCTCGAGCGTTGGTTCGGCCAGACACGCTCCGAGTGGCGGCGGCGCATCGAGCAGGGTGGCGTAAGCCTCGACGGCGAGCCGCTCGCGAACCTCGTCATGCCCGCCGCCCAGCTCGCGGGCCGCCGCCTCAAGGCGGGCAAGTCCGCGCTGTCGCAGGGGCTCATCAAGGGCCTGTGAGCCCTCCGTGCGTGGCCCCTTTCGGCGCTGTCTTTTCGCCCCGTTTCACGAGTCGCTCGGCGAAGGTTGACACGCCGTTCTCAGCGGGTATACTCCGCTAGCGCTTTTGGAGTCCGCTGTTTCCGAGTCCGCTCGCGACCATGACCAGAAAGCGCTGACCGTTGAACGACTCGGCATCTTCGTGTATACTACGGAGTCCCTGTCGGGACGTGGTGGTAAGGCAATCTAACTCCGACCTTTGCGGCCGGGTCAGTGCGCCCCAAATACCGATGGCGGTCGACAGTGTGCCTACGTGGCGCGCGGTCTTTGAAAACTGAACAGGATGAGGAAGCCGATCAGTCGGCGTCGCTTCGGCGGCACGGCGATCGGTGGACGCCAGTGCGCCTGGCGTACCCTTCGGGGTGCGCGAGGTTCAATGAATACCCCGTCGCGTGGTCTTTCATTGCTGAAACACGGTCGGCTTTCGGGCCGGCCGCAACGGACCACAAGACACACCGAAGCGATGGCTCGCTTCGGTATTTGAGCTTTCGAGCTCTCACTTAGCTTGTCCCGGGGCTTCGGCTCCGAGCATCAAGTTTTCATGGAGAGTTTGATCCTGGCTCAGGACGAACGCTGGCGGCGTGCTTAACACATGCAAGTCGAGCGAGAAAGCCCCTTCGGGGGTGAGTACAGCGGCGAACGGGTGAGTAACACGTGGGCAACCTGCCCTAGAGACTGGGATAACGTTCCGAAAGGGACGCTAATACCGGATAACGCGCGATCTGCCAAGTGGATCGCGCCAAATGGTAGCTTAGGCTTCTGCTCTGGGATGGGCCCGCGCCGGATTAGCTTGTTGGTGAGGTAACGGCTCACCAAGGCGACGATCCGTAGCTGGTCTGAGAGGACGATCAGCCACACTGGGACTGAGACACGGCCCAGACTCCTACGGGAGGCAGCAGTGGG
>JAPLCM010000223.1 GCA_026392275.1 Actinomycetota bacterium | reverse complement strand
AGGACTCAGTCGCCAATGTCTCCCAGATCTTCACGGTCGATCGCTCCCAGCTCACCGAACCGGTGTGTCGGCTTTCAGACGCCAAGCTCGAACTGATCCTGTACGGGATAGATGTCCTGGTCGGCAAGTAGGCGCGGGCATCCAACAGGCGCTTCCAGCAGAACGCGCCGCCCGGTGAGGTACGCTCGGGTCACAGCGGTGAGATGGCGGCGCTTCAGCTGAAGCGCACTGCGTTCGGCGGACCCAGGCGTAACGTGACAGGCAGCCGGGAATCATGTAACCTGATTATGTGAGTTCTGCACCAGGAGGTGTCCTGTGTCCGACGTGACCGTCACCCAGATGGCGCGCAACTTCGCCGACTACGTCAATCGCGTGGCCTACCGCCGGGAGTCGTTCACACTCCTTCGCGGCAAGAAGCCACTCGCTGAGTTGCGACCGCTTCCCGCCGGCGCTCGACTGTCTGAGCTTCCGTCGCTGATCGCCTCGCTGCCGCGCCTTTCGGTGGCTGACGCCGGCGCCTTCGCCGACGACCTGGCCGCGTCTCAACTCGAACTCGGCGAGGTGCATGACGAATGGCAGTCCTGATCGACGCCAGCATCCTCATCGAGGCCGAGCGCGGGCGCCTCGACCTCGAGCCGCACGTTATGCGTCACGGCGAGGAGGAGGCGTTTCTCTCCGTGGTGACTGCCAGTGAGCTGCTCCAAGGCGTGCACCGC
Organism: Actinomycetota bacterium; assembly: GCA_026392275.1. Taxonomy (GTDB): domain Bacteria; phylum Actinomycetota; class Thermoleophilia; order UBA2241; family UBA2241; genus CAIXSE01. The sequence continues at coordinate 14,531 of JAPLCM010000223.1, read as the reverse complement.
GCGACCGCGCCAGACGTTCGCGCGCGACGATCGGCCTTCGTCGAAGGTCTCCTGGAGCGCTTTCCGCTGCTCTCCGTCGACCTTGCGTGCGCGAGGGCGCACGCGCAGCTCTGGGCTGATCTGCGCCAGGCCGGTGCGCTCATCGGCCCTCACGATCTCTGGCTGGCCGCCACCTGTGTCGCCCACGGGTTGACCATGGTCACCGCCAACGTGCGCGAGTTCTCGCGCGTACCTGGTCTTGACCTCGAGGTCTGGGCCGACTGAGGTGGGGGTCTCGTCGAACAAGTGCATCAGCCTGACGCGCCCGGGCGCCGCGGAAAGCCGTGGCCGCAGCGCGCGCAGGCTATGCACAGTGCGTTCGACGGACGTGGTGGGCGTGCGAGACTCAGTAGGCGCGAGTTCCACTTGGCGACCGCGGGGGTTCCGATGTCCCTGAAGGAGATCGGCTGTTGTGGCGCGTACTGCAGGACCTGCCGCGCCTTCGGGGTGGCCTGCAAGGGATGCAAGATTGGCTACGACACTGGCGCGAGGGACATCGCGAAAGCCCGCTGCAAGATCAAGCTGTGCTGTCTCTCGAGACAACTCGAAACGTGCGCGGACTGCCCACAGTACGTGGCCTGCGGGGTTCTCGCCGCTCTCTACGCCAAGTCCGGGTACAAGTACGGCAAGTACCGTCAGGCGCTGGACTACGTCAGAGAGAACGGCCACGAGGCCTTCCTCGAGGTCGCCGATCGCTGGACCGGGGCCTACGGCAAGTACCCGCCGCCAAGTGGGGAAACGAAGAGCACTCGAACAAGCGGATCAAGCTGACTCGCCACAGCGTCGCGGCAAGGCAAGGCCGCGGCGCTCGCAGCTTGTCCGCGGTGCGTTAGACGCACTGGCACAGTCGTGGAAGGGTCAGCCGATGGTGGATACTAGGCTATCAGGTCGGGTTGCGCTGGTGACCGGTGCGAACCACGGAATCGGCGCGGCGACAGCTGTGGCACTGGCGCGCGAGGGCGTGAGGGTGCTCGTGACGTACTTGCGCCAGAGTCCTGATGTCTACCTGGTTGCCTCCGAGGACGGGGAAGCCGCAGCGAGTCCGGGGAGCGCCTACTATGCGCGCGAGATCGCACAAACGTCCGAATCCGTGGAGGCCGCGATCGCTGCATTCGGCGGAATATGTGCGGCGCGCGAAGCCGATCTCGCAGACTCGCAGTCGATCCCGCTGCTGTTCGACGCAGCGGAAAGCGAGTGGGCGGGAGTCGACATTCTGGTGAACAATGCGGCGCTCGCCATCCCTGACACGTTTCTACCTGATTCGATCCTCGGCGATGATGCCAGATTCGCGGACGAATACGCTCTCAGGACCCTAAGTGCCGAGGGGCATGACGCGCACTTCGCCGTCAACAGTCGCGCGGTCGCGCTGATGATGGCCGAGTTTGCACGGCGCTGCATTGAGCGTGACGGCGCGTGGGGCCGCATTATCAACATCTCGACAGACGGGTCCTACTGTCATCCGTCGAACGTCTCGTACGGTGCGAGCAAGCATGCGGCTGAGAGCGTCACCCGCTCTGCTGCCGTTGAGCTCGGTCCCTACGGAATCACCGTGAATGCGATTTCGCCCGGTGCGGTTCAGACCGGCTGGATGACCCCCGAGCTCGAACGCGATATTGCGGCCGGCTACCCGCTTCGCCGAATCGGGCGACCAGAGGACATTGCTGATGCAGCGGTCTTTCTGGCCTCGGAGCAGGCGGGGTGGATCACTGGACAGATTCTGAACGTTGGTGGCGGGAATCGGATGTGAGCAGGCAGACACTCGTGGCCCAGAGTTGGCGCTCGGTCCGTGGCGTCTAACAATGGCTTCGACCTGACTCGCTGCGCTCGCAGGTGATGCCCAACACGTTCGACGGAAGCGTGCGCGCTGAGGCGTCGACTTCTGGTCGTGTTCGCTAGGAAGCATCGGGAGGTCACCATGATCGCTGCCCATTCCGTACTCAAGTCGCTCCTCGGCGCTGGCGACGCTGGCGACCTAGATGCGTTCGATCGGTACATGCATGAGGATGTCATCGTGCATGCCCCAGCAGGCCTCTCGACTCGAGGGGTCGACAGCGAGAGGGAGTCCTGGCGCAAAGCGAGGGCAGCGATGCCTGGTCTGCGCCACGAGGTCGTCGACGTTCTGGTCACTTCGTCAGTGGAGGCTGCTCGGACCGTTGTCACCGGCACTTTCGACGGCACGTACGGCGGCCTGTCTGCCCAAGGCCGGCGGTTCAAGTTCGAGCAGGCGGTGTTCGCCCACATGCGAGATGGCAAAATAGGTGAGATGTGGGAGATCGTGGACGTGGCACATCTGCGCGAGCAGCTGAGCGGCGACTGACACGGCTGCGTCTAGCAAAGGCATCAACCTGACAACCAGAATGTAGACTGCGGAAGAGAAGCGTGTGCGTTGCGAGCGGCGCTTCGTTCTCATCGGCACGATCGCCGGCAGGCATTGGTCGGCGGTGGTGTGCTACCGCGGCGAAGCCATCCGCCTGATCTCGGTCCGCCGGTCGCGCCCCAGGGAGGTGCAGGCATATGAAGGCCAGTGAGTTCGACAAGAAGTTCGACGACGGCGTTGAGGATATCATCGACGACCTCGACCTAGCGTCCGCGCGCCGCCCTCTCAAGGAGCAGAAGCGCGTCAACGTCGATTTCCCCGTGTGGATGGTCGAGTCGCTCGACAGAGAGGCGCGTCGTCTGGGAGTCACGCGCCAGTCGATCATCAAGGTCTGGATCGCCGAGCGGCTCGAGAAGGCGAGCTAGGGCCCGGCCGTTGCCGTCCGGCCGACCCGCTGACAAGCGCATGAACCTGACAAGGCCCACAGGTATGCTTGGCTTCCAAGCGACGTGCATGCCTTGCAGGTTCTGCGCCCGACGTTGAGCGGCAAGATCAACGGAGGTGATACGTGTCTCATCCAGCAATCGAAGTTGGCGACAAGCTTCACATCATCACGAGGCGCCGATTCGACAGCGACGTACGGCGCCACTTCGCGGGTGAAGTCGTCGGCATCTCAGGCGATCTGCACAGCGTGCAGGGATACGCATATGTGTTCTCGCAAGCTACCAACACCTACGAACGGCGTCCAGAACTTCGGACGCGACTCCTGTCACTCGGCCAGGAGGGCTTCATCGTCAACAAGATCCCTCGTGAGGTGGCCATGGCATCGCTCGAGTATCGAGAAGTGAGAAACCATCTCACAGTCACCGACGGTGGGACGCTCAGCCTGGACATCAACGAATTCGGCCCCACCCGCTAGCGCGCCGCCCAACAAGGCGTTTGAGCAGGCGCCCAAGGTCTGCGATATCCTTCTTCGCCGGCGGGCGCAGCTCAACGCCCGGACGTTAGGTGAGACCCGGGGTCTCGCGGGCATCCAGCGATAGACATGGGGGGCGTGGGTGGCTGGACACGACACGGCGACAGTTGTCTTCGCCTCATTCGGGCTCGCTTCGCAAGCCGTCCTGGCTGCGTACTTCGCCGCGCGACGATGGCGCCCCAGGGCGGCAGAGCGGCACGGTTGGATCGCGTATGCGTTCGCCGGGCTCGGACTCCCTGTCGGGGTGTGGCTCATCTTAGGCGGGCAGTCCTGGAGGCTCTATGTCGGCCCGCTCCTGTTTGCACTGTGGGCCGTGCTCGGCGCTGCCGTCGATCTGTGGCGCCGGATCGAGTGGCGCGACCCTATCAGGTGGGGCATCTTCGTCCCGTATGTCGGTCTCTACTTCTGGGCGCAGATGTTCCTGTGGTGGCCACTGTGGGATCTCTGGCGTGCGGCGTGGCTTGGCTTCCTCGTGCTGTTCGCTGCGAACACCGCGCTCAACATCCGGGGGCACTTCGGGCAGGATGCAGCTGACTCGGAATCCCGGCAGCTGCCGCTCAGCTAGCAAGCGCATCGAGCAGAACGCCAGAGGGTCTGCCGCACGGGCGGCAGGTCAGCCGCGTCTGCTCACGCGCGGTGCGTTGACTGGGCGGAACAGGTCGACGCCTCGTCGTCACCCACTATTCACGCTTGACGTTACTAACGCGTAGGGTTACTACCTCAGCATGATCGTCTCATTCAAGGACGCGGAAACCGAGGCGCTGGCCGCTGGCCGGCGGGTCAGGCGCTTCGTGATCATCGAGGCGGTCGCGAGACGCAAGCTGCGTCAGTTGCGGATCGCCGGTCGCCTCGACGACCTGCGCGTCCCGCCCGGCAACCGCCATGAGGCGCTCAACGGCGACCGCGCCGGCCGGCATAGCACCCGCGTCAACGACCCGTACCGCGTCTGCTTCCGTTGGACAGCGGCGGGCGCCGAAGACGTCGAGATCGTGGACCACAACCAGGACGATGACGATGCAGAAGCTCAAGCCTGTGACGCCCGGCAAGCTGCTGCGCGAGGAGTTCCTTCTGCCGATGGGGCTCTCGCAGTACCGCCTCGCCAAGGAGATCGGCGTGCCGGCGCAGCGCATCGGCGAGATCGTCGCCGGCCGCCGCGCCATCACCGCCGAGACCGACTTGCGCCTGTGCCGCTTCTTGGGCCTCTCGAACGGCTACTGGCTGCGCGCCCAGGTGGCCCACGACACCGAGATCGCCGAGGAGACACTGGCTGAGGAGCTCGCGCACATCACGCCGTGGTCCGAGACCGCTGGTTGACGGTGGTGGGTCTGCCCAATAAGCGCATCGGACGCCGCGAGCGCTATCCTGATGACAGCGTATGAGCGCCGCTCATGCGCACTGCGTTGAGACTGGTCATAAGCACGTCCGTCGCACGGAGGCCGATATGGATGCGCGTTGGAGCACTTTGCCGTACTACCTCGGCGGGTACAGCCCCGAATTCGAGCGATATGCCCGGGAGGACTTGTCGGCGACGATCATCAGAAGTACCGGCGCGGGCTTGGGGGCTGCACTCTGCGCCGCGCGAGAGGCCGCGCCGAGGTTGCTCATCGGGGGCGACTGCTTCTCCGCACTGCCGGTGGTATTCGCACGCAGATCCGAAATCGAGAACGTCTACTGGTTTGACGCGCACGGGGATTTCCACGATGAAGTGACCACAAGCACAGGTTTCTTGGGAGGAATGCCGTTCGCGGCCCTTACCGGCAACGCATGTGGTCACCTTCTGGAGTTCCTCGGCGAAGATCCTGTTGATCCGGCTCGCTGCAAGCATGTCGGAGGCAAAGCCTGGGACGAGGGTGAGAAGGAAAGGATGGAGGCAGCTGGAGTGGAGGTGCTGCTCACCCCGCCTTCGCATCTGGACAGGCCAAGCCACATCCACATCGATGTCGACGCTCTTGACGTGAGCGAGGTTCCCAACGTGACGCATCCTGCACCGGGTGGGCTGTCGACGGCCAGCATGGCGACGTTTCTCGAGGCGAATGCAGACCGGATAACCAGTGTGAGTGTCTCGGCGTGGATCGTCGGAACCAAGCCTCCGGCTGCCTGTGTCCATCTGCTGCAGCATCTCATTCGTGCGCTCGGCCAGGGCTCGAGGTGCTCACCTGACGGGCGCATCTGATGCGACGGAACGCTCAGATGCACTGGAAGCGCACGGAATACAGGTCGTGCGCCCCGCCTTGGGCACCCAGATGCCGAATGGCGGACCGTTGACCAAGTCATGACTGGTCGCGCTATCGGTGCTCGTCTTGACCACTGCCTGCGTACTTCGGGCAGTCGGGCGGCACTCTCGTGCCGCGCCCGCGCGCCCCGTCTTCGTGACGTCAGTGGCGACCGGCGGCGTGGTTGCGCGCCAGGTGACATGCCTAACCCTGTCGCCGCTCGGTGATACTGCGTCTGCAGTCTCCCTCTTGGAGCGGATACCGTGACGCAGCCGACAGGCAGGTGCACACGATGGCAAACAGGTCGACAGCCGGCTCCATCGACGACTACATCGCCGCGTTTCCCGCCGAGACCCAGGCGGTGCTCGAGGAGTTGCGAGCACTCATCGCGGCGGCAGCGCCCGATGCTACAGAGACGATCAGCTACGCGATGCCCACGTTCGACCTGAACGGGCGTCATCTGGTGCACTTCGCGGGGTACGGGAAGCACATAGGGTTCTACCCGGTGCCGAGCGGAGTCGAGGCGTTCAAGGAGGAGCTCACACCGTACAAGAGCGGGAAAGGCTCCGTGCAGTTCCCCTTAGGCCAACCCCTGCCCACGCAGCTTATCCGCCGGATCGTCGAGTTCAGGGTCGCAGAGAACACCGGCAAGGCCTCAGGCGGAGCATTCCGAAGCTGAAGAAGCCGCCGTACCGGCGTTGCGCCTCGCGTGCCTGATCGGCGACTCGCGCAACCGATCGCACCAGGCTCGTTGGCGCCTCGAGCGGTCTCGCCCCTCTCGCGGCCGACGCGCGACGTTCCATGGCGACCCGCGGCGGGGACCATCAGGATTACACACGACTCACTCTTCGATGACGGGTTGGTTCGGATGCGGGACGCCGTCGTACCGCTTCTGCCCGATGACCTCTTTCCCGGAGGGGCAAAGGCCGGCTGGTGGTCCAAGGCGGTGCAGCTCGATCTCGAGGCGAAGGGCGTCATCGCCAGGGAAGCATCGAAGCCGCTGCGCTGGCATCGCAGCGAGGCATAGCCGGTGAACCCTCATCCACACAAGGAGTCGCGACATGAACACTGTCGACAAAGCCACTGAGACCCAGCTCAAGAACATCCAGACACGCACGGGAAGAATGCTCGACGAGCTCTGCGCCTTCATCCGGGAGCGCGGCTTCACCAGGCACGGCGAGATCCGCGACCTGCTCAAGCGCGATCTCGGCTTGGGCTACGGAGATGCCAATGCGCTGGCCGCCGCATTTCTCGAATCCGACGGCGCGCGCGGGCCAGGCCGGCGGAGAAGCGACAGACGACATCCTGGGTACGATCCACGTTGGCGCGAAAGCAGACCTGCGCCCGATCCACGAGACGCTGATGGCGGCCATTGCCAAGCTCGGGCCTTTCGAGATCGCCCCGAAGAAAGGGTACGTGAGCCTGCGCCGTAAGAGGCAGTTCGCCACGGTGGGCCCGGGGACCAGGACGCGAGTCGACGTGGGACTCAATATGAAAGACGTCCCAGCTACGGAGCGCTTGATCGGATTGCCGGCGGGCGGAATGTGCCAGTACAGAGTCAGCATGACGGATGCCAAGGAAGTCGACCGGGAGCTGTTGGCATGGATCGGACAGGCCTACGAGAGCGCGGGCTGAGAAGAGAGGCCGAACTCCGCGCGCATCCTCTTCTGGTTCGCCGCAGGCAATGGCCACGCGCAGCGGCATCCCCGGCCGGGGCGGCGGTACGCGACACGGCTTGGGGCTGGCTGGGTACCCGCCCCCGTGGCGCCGGCAGCCGCGACCTTCGCGCGGCGTGCTCACGCGAGGCCGCTCCGTTCGCGTGCCAATGAGGTAGGCTGAGCGCCGGCAAGAGGAGTAGGCCGGCTCCACTGCTGTCCGGCGTGATCCACTCTCGACCGGCTGGGCGCACATGGCAACAGACTTGACCTTCAGGCCCTTCGCGGGCGAAGACAAGATGCTCTGTCTCAGCCTCTTCCACGCCAACTGCCCCGCGCACTTCGCGGCGCGCGAACGCACCGACTACGAGGCGTTTCTCGATGCCGCGCCGAGTGGCTACGGAGTGTGCCTTGCGAATGGACAGATCGTAGGCGCCTATGGGTGAGCCGGCGAGGGACCGCTCCGCCGGGAGCTCAAGTGGATCCTGCCGGAACCCCAAGTTCAGGGCTCGGGCATCGGTTCGGCCATGATGTGCCGCGCGATCACGATGGCGCGTGGCTCGGGGCTGAGCCTGATCGACATCGCTGCCAGCCACCTTTCCGCGCCGTTCTTCGCCAGGCATGGAGCCGTCGCGGTCTTTGAGGCCGAGAACGGCCGGGGACTGGGGATGCACCGTGTCGATATGGAGCTTCGCCTGCGGCGGACTCCGATGAGCGGGATCTGGCTCTTGCTTCGCGCGGTCCGGTGTTCCGCCGCCGGAGCCCATCGCCGCCCGTTCGTAGATGATGGGCGACTTCCCGACGTGTTCCCAATGATGCGTTTCCCGTGGGCACCTCAGCGGTGAGGGATAGACTGCGGACGCGGCTGCGCGCCGCCGAAGCGCTCGACCCGGCAGCCGTCGGGCGGCAGAGATGACGTGAGGTGAACGCCATGGAGAACGCACGGATCCGCTGGCTCTCGGGATGCTGGGACCTCGTCGAATGCACGTTCACGGCCCCCGACGGCGCGGCGCGCACTCCCTGGGGCGCAGCGCCGGTCGGCATCCTGGTGATCACTCCGTCGGGGGAACTCTCGGCCCACGGGGGGCGCAGCGATCGTGCGCCGTTCGCCGGCGAGGACCCTGCGCCGGGCGAGAAACAGCAGGCCTATGACGACTACTTCAGCTACTACGGGCGCATCGTCCGCGTCGATGACGAAGCCGGTACGATGCTCACCGCCGTGGACGGCGCCACGAACCCCGCCTGGATCGGTGGCGAACAACTCCGCTACCTCGATATTCAGGACGACGACCACATCGTCCTCCGCACGCCGCCGCTTGCTCTTGCGGGAAGCGTGGTCGTCGGGCGTATGGCCTGGAGGCGGCGCGACGGCGGTGGCGCCTGGTGACAGCTTGTCGATCCAGGCGGTCAGACGATTGGAGTGGCCCATCACGCCGACTCGCTTGCGCCGCACGAGCGCCGCAAGGACGAAGTCGGCGACGCGCTCGGGCGGCACCGGGGGCGCGCCCATGCTGCGCCACAGCTTGCCGTCGGGCCGCTCGCCTTCCGTGTCGGCGGGAGCGGGACACAGGTAGCACATGCGGACGTCGCGTCCTTCAGCGGAAGCTCGCGAGTCATCGACTCGCAGAAGGCCGCCACCCCGGTATGGGAAGCGACGTCGACGGAGTGGTAGGGCAGAGCGAGCCGGCCGTCGGCAAAGCCGCCGAGGATCGCGATGGTGACTCCGTCGCCGACCAGATGCACGAGGGCTCGCGTCGCCAGGACGGGCCCCACCAGGTTGACCTCGACCTCGGCGGCGATCTCTGCGGCGCTGTGCGCGGCGAGATCCCTGTGCACGTCCACGCCGGTCGGGCAGACGAGCATGTCGATCGTCCCGAGGTGCCCGGTGACAGCCTCGAGTCAGTCGGAAGAGGTGATGTCGACCTGGAGGGCGCTGTCTCGCAGCGCGTCACCGAGGCGCGAGGTGTCGCGGGCGAGAGAGACGAGCTCCGCGCCCTCGCGCTTGAGGGCGTGCGCGATGGCCGCCCCGAGGCTGCCGGTCGCGCCGAGGACGGCCACGCGCTTCCCGGCGAAGCTTCGGCCGGTCCGCACCCTGGGGCGGCGAAATCTCGCGATCACGGCCGCTCCGAGGATCACGCCGCCGACATAGAACATGACCTCGGCCACTAAGGCACTCCCCGTGGCGATGGCGACGCCCTGCGCCGCCGGGAGAGGGAGGAACGGGGTCACGGTGATCGCGAAGACCCCATACCGGGACGTGCCCGATGACCAGAGCCCAGGCGATGATCCGGATGAGTCTCACGGCCCAGCCTCGATCAGCGCGAGCAGCCACCCGCCGATCCGCGACCGGGCGCCGGGCGCCGACTCGTTCCCCGACACTCTCTGGGCGAGGCCGTCGTGATCGCCGAGCCGTTCCGTCACGGCCTCCACCAGGCCTCTTTCGAGGGGACGTGATGGAGCTAGCCGCCTTTGCCAACGCCCGCTGTGGCGGCGCGTGCGTCGAGGGTCAGGCTGTAGGAGCCGGGGCGCCTCACGATGCGGCCGGCCGCCATGAGCAGGTCATCGTGCTTGTGCGCCGATGGTGGCACGAGTGGTAGCGTAGCGTTCAGACGGTAGACCGGCAAGGGAAGCGCGTGTGAAGGAGATCGTCGGCAAGAACGTCTTCCTGACCGGGGGCTCGAGCGGCATCGGGCTCTCTACGGCCAGACTGCTGGCGGCGGCGGGCGCGAACGTCGTCATCTTCGCCCGCCACGAGCGAGGCCTCGAGGCCGCCCTCGTACAGATCGAGAGCCGCCGAGCATCCGCGGCGCAGCGCTTCGCGTGCCGGTCGCTTGACGTGGCGGACCGCGAAAGGGTGAGCGCCGTGATGGCCGAGGCCGTTCAGTCCCTCGGCGCCCCGGACATCCTCATCAACAACGTCGGGAGGGCCCTGCCGCGGCACTTCGAGGACGTCACCTTCGAGCAGTTCGACGAGACCATGAAAACGAATCTGTACGGCGCCTGGAACACGATCTCGGTGCTCGTGCCTCACATGAAGGCCGGCGGCGGCACCATCGTCAACGTCTCCTCCATGGCCGGCTTCATCGGCGTCTTCGGCTACACCGACTACTGCGCCTCCAAGTTCGCCGTCGTCGGCCTGTCGGAGGCGCTCCGCCAGGAGCTGCGATGCTACGGCATCACCGTCGCGGTGCTCTGCCCACCCGACACCGACACGCCGGGGCTGGCCAACGAAGACGCCGCCAAGCCGGCGGAGACGAAGGCGGTCTCCGCCGGCGCCAGGCTCATGCAGCCGGACGACGTCGCCCGGGCGCTGATCAGAGGCATCGAGCGCGGGACCTTCATGATCGTCCCCGGCGGCGAGGGCAAGCTCGCCTGGTCCATGAAGCGGCACCTGCCCGCATTGGTTGACATGATCATGCGGCGGGGCATCCGGCAGGCGCAGAAGTGAGGCGAGGGCCGAGCGTGTCGCGCGGCGAGCGATAGACTACGGGCAGCCGCGCGGCCGGCGCGCACGAAGCTCGCCGCCGCCCGAACCAGCAGAGGCGTCGACCCAGGCGAGGTGCCCATGAGCGCGTTCCCGGAGTTCCACCAGTACGACGGACTGGGGCTGGCAGAGCTGGTGCGCTCGGGTCAGGTCTCGCCCGCCGAGCTCGTCGACGAAGCGGCCGCCCGGATCGAGGCCACGAACCCGCGTCTCAACGCCGTTGTCCGCAAGATGTACGAGCGCGCCCATGAGACTGTGCGTGCCGGCGTGCCCGAAGGGCCCTTCGCCGGCGTCCCGTTCCTCATCAAGGACCTGCTGTGCACCGTCGCGGGCGTCCCGACGAGCTGCGGCACGCGTATCCTGAAGGACGTCCCCCAGCCGCACGACAGCGAGATGGTGCGCCGGTACCGGGCAGCCGGCCTGCTGATCCTCGGCAAGACCAACACGCCCGAGTTCGGCCTGCTGCCGTACACGGAGCCGGAAGCTTTCGGCCCGACCAACAACCCGTGGGACCTCACGCGCACCACCGGCGGCTCGAGCGGTGGTTCCGCCGCCGCGGTGGCCGCCCGGATGGTGCCGCTGGCGGCCGGCGGAGACGGCGGCGGCTCCATCCGCATCCCGGCGTCGTGCTGCGGGGTGTTCGGCCTGAAGCCGACCCGCGGCCGCACCCCCACCGGGCCGGACGTCGGCGAGAACTGGCGCGGGTACGTGCAGGAGCATGTGCTCACGCGCTCCGTGCGCGACAGCGCCGCCATGCTCGACGCCGTCGCGGGTCCCGACATCGGTGCGCCGTACTGGGCCCCGCCGCGGGAACGGCCGTACCTGGATGAAGTGACGACCGAGCCCGGCAGGCTGCGCATCGCCTTCTCGGCGCGCCCGCTTCTGGGCCACGATGTCGACGCCGAGTGCGAGAAGGGGCTGCTGCAGACCGTCCGGCTGCTCGAAGGGCTCGGCCACGAGCTCGTCGAGGCCTCGCCCCCGGTGGACAGGGAGGCGTTCTCGGTCGCGTACCTCACGATGATCGCCGCCGAGACGCGCGACACGATCGTGCAGGCCGCGAAGCTCGCCGGCCGCAGGGTATCCCTGGCCGACTTCGAGATCGGGACGAGGGCGCTGGCCATGCTCGGCAAGGCCTTCAGCGCCGGCGAGTACGCGGGGGCGTTGAACTACCTACAGGCGTCCTCCCGACGTATCGCCCGCTTCTTCGAAGAGTACGACGTCCTGCTGACGCCGACGCTCTCACGGCCGCCCGTAGTCACGGGCTCTCTCCAGCCCACAGTCGCGGAGCGGCGCCAGGTGGAGATCGTGAGTCGTTTCAACGCCGGCTGGCTGATGAGGGCACTCGGCGTGATCAAGCCGCTCGCCGACAAGACATTCGAGTTCATGCCGTACACGCCGGTCTTCAACGTGACGGGGCAGCCGGCGATGTCGGTCCCGCTCCACTGGACGGCCGGCGGGCTGCCGGTCGGCATGCACTTCGTCGGGAGGTACGGGGACGAGGCCACGCTGTACCGTCTTGCCGGCCAGCTCGAGCGCGCGCAGCCGTGGTCCGAGCGGACGCCTCCGGTGGTGGCGTGAGCACGCGCAGCTACTGGATCGGGGTCGTCTCGTGCTCGCACGTGCGGCTCGGCGTGGAGGGCGGCTTCATCCAACTCGATCACGGCAAGAAGGCGCCGCTGCAGCGGCGCCATGCCGGCGATGGCCTTCCGCTTCGGGCTGGTCAAGGTCCCGGCCGCCGACTTTCTCCTTGTCGCCGAGGCTGTAGGCTGCGACGCCCTCGCCGATGATGCGACCTGACCCCTCCCCGTCCGAGAACTGGAACCCCCTCGTGCCGGAGCTCATGGTCTCGAGCGTGGAGGCGTCTCTTCGCGTCCACGAGGCGGCCGGCTTTGCCCTGTTTCGAGAGCCCGCCGACGCCTGGTACGCGGTCGATCCTTCTCACGAGGAAGGGCAGATCGAGGTCCTCGCCCAAGACCCCGACGGCTACCTGCAACGGCTTGTCCGAGACCTGGGCTCACGTGCGAAATGAGGAAGCGAAGTAGGGCGGCGCGGACGCAGTGGAGCTCACGACCAGAAAGGGACACGACATGACAGATCCGGCATCTCTCGTCAGCGAGGCCTTCCAGGCATTCATGCGTGAGGCACCTGAGCACGCGCAGGCGTGGGGCGCGGCAGTGAGCGGCCTTGCGAAGGCGAGCGCACTCGACAAGAAGACATCCGCTCTTGCCTACCTCGCGGTGCTCGCCGCCCAGCGTCTCGAGGGCGGCATCCCGTTCCACGTGCAGGTGGCGAAAGACTCGGGCGCCTCACGCGACGAGGTCATCAGCGAGATCCTTGTCGGGCTGCCCGCCGCGGGTCTGGGGGTCACGCAGGTGCTTCCGGCGGCGATCGCCGCCTACGACGCGGCGTAAGTGCGGGCAGCAGCGAGCGCGTCCCTGCGCGACAGAACGGAACGGCGGCGAGGAGGCGGCGTGTTCACGAGACTCGACGCGGACGACTGCCGGGCAGCGGCGCCCGGCATCAGCAGGAGGACGCTCTGCTACGGCAGCACCACGCTCATGGCCGAGTTTCGGCTACTCCACGACCACACCCTGCCGATGCATTCGCATCCGCAGGAGCAGACCGGCTACCTCGTCAGCGGACACATCACCCTGACGATCGGCGGCGAGGCGCACGACGTCGTGCCCGGCGACAGCTGGTGCATCGCCGGCGGCGTGGGGCACGGGGCAGAGGTGCTACAGGACTCGGTGGCCGTCGAAGTCTTCTCACCCGTGCGCGAGGACTACCTGCCCGACGGGGCGACAACGGCTTAGGCTCCCCGGATGAGACCGGCCAAGACTGACGATCTGCCAAAGCTCATCGACCTGATGGCCGATTTCTACGCGGAGGCCGGTCATTCTCTGGACCGGACACGGGCCGAGGAGGCCTTCGCGGCCCTGCTCGCCGACGCCCGCCTCGGGCGGGTCTGGCTCATCGAGCAGGGTGACGAAGCAGTCGGCCACGTCGTCGTCACCTTCGTGTTCGCCATGGAGTACGGCGGGCTCACGGCGGTCGTCGACGACTTCTACGTGCGGCTGCCTGCGCGCGGCGTCGGCCTCGGCACGGCCGCCCTCGAGGAGGTACGCCGGGTCTGCGCCGAGCTTGGGATACGTGCGCTGAGGGTCGAGGTCGGACGCGACAACGCCGTCGCCCAAGCCGTGTACCGGCGTGTCGGGTTCGAGGCGGTCGACCACCAACTCATGACGCTGCCGCTGGCGGAGCCGACTCACCTGGTCTAGACCGGCCTCCCCTGCGGCACGCGCCGCGTTGGCAATGATGGCGTCGCACACGTACTGTGCAATCCCCGGGTGGATCCTCTCGTAGGTGGCCGCGAATCGCGGGTCGGCGACGTACACCTGCCCGAGCTGAGCGTGCATCTCCTGCGAACACGGGTAGAACCACGCGTCGATCAGCAAGCGGTGACGCTCCGCCGCAGCCATCGCGCGCACGTCGCCCGTCGCAACGCCTTCGTCCATCAGGGCCGCGATGTCGGCGTTGACGGCATCGCTCTCCGCTTTGAAGCGCGCCCAGTCTTCTTTCGCATATCTCCGGGCGCGGCGCGCCGACTCCTCGTAGGCGTCTGTCTCGCCCCAGCGCTCCTTGACTTCGTCCTCGTGCTCCGACGGATCGAAGTCGCCGAACACCTCGAACATCTCCTCTCGTCCCATGGGGATCCCTTCGTCCTGAGCCGCCGGCGACATGTCGATCAGATCGATCATGCGTGCACTTACGTGCGCGAGCCGCGCGACGTGCCCGACCTTGTGTGCCATGGCCTTCACCTCCGTGGGCGAAGGATAGAGCCCGACGT
>JAPLCM010000238.1 GCA_026392275.1 Actinomycetota bacterium | reverse complement strand
TAACGACGAGCCCGGCATCGAGTGGCTGCGGCGCCTGCGGTCGCACTTCGGACACTCGGTGTGGCTCAACACCATCCCCCAGCCGGACTGGCGCCACACGTATGGCAGCGTCACGATCGGCAAGGTGCGCGAGGTCTTCCCCATGTTCGAGCTCACCGTCGACGGGCTCGGCGGCGCCACGAAGGCGCTGATGGTTCGCTACTGACGTAGACGATCGTCCCCTGAGGTTCCCGGCGTCAGCGGCCGATACATGGTACGGCAGGTCCGGCGAGGAGACCATGACAACGCACGACCACGACAAGCATTCCCACGCGCTCGTCGGCGAGGGCCACAGCGATTCGCAGCTCCTCGCCGAGACGCTCAAGTCGCTGACGCAACAGATCGCCAGGGCGGTCGACTGCTCGGAGTGCTGCATCTACGAGTACCTCCCCGAACGCCGCGCGATCCGCGCCCAGGCGATCTGGTCGGACGACCTGACCGAGCGCGACCGCGCCTGGATCGGTCAGCTGAACGATCTCACCACGATCCCCGACTTCGCCGAGGTGGTCACGCGACGCACGGTACTCGTCGCCTATGCCGAAGACGAGCACGTGACGGGCCCGCCCGGCCCCGAGACGATGGCCTATTGGGGCGAGCTGGCCGCCGTTTGGGCGCCTATCGTGGCGAACGACGAAGTGCTGGGCGTGCTCGAGCTCACCGAGAAGCACGCGCGGCGCCGGTTCGGTGAAGCCGACAAGCTCCTCGTCCGCCGGATGGCGGACCTCGCCGCGCTCGCGCTTCGCAACGCCCGCGACTCGCGCGCGGTAGCCGCCCGCAACCGGCAGCTCACGGCGCTCATCGACTCGTCGCGCGCCATGACGTCGACGCTCGTCCTCGATGAGGTCCTTGACGTCGTGTGCCGCCAGACGGCGCAGGCCTTGGGCGCGCAGTCGAGCTACATGTACGCGTTCGATCCCGAAGGGGACACCGTCGTGTGGCTGGCGGAGTATCAGCGCGACCCGTCCCATAGCTTCGAGGAGCCGCTCGGCACGGTCTACCTGCTCGACGATGTGCCGCAGCACCGCGCCGTCATCCGCTCGCGCCGTCCGGCGCAGGTAAGCCTCGACGACCCCGATATCGACCCCACGAACCGCAAGCTCCTCCTCGACTGGGAGGAGTTGTCGTCACTCATGGTGCCGCTCATCGTCGGTCAGGACGTCGTGGGCATCCTCGAGGTAAGCGAATCGGAGCGTGTGCGCCGGTTCACGAGAGAGGAGACAGCGCTCTGTACGGCACTTGGCGAGCAGGCCGCGGCGGCGATCCGCAACGCCCAGCTGTATGGCCAGCTGCAGGAACAGAAGCAGACCATCGAGCTCCAGGCGACCACCGACGGGCTCACCGGCCTGTACAACCACCGCCACTTCTTCGAGCGGCTGCGCGCAGAGGCGGTGCGCGCGCGGCGCTACGGCTTTGCCCTCTCCGTGATCATGCTCGACCTGGATGATTTCAAGCTCGTCAACGATCGCCACGGCCACCCCGCCGGCGACCAGGTGCTGAGCACGGTCGGCGATATTCTACGAGCACAGGTACGCGAGGACGTGGACGTGCCGGCGCGCTACGGCGGCGAGGAATTCGCGGTCATCCTGCCGCACACCGGCCCGCTGCGCGCCGACCTCGCCGAGACGGCCAACGGCGCGCAGGCGATCGCCGAGCGCATCCGCCGCGCGGTCGCCGAGGTCGAGCTGCCGCTGCCGCTGACCAGCGACGGTCTGCCGGTGCACATGACGGCCAGCGTCGGCGTCGCCACTCTACCGGCGCACGCCGTGGACGCCGACGACCTCGTCAACAAAGCCGACAGGGCGCTCTACAAAGCCAAGCAGCGCGGCAAGGACCGCGTCGAGGTCTACGTCGCCGGCTGAGCCGCGCGTCTCAGGGCTTGTCGCCGAGGCAATAGAACCAGCCGTCGCGACAGCCCACGTACACGCGCCCGTTCCACAGCGTCGGCGTGCTCTCGAAGCCCCCACCGGCGAAGAACTGATCGGTCTCGGTGAAGCTCACGCGCCAGTACCTGCCGTCGCCGTTGGCGCTCGGCAAGGCGCCTTCAAGACCCTCTTCCGAGGGCGTGAAGGCCACGTCGTAGAGGTGCACGAGCTGGTCGTAGGCGGCAGCGATCAGCGTCTCGCCGAAGAGCAGAGGCGTGGAGATCGCGCCCCCGTTCCAGAGGCGCGCGATCTCCACCGGCGTCTGCAGACCCGGCTCGAGATTGGGGCCCTTCACCAGCTGCCCGCTCATGGTGTCCTGCGAGACCACATGCAGGTAGCCGTCGATGGCGTTGAACGCCGCCAGCGCCGGCAGGCGTCCGTCGCGGTTGTAC
>JAPLCM010000196.1 GCA_026392275.1 Actinomycetota bacterium | reverse complement strand
GAGGAAGGCGTTGATCTCGGGCTCGGCCATCTCGGCGGGGTGACGGACGGCGTGGAAGCGGATGAAGCGGCGCACCCAGAGGCAGTAGGCTTGCTCGGTGCGGTGGCTGTAGTGGCGGGCGCGCAGGGCGGCGCTCATCTGGCTCATCAACTCGGACACGGGCGGATCCTCCACGGGTCGTTCCAGTGTGGAGGGCACCGCCTGAAGTTCAATGGGTGACTGGGAATGTCACCTCTGCTCGGCCGCTGTCGACGGCGCCCTCATCCCCACACGGCCCAGGCGAGCAGCGCCGCGAGCCCGGCGGCGCCGGCGATGGTCGCGCCACCGGCGACCCAGACGAACCAGGCGGCGTCGCCGATCACGTCGGCGGTGAGCGGCCGCTTTGCGGTGCCGAGGGCGTAGGCGCCAGGTTTCTGAAGTTGCACGCCGAGGGCGCCGGCCATGGTGGCGATCGCCAACGTCTTGTTGGGCCCGAGCTCGGGGCGATGCTGCGTGCGCAGCGCCTCCCAGGCGGCACGGGCCGCGCCGCGCAGTGCCGCGACCGCGACGATCAGCGGCGCCGCGATCCGGGTAGGCACCCAGTTGGCGACGTCGTCGGTGTGCGCCGCCGCTTTGCCCACGTGCTCGCGCTCATCGCGGTAGCCGATCATCGCGTCCATCGTGTTGATCGCCCGGTAGGCGAGCGCGCCGGGCAGGCCCAAGAGCGCGAAGTACAGAAGCGGCGAGACCACGCTGTCGGTGAGGTTCTCGGCCAGGGACTCCACAGTGGCCGAGACGATCAGCGGCGGGTCCAGATCGGGCGACCGGCTGACCAAGGCCGCGAGTCGGGCGCGCGCTTCGCCGATGTCGCGCGCCAGGGCGCGCTGCACGTCGCGGCCGGCGCGCACGAGGCCGCGCAGCGAGAAGGTCATCTTCAGCACCCACGCGCCGAGGGTCAGCGCCGCCCACCAGGGGAGGTAGCTGAGGCCCAGTGTCAGCAACAGGCCGGCGGCCGCTGCCAAGCCGGCCGTGACCAGGACGATGAGAACACCGTAGGCGAACTCGGCCCGCGGCCGGCCGTGCGGGCGGCGCCCCATGAGGGCGCCGATCAGCCGGCCCATCCAGACGACGGGGTGCAGCGCGTTCGGCGGCTCGCCGATGGTGACGTCGAAGAGCCCCGCGAGGAGCACAGTCGCCAGCGCCATGCGCCAGTCATCGGGAAGAAACACGGTGCGACGGGCGGTCCGCGGTCAGCCCGCGGCCGGTTCGTCGTCCGGCTCCGACGGCACGTACACCGTTTCGCCGAGCCCGGCCAGGTGGCTGGTCGCGTTGGCGTAGCGTACGTTGACCCATCCGCCGCCAAACTCAAGGAGAGACACGCCGCCGTGGGTGGTGGACAACGTCCACCACTTCTCCGGCGGCACCCCAAGGTAGTGGTTGAGGATCGCGCGGATGGGTCCGTCGTGGGCGACGACGCAGACGTTCTGGCCCGTCTCAGCGGTATGGAATCCGGATGCCAGGGCGCTGGCGTCCGAGGCGACGACGGCGTCGGTGCTCAGACCGCCATCCGGCGCGGCGCCGTGGGCGGCGAGTACGTCGCGCACGGCGGCCATCACCCGCGCCTCGAGGTGGGCGAGCGACTCACCGCCCGGCAGCGCGGTGCCATAGGGATCGGCGGCGAAGGCGTCGGTGAGAGCGGTGTCGGCCTCGAACTCCTCCCAGGAACGGCCCTCGTAGTCGCCAAGGTCGATCTCGCGCAGGCGCGGGTCGGGGAGCACTCTCGGCCGGGCGCGAACGACGCCGGCGAGCGCCGCGCCCGGGTCGGGCTGCTCCGCCCAGGCGCCGACGATACGCTCTGCGGTAGCCACAGCTCTCGGAAGGTCGCTGCAGTGGACGGGCATGGGGCCGAAGGGCGCGAGGCGCGCAGCGGCCGCTCGCGCCTGCTCCTCGCCGAGCTCGGTGAGCGGGTGGTCGCTCTGGCCCATCAGAGTGCCGCCCACGTTACCCGTGGACTGGCCGTGGCGCACGAGGTAGAGCCTCACGGCCTCACCCCGCCAGCCGGACGAGGGCGCAGCCGACGACCAGCGCCGCCGCTTCAGCCAGCTCGATGCCCATGCCGTAGACATCGCCGGTGAGGCCGCCGAGGCGCTTCGCAACGGCGGCCTGCACGAGCAACGCCACGCCCATGGCGATCGCCGCGACGACCAGGCCGGCGTACCAGGCTCCCGCCCCGTCGACTGCGACGGTCACCAGCACCGTGGCGACCACGCCGGCGACGAGCAGTCCGCCGGCCATCGCGACCGGGCCCGCCGTGCGCTCGCGCGTGAACGCTTCGCCGGTGCCCGCGGCGCGCGCATAGGGCCACGCGTACACATCGAGGGCCGGCAGCGCGCGCGCCGCGCACCAGCCGACGAGCAGGGGCGCGGCGGCATCGGCGCGCGCCAGCGCGCCCAGGGCCGCGACCTTCACTATCAGGATCAGCACCGCCGCGACGACGCCCATGGCGCCGACACGGCTGTCCTTCATGATCTCGAGCGCGCGCGCGCGCGAAGCACCGCTGAGAATGCCGTCGGCGGTGTCCATGAGGCCGTCCATGTGAAGCCCACGGGTGACGGCCTCAAGCAGAAGCACGGCCAGGACTGCGGCGACGAGACTGGGCAGCAACTGCAGAAGGCCGGCGTACACGCCCCACGCTGCTGCGCCGAGCGCGAAGCCGACCAGCGGGTACCAGCCCATGCTGCGCCACAGGTCGGCGGAGCTCACGTCGCCCTCGACTTTGAGCGGGATACCTGTGAGAAACGTGACCGCCAATGTCAGCTGCCGCAGCATGGGCTCGTCAGCTCGCCGGTCCGCCGCATGCGGTGACCCGTGCCCTGTCGCGGACTCCCGTCAACGCGTCAGCTCCGCGTCTGCTTCGCTGGGGTCGCCGGCGACGCCGGCGCTCGCGAAGGTCGCCATCTCGCTGAGAATACGGGCGGAGGCCTCGATGATGCTCATCGACAGCGCCGCCCCAGTGCCCTCGCCGAGCCGCATCTGCAGGTCGAAGAGAGGCACCAGGCCGAGCTCGTCGAGCACCACCTGGTGCCCGATCTCGATGCTCACGTGGCTCGGCAGGATGTAGTCCACGCACTCGTGGCAGAGGCGCACGGCGGCAAGCGCCGCGGCGGCGCTGATGAAGCCGTCCATGACGACCGGGACGCGGTGCGCCGCGCCGCCGAGAAAGACGCCGGTCATGGCTGCGATCTCGAGACCGCCGACCTTGGCCAGCACGTCGATCGGGTCCTTGGCGTCGGGCTTGTTCACGGCCAGTGCCCTCTCGATGACGGCCACCTTGGCCGGCAGCGCCTCGGCGCTGATGCCGGTGCCGCGGCCGGTGACGCGCGCGGCGGGCTCGCCGGTGAGCGCCGCGATCACCGCCGACGCGGCAGTGGTATTGCCGATTCCCATCTCGCCGGTGGCGATGATGTCGAGGCCCTCGCCCAGCTCCTCCTCGACCAGCTCGATGCCGATCGCGATGGCGCTCACGGCCTGCTCGCGGGTCATCGCCGCGCCCTTCGCCATGTTGGCGGTGCCCATGCGGACCTTCTTCTGGCGCACGCCCTCGGCGGCGCTGAGGTCGGCGTTCACGCCTACGTCGGTGACCATCACGCGGGCGCCGATATGACGGCCGATGACGTTGATCGCCGCTCCGCCGGCGGCGAAGTTGAAGACCATGCCCGGCGTGACCTCGGCGGGGAACGCGCTGACGCCCTCGGCGGTCACGCCGTGATCGGCGGCCATCACGGCGATGGCTTTGTTCTCGATCACGGGCTGTGCCTTGCCCTGGATGCCGGCAAGCTGGATGGACAGCGTCTCGAGGCGACCCAGCGCCTTCGGAGGTTTGGTGAGCTGCAGCTGCCGCGCCTCGGCGGCGCGCATGGCGTCCGCATCGAGAGGCGTGATGGCGGCGATGGTGCGGGTGAGCAGATCGGTGGTCACTGGTCGGACTCCTTCACAGAGGGCTCGCTGAGCGGGGAAGCGGCAAGAGCCGAGACGTCGAGCGGAAAACCGGCGACGAGGAAATAGACGCGGTCGGCGGCGGCGGCCAGGCGCTGGTTGGCCCAGCCGAGCTGGTCGCGATAGAGGCGGGCGAGCGGATACTCGGGGACGACCCCGAGCCCGACTTCGTTGGTGACGGCGACGATGGTGGCACCGGTCTCGTCGAGCGCCGTGAGAAGGTCGGCCACGCCGGCGGAGACGCGCGCCGAAGCGGCGCGCTCCTCGTCCGCCGGCAGCAGGTCCTTTTCGTAGTTGAAGCCCTCATCGGGCGGCGCGCTGCCGCCGAAGGCGCCGCCGGCGAACAGCAGATTGGTCACCCAGAAGGTGACGCAGTCGAGGAGAAAGACCGGTGGGCCGGCCGGGCCGCCGGAGGCGGCGGAGCCGGCCTGCGCCCCGGCGCCGGCATGCTCGCGTACGGCTGCCGGCACCTCGAGCGGGCACTCCACCGTCGTCCAGGCGGCGGGCCGCGCGGTGCGGTGCGCCGCGACCCGCGCCGCCATCTCGGCGTCGTTGGTCTCGGAGGTGGCGAGGTAGGTCACGCGGCCGCCGCGCGGCTCGGCCAGCTGCGCCGCGAGCCGCTCGGCAAAGGTGCTCTTGCCGCTGCGCGCGCCGCCGGTCACCAGGGTGAATCGGTCTTGGGGTGTCACCGCAGCCCTCCCTCGAGGCGTTGTCGCGATGCTCCCTCAGCCCCGGTGTCCTGGCTCGCGCTTCGTCCTACCGGCCGCGCCTTCCCGCCCCTTGAGGCAGTGGCATCGCTGCGGCTTTCGTCGGCGCCTACAGTTGCGGGGCAGCGCCGGCCTTGCACCGGCTTCCCAGCAGCTGAGAGATGACCCGCGAAGGCTACAGCTGCCGACGCTCGGGCGTCAAACGGCGGCGGCCGGATCCTGGTGGAGCCGCTGCCACGCCGCAATGAGCTCGGAGGGCGACAAGACCGGCAAGCCGAGGCACTGCTCGACGGGGAAACGGATATGGCTGCCCGTGACCAGGCAGTTTGCCCCGCCGACAAGGGCGACCTCGAGGAACGGCGCGTCGCCGGGGTCGGGCATTGCGCGAGGCAGGGGGACCGACGCTACAGCGTGGCCTCGCCCGCGCAGAGCGTCGAGCAGGGTCGCCAGATCGTCCTCGGCGACCGCGAACTTGGGACGTCGCAGGACCTCACCGTACTCGCTGAGGATGCGCCCGGCGGCTCGAGTGGCGGCCCCAGCCTCACTACCTCGCCGACGACCTCCTCGCCGGGCACGCGCGGCATCGTCAGATCGCGGTGGCCGTGGCAGATGATCTTGAGATCGGTGCGGCAGAGGCCGGTGACGCTCACCCGGATCAGCGCTTCGCCCGGCCCGGGCTCGGGCACCGGCAGCTCGACCATCTCGAAGCCGCCCACCTCGCGGACGAGGACTGCTTGCATGACGCCTGGCTGCATGACGTTGCCTTTCGGTCGCGAAAACGACAAAGCCCGGGCCGACACTTCGTCGGGCCCGGGCCCCCCGTTTTCGAGGCCGCGGCACGCGCCGCCGCCGCTCCGTTCACCACGCAGAGCGTCGTCAGCGCGCCTGGAAACAGGTCTTCTGGCTTCCGGATCACTCTCCGGCCGCGCCTTCCCGTCAGCGAGCTGACAGTGGCTTCGTGTGGCCTTCGTCCCCGGTCACAGCGGCGGGTCCACGCCGGTATCTCACCGGCTTCCCTCGAGGCCCTTGCGGGCATCTCCGAGCGGGCGGAAGGTAGACGAGGCGGGCAGCAGCCCTCCTGCACAAGGTTCCGCTCATGGAGACAATCGAAAGACCGAGGAGTACCATGGTCCCATGACCGTGGAGCCGCTCAG
>JAPLCM010000179.1 GCA_026392275.1 Actinomycetota bacterium | reverse complement strand
TGATTTCGAGGATGGTTCCCCTGACGATCTCCCCCTCGACGATGTCCCGAACACTTTGATCGTACATCTCCTGCATCTCCCGTGAGGGGCCCGAACTCTCCACCTCATCGGGATCCGTGAACAACGGGGCCTTTGATTGGGCTGACTGTGATGTCATGCGACCCTACACCTCCTGCGCGCGGCTGTAAACTGTGCGTCCCGCCACCGCCAAGGCCATCCGGCCACGCGGCGACGCAGACGGGGGGAGGCGACCAATGAGCGACCCTCAGGACATCCAGGTCGACGCGGCGCAGGAGATCCCGGGCACGCTCCCGGTGCTGCCGCTGCGCGACACGGTGGTGTTCCCCGACACCATGATCCCGCTCACCATCGGGCAGGAACGCTCCATCAAGCTCATCGACGACGTGCTCGCCGGCGACCGGCTGCTCGCGCTCGTCACCAGCAGGGACGCCGAGGTCGAGGTACCGGGCCCCGAGCTTCTGCACCCCATCGGCACAGTGGGCCTGGCGCACAAGATGATCAAGCTGCCCGACGGCACCATGCGCATCCTCGTCCAGGGGCTGCAGCGCGTGCACATCGACAAGTACGTGCAGGAGGAGCCGTATCTGGCCGCCGAGATCACCAAGGTCGACGATGTGGTCGACGAGAGCAAGGAGGTCGACGCTCTCCGCGCCACGCTGCTCAGCGTGTTCAGCAAAATCGTGGCGCTGGTGCCCTACCTGCCCGAAGAGCTCGAGATGGCCGCCGCCAACGTCGATGACCCGGGGCCGCTGGCCTTCCTCGTCGCCAGCACCATGCGCATCAAGGCCGAGGACAAGCAGGCGCTGCTCGAGGAGAGCGACGTCGAGAAGCGCCTGCGCAAGCTGATCGGCATCCTCACGCGAGAGCTCGACGTGCTCGAACTGGGCTCCAAGATCCAGAGTGACGTGCGCAGCGAGATCGACAAGGGGCAGCGCGAGTACTTCCTGCGCCAGCAGATGCGCGCCATCCAGCAGGAGCTCGGTGAGACGAACGATCAGGAGGCCGAGATCACCGAGCTGCGTCAGAAGGTCGACGAGCTCAAGCTCCCGGAAGAGGCCGACAAGGCCGCCCGCCGGGAGCTCGACCGGCTCGCCAACATCTCGCCGCAGAGCGCAGAGTACCCGGTGATCCGCACCTACCTCGACTGGATCGTCACGCTTCCCTGGACGGTGAGCAGCGACGACAACCTCGACGTGCCGCACGCCCGCGAGATCCTCGACCGCGACCACTACGACCTCGAGAAGGTCAAAGACCGTATCCTCGAGTTTCTTGCGGTGCGCAAGCTCAAGGCCGACCTGCACGGGCCGATCCTCTGCTTCGTCGGCCCGCCCGGCGTCGGCAAGACCAGCCTCGGCCACAGCATCGCCGAGGCCATGGGCCGCAAGTTCGAACGGATCAGCGTGGGCGGCGTGCGCGACGAGGCCGAGATCCGCGGGCATCGCCGCACGTACGTGGGGGCGATGCCCGGCATCATCATCCGCGCCATGCGCGACGCCGGCACCGACAACCCGCTGTTCATGATCGACGAGATCGACAAGACCGGCGCCGACTGGCGCGGCGACCCGTCGAGCGCCCTGCTCGAGGTGCTCGACCCGGAGCAGAACAGCACCTTCCGCGACCACTATATGGACCTGCCGTTCGACCTCAGCAAGGTGCTGTTCATCACCACGGCCAACCAACTCGAGCCCATCCCCGCCCCGCTGCGCGACCGTATGGAGATCATCTTCCTCGCCGGGTACACCATCGAAGAGAAGCTGCACATCGCGCGGAACTACCTGGTGCCGCGGCAGCTCGCCGCCAACGGCCTCAAGCCGAAGCAGGCGACCTTTCGCGACGAGGCGGTCGTCGAGATCATCACGAGCTACACGCACGAAGCCGGCGTGCGTAGCCTGGAGCGCG
Organism: Actinomycetota bacterium; assembly: GCA_026392275.1. Classification (GTDB taxonomy): domain Bacteria; phylum Actinomycetota; class Thermoleophilia; order UBA2241; family UBA2241; genus CAIXSE01. Next base: position 14,503 of record JAPLCM010000179.1, on the reverse strand, counting down.
AGATCGGCAGCGTCTGCCGCAAGCTCGCGCGCGAGGTGGTCGAGGCGACCAACGGGAGCCGCAAGCGTTTCACCGTCAACGTCAAGCGCGTGCACGACCTCCTGGGGCGGCCGCGGATGACCGCCGAGGTCAAGCGGCGTACCAGCGACCCGGGCGTCGCCACAGGCCTCGCCGTGACGCCGGTGGGCGGCGACATCCTCTTCATCGAGGCGACTGCCATGCCCGGCGGCGGCCATCTCACGGTCACCGGCCAGCTCGGCGACGTGATGAAGGAATCGGCCATGGCCGCCATGAGCTACGTACGCACGCACTCCCGAGGGCTGGGCCTCGAGGACGACTACTTCCAGAAGCACGACATCCACATCCACGTGCCGGCGGGGGCGATCCCCAAGGACGGCCCCAGCGCCGGCGTGACGATGGCCACGGCCATCGCTTCGCTGGTCACCGGTACGCCGGTCAGCAGCGAAGTGGCGATGACCGGGGAGGTCACGCTCACCGGCCAGGTGCTGCCCATCGGCGGACTCAAGGAGAAGACCCTGGCCGCCCAGCGCGCCGGCATCACCACGGTGATCATGCCGGGCCGCAACGAGGGCGACCTGGAGGACGTGCCGGAAGAACTGCGCAAAGGCATGACCTTCGTGCCTGTCGACCGTGTAGAGCAGGTGTGGGAAGCCGCCATGGGCCTGCGCCTCGACGGCAGGAGCGCCGAGTTGGCCGAGGCCAACGACCTGCTCGAGGAGGCTGGCGAGTTGCTCCAACGGGCACGGCACAAGGCCGGCGCGCGCCGCGGCGCCGAGGCCGTAGCGGCCGAGGCGGCCAAGGCGCCGGCTGGTAAGTTGCCGGCTGAAAAGGCGCCGCCCAAGAAGGCGCCGCTCAAGAAGGCGCCGCCCAAGAAGGCGCCGCCGCAGGCGAAGGGCGGCGCCAAGAAGGCCACCGCCGCTCGCGGGCGCAGCGGCCGCAAGAAGTAGGCAGCGCAGACCGCACGCCCGCCGAGACTTGAGGGGCGCCGCGGCGCGTGGCTCGGCTGCGGTCGGCCGCTCGGCGGCATGTCGCGACACGGTGAATAGAGGAATCGCCGTTTCCTTGACTTGCCGCCTAGCACTGCCCCGCAGGCGGGACGGCCGCCCTGGCGGCCGCGGTGGCCCGGCCTCCGGCGGTCGCTCAACATCGCGGCTGCGGTGGCCGACAACAGGGGCGGCGTGCGTGTGTATGCCGGCACCGTGACCGGGAGGTGGGGAGTGGCCGCCGGAGAGTCATCGCAGGGGGGCGCAATCGTCGAGCGGGTGTTCGCCGCCACGGTCGACGCGGTCCCCGACATCATCGCGCTGATCGCCGGCGAAGCCGGCACCTGGGGGCTGCACCCTCGGCGGCTCATGCAGCTCGAGCTGGCGGTCGAAGAGGCGGTCGTCAACATCTGCCTGTACGCCTACGAGGTGCCGCCCGGCGAGCTGCTTGTGCGCATCGAGCCGGGGGAGTCACGCTTCGTCGTCGAGTTGATCGACGAGGGCGTGCCGTTCGACCCTCTGGCCGTCGAGGCCCCCGACATGGGCACGGGAGCCGCGGACCGCCCAACCGGCGGGCTGGGCATCTTCCTCGTGCGCCGCGTGATGGATGAGGTGGCCTATGTGCGCGACGGGTCGCGCAACATCCTCAAACTCGTCATCCGGCGTACCTGAGGTGGCGTGCGCCGCCGCCGCGGCTCCCTCCAGCGCGCTGTTCGTCGAGCCGGGCGCGCAGTGCTCCGTGACCTTCCCATCGCGTGGCGACTCACAGTGCTCGTCCTGCTCGCGGCAGGTCTCGTGCTCGGGGCGGTCAGCCCCTGTTCCCAGCTGCCGGTGCGCGACTCCCTCTGGCAGAAGAAGCGCGCCGGGATTCGCCACGGGCCAGGCGACCGGGAATCGTGTGGAGATGGTCGGCCTCGCCGTCGAGAAGGCAGTCCGGGGCCTGGCCCCGTCTGTCGAGGACCTGGAACCGGCCCGAGGGCACCGAGGGCGCGCTCCGAAGACGGCTGACCGCGCGCCGCTCCCGGCGGCCCCTGCTTGCCGCCGCCGCCGCACTCGAGCAAGATAGGCGGGTGTGCGGACGCCGGCCGCGCCGCCCGCCCGGCACACGGAAAGGGGAGCGCATGGATGTGCAGGTCATAGGCAAGATCACGGTAGTCATGCTCCCGGCGAGGGTCGATACGACCAGCGCCCGGGACGTCGAGACCGGTCTCAACGAACTGCTCGACGCGGGGGCGCGAAACGTGGTCGCCGACTTCGGCGACAACGAGTACGTCTCGAGCGCGGGCCTGCGCGTGTTTCTGGCCGTGCTCAAGTTCCTCGAGAAGAATGAGGGGCGCATCGTACTCTGCGCCATGCAGCCCTTCGTCACCGACGTCTTCGAGATCTCGGGGTTCTCCGAGCTCTTCGCTATCGCCGGCACGCGCGAGGAGGCGCTCGCCCTCTTCGCCTAGCAGGCGCCGCGCGTGCGCCGAAAGCCGAGCATCGTGATGTCGTCGTACTGCTCGGCGCCGGCCGTGAAGCCGTCGACCGCCGCGCGCACGGCAGCCATCATGTGGGCGGCGCCGTCCTGCGCCGCGACGCCGCCGAGGGCGGCCACCAGGCGCTCTTCGCCGAACATGCCGCCCGCGGCGTCCATCGCCTCCGTGACGCCGTCCGTGTAGAGCAGGAGGCCGTCGCCGCACTCCAGCTTGGCCGTCCCCGTGCCGAACGCGATCCGTGAGGACACGCCGAGCCCCGCGCCGGCGGTCCGCGGCAGGGGCTCCACGGCGCCATCGGCGCGGACGATGTACGGCGGCGGGTGCCCCCCGCTCGAGTACGTCATCTCACCGGTCCTCACGTCGCACACCGCGAAGAAGAGCGTGACGAACATCGCCGCGTCGTTGTCGCGGCAGAGCGGCGCGTTGACCCGGGCCAGCACCTCGTCGGGCAGAGAGGTGCGATGGCCCACGGCGCGCAGGAGGGTGATGGTCACGGCCATGAACAGTGAGGCCGGGACGCCCTTGCCCGACACGTCGCCGATCGCCATGCAGAGGTGGTCGTCGTCCAGCAGAAAGAAGTCGTAGAGGTCACCGCCGACCTCGCGGGCCGACTCCAGCGAGGCGTGCAGATCGAACTCCTCGCGCTCGGGGAACGGTGGGAAGATGGCCGGCACGATGCCGAGCTGGATCTCGCGCGCGACGTTGAGCTCGCCTTCCATGCGCTCCTTCTGCACCCTCGTGACGCGCTCGCGCTCCTCGTTGCGGATGATGAGGACGAACACGCCCATGCCGATCGCGTTGACGACGATCATGGGGACCATGACCTCGCCGACGAGGGCGAGCGCCTTGTCGTAGGGCCGCGCCATCAGCAACGTCAGGCCCATGTGCAGCGACTCCGTGAAGAGCGCCAGGAGCATGGCCGCCCACACGGGAGCCAGGCGACGCTTGAAGAGGAGGTAGACCACGCCGCCGGAGAACCCCGCCGCCACCGTGGCCAGAGCGCAGGGGACGGCGGTGAAGCCGCCCATGGTGAGCCGCTGCGCGGCGCCGATGAGGCCGGCGCCGACGCCGACGACAGGGCCGGCGAGCAGGCCGCCCAGCGCCGGCCCCAGGTCTCGCGTATTGGCGATGCCGCCGAGGATCTCCACCCCCGCGAGGGTCCCCCAGATCGAGAAGGCGCCGAAGATGAGGATGAGGAGCGCGCGGCCCTGCCGGCCGAGGCGCCGGTCGAGGACCTGACGGTACAGACGCGTACGCGTGAACAGGTAGGCCACCATGATGATCACGGCCATGCTCTTGACGAGCTCGACGAAGAGGTCGATGAACACCTGCACGGGGCGCCCCTGTCGCCGGCCTACCCGGCGTACGGGTCGTTGCCGCGGATGTAGGCCAGCAGTTCGCGGGTGAACCCGGCTTCGACCTGGATCGCGTCGTAGTCGACCATCACGCCGTTGAAGTACTGCAGCACGAGCCAGTCGCCGGACGGACCACCGGGCACGAGCCCCGTGAACACGAAGCCCGACTCCTCGAGCGCCTGCGCCACGACGTCGGTGCCGGCGGTGCCCAGGTTGAGGTACACGTCCATGACCTTGACGTCGTCGCGCCGCAGGCGGTACATCTCGTCGTGCAGACGGCGCTCGAGGTCGCGCCCGTACGCGTCCGGGCGGATCGTGGCCACGGAGCGACTCGTATTGACCGTCACGTGCAGTACAGAGGCCGCGGGGACGCCGGCCGCGGCCACTGCTTCGCCGGCGCCCGCGAACGTCGCCGGCGCGCCCAGCGACTCGTAGATGCGCGCGATCATGTCGTGATGACGCGCCGGGGCGTGCACCAGGGTCGGCGCCGGCGGCTGGAGGTACTTGAAGCCGACGATCACGGAGCGGCGGGCGGCCGTCTCCTCGGCGATACCTTTGAACGCCATCGTCGCCGGCGAGTAGCCGAGCAGGAAGGCGCAATCGCCGAACCCGAGACGGTGGCAGAACTTCTGCGTGAAGGTGTGGGCGGTGACCTCTTCGATGAACAGGCCCGCGAGCCCGCGGGCGAGAGCCTCCTGCGAGAGGTACTCTCCGAGTCGCCGGGCGATGGCCTGACCGCGGAACCTGACCTTCGTGGCGACGCTCGCCAGATCGGCGATCTCGCGGGTCTCGTCGGGAAAGACGAGGGCCGCGTGCCCCGCGACCTCGCCCTCGCGGGTGCAGGCGACCGCCGAGATCATGTCGCCACTCTGGTTGAGGGCGACGACGCGGTCGGGGTAGTACATGTGCTCGTTGACGTACGTGTAGCGGTAGGCGTCGTAGATGCAGCGGCACACCTCGATGGCCTGCTCCGGCCGCAGCGGGCCGACTTCGAGCGCGACGCGCTCGGCCTTCGGCACCGGCTGCGGCTCTCCCGGCGGCGCCTCCTCGGCCGGCGGCGCGCTCGTCACCGACGCGGTCTCGAGGTACTTGACGAACACCGTCTCCTTGCCGCGGCTGCCGAGGTTGTGGAACTCGACCCTGTCGGCGATCTGCTGCATGAGAAAGCTGCCGAGGCCGGCGCCGGTCTGGCTGTCGAGGGCGGCGTCGGGGTCGTACTCCGGAGTCAGCGAAGGATCGTAGGGCAGACCCTCGTCGTGGACCGAGATCTGCATGCCGGCGGGCACGCGCTCGCAGACGATGTCGAAGCTCGCGCGCTCATCTGCGGCGAAGGCGCCGTGGACCACGTTGGTGACCGCTTCTTCCATGAGAAGGTCGAGGCGCCGCAGGTCCTGCGCCGGGAAGCCCGCGCCGGACGCGTACTCGCGTACGAACGCCTGCACCATGGGCAGGCGCGCGAGATTGTTGGTCACGGTCAGCGTGCAACGCTGCGCGTCGAACGAAGAGCCCGGCTTCGTCATGTCACTCCCTCGTCGCGGTCTGATCGCCCGCGGCGCAGCCGTGCACCGGCTGCTCCGGGGTCAGTATCGGCCGCTCAGGCCGCTGTCTGGAGCAGTTCGACGCGTCGCGGCCTTTCTGCGCGCGGGCGGGCGGCGCAGCGCCCCCCGCCGCGTTGCCTTTCGCGCGCGCTCCGCATACCCTCTGGTCTGCCTCTGCCGGCGCCCGCCGGCCGAGCCCTTCGATCTCGAGGAGCCATGCCCGACGCCCCATCCGCGCCGCCCGCAGGGACGACGCTCACGCGCGCCTTGCCCGGCATCCTTCTCATCGCGGCCGCGTCGCTGGCGCCGCTCTGGGGTGTGGTCGCCGAGGAATGGAGCGTGCTGGCCGTCGCCTTCGTCTACGTCGCCGACGGGGTCGCCGACGGCCTGACCTTCTGGCTGCGGGCGCGCCGCGCCCAGGGCGCTGCCTCCGACGAGGCCGCCAAGGACCGGGTACTCGTCAGCGAGTTCGTGCGCACGTACTTCGTGGTGGTGGCGGCCATGGCTCTGGTGCTGTACATGGTCTTCAGCGGTCGCCTGCTGAGGCCCGCAGGCGGCGTGCCCGATGGCGTGTTCCGGCCGTTCGCCACCTGGCAGTTCTGGGCGGTCGTCGCCGGTCTCGTGGCCGTGCGTTGGTTCGTCTACTGGTGGGACTGGGTGCGCGGCGGGGAGGCGGATTTCATGCCGCCGGCCGGCGTCGTGGCCGCGCCGCTGCGCCGCCTGTTCGTGCTGCAGTTCGGCGTGCTCGTCGGGGGCCTCATCGTCTACTGGCCGCTGGATTCGTCGAGCGCCGCGCTGGTCGTCCTCGTCGTGCTTGTGGCGGCGGCGGAAGTAGCGCTGGCCGTGCTCGAGCGCCTGCGCACGGCGCGTATCCGCGCCGCCGCCGAGGCCGGGGTCAAGGCCGAGACGCGCGGCGGGCCGCCCGGCGGGCCCGCCGCAGGGCCGGCCAAGACGCGGCCGCGCGGGGGGCGGCGCCGCGCGCGGCGCCGCTGACGCGGCTCACCTTGCCTCAGTTCCCTGCGGCGGTCTACGATGGGGCTCCAGGCGGGGGGGGATCGCTTCACCCGCGCGCCGTCTCCACAGCAGCCAAGGGGGTGCCGATCGTGAGCGCGAAAGATCGCGAAACGGCGAACGTGGGCGCCGGCCTGTGGAAAGGCCTCGGCATGTGGGCCTGGATGCTCTTCCGCATCAGCGGCCTGGTGCTGGTGCTTTACCTGTTCGTCCACCTGTGGGTGATCTCCCAGGGGCGCATCGGCGGCGCGGAGTCGCTGAACGGCCTCTTTGCGTTCTTCGACAAGCCGCTGCTCGCATTTCTCGATCTCATGCTGGTGGCGGCCGTGCTGTACCACGCGCTCAACGGCGTGCGCATCCTGCTCATGGACGTCGGCGTGGGCGTCAAGCGGCACAAGGTCGTCTTCTGGGTGTGCATGCTCGTGGCGGCGCTCACGTTCTGCGCGTTCGCCCTCAAAGCCTCCAGCTTCATCCTGGGATAGAAGGCGGACATGGCCTTCGAGACCGAGACCCTGGATCGCAGCCGCGGCGGCATGTGGCCCTGGCTGGGCCAGCGCGTCACCGCGGTGCTCGTCATCGTCACGATCATGGTGCACCTCTTGCTCACGCACTACATCGCCATCGGCGAGCTGTCGTTCGACAACATCGGCGCGCGGCTCGCCGGCGGCGCGGTGCTCGTCAACGACATGGTGCTGCTGGTGGCGGTCGTCTATCACGCGCTCAACGGGCTGCGCATGGTCGTTCTCGACTGGGGGCTTTCCAGCAGCGGCGGCCGACGCGTCTTCGCCGTCGTGCTGTGGCTCGTCGGCATCGTCGCCGTCGTCTATGGCATCTGGGCCCTCTGGGTCTGGGTGAGCTGAGGCAGCGGCATGCCGCACCACCAGCTCATCGTCGTCGGCGGCGGGCTCGCAGGGCTGCGCGCCGCCGTCGAGGCTCAGGCGGCCGGCATCGACGTGGCGATCCTCAGCCAGGTCCACCCCGGCCGCAGCCACTCCGGAGCCGCTCAGGGCGGCATCAACGCGGCGCTCGCCAATCACCCCGAGGGCCACGACGACACTCCCGAGAAACACGCCTTCGACACGGTCAAAGGCTCGGACTACCTGGCCGACCAGGACGCCGCCATCCAGATGACCAGTGACGCTCCGGGCGTCATCTTTGAGATGGACCACTGGGGCTGCCCGTTCAGCCGCTTCGACGACGGGCGCATCGCCCAGCGGCCCTTCGGCGGCGCCGGCTACCCGCGCACCTGCTACGGCGCCGACAAGACCGGCCACTACCTGCTCCACTGCCTCGTGGAGCGCGCCTACGAACGCCGGGTCACGATGTACATCGAGGTCTTCGTCACCGATCTCATCGTCGACGACGGCCGCTGTCGCGGGGTCGTCGCCTACGACATGATCCGCGGCGGCTTCGAGGCGTTCACCGCCGACGCCGTGATCATGGCCACCGGCGGCGCCGGGCGCATCTACAGCAACACCACCAACGCCATCATCTCCACGGGCGGCGGGGCCGCCCTCGCCTATCGTGCGGGCGTGCCGGTCAAGGACATGGAGTTCATCCAGTTTCATCCCACGGGGCTGCTCACCACTAACATCCTCATGACCGAGGGCGCTCGCGGGGAGGGCGGCTATCTCGTCAACGACCTCGGCGAGCGCTTCATGAGCAAGTACGCGCCCGCGGCCATGGAGCTGGCGCCACGCGACATCACCTCGCGGTCCATCACCACCGAGGTCCTCGAGGGCCGGGGCATCGGCGGCAAGGACTACGTCTACCTCGATCTGCGGCACCTGGGGGCCGCGCAGATCATGGAGAAGCTCCCCGGCATCCGCGATCTCGCCATCCACTTCGAAGGTGTCGACCCGATCGACGAGCCCATCCCGATCACGCCCTGCCAGCACTACACCATGGGCGGCATCGACACCGACGTGGACGGGCGCACGGTGATGCCGGGCTTCTACGCCGCCGGCGAGTGCGCCTGCGTCAGCGTGCACGGCGCCAACCGCCTCGGCGGCAACTCGTTGCTCGAGACCATCGTGTTCGGGCGCCGCTCCGGCGCGGCCGTGGTCGCCGATCTCGTGGGGAGGGGCGGCCGGGGCGACGCTTCCGCCGCCGGCGCCCGCGCGGTCGCCGACCTGCAGGCCCGCGTGGCTGCTCTGGCCGCACGGGGCGTGGGCGGCCAGGATCCGTACGCCATCCGCGCAGACATGACGGTCACCATGAAGGACCATTACGGCGTCTTCCGCGAGGAAAGGCAGATGCGCGAGGGCCTGGAGCGGTTGCTCGCGCTCAAGCAGCGCTGCGCGACCATCGGCCTGCGCAGCGCCGGCGGCGTCTTCAACCTCGACCTGATGCGCACGCTCGAGCTCGAGGGGATGGTGGACCTCGCGCTGGCCGTGGCCGCCGGCGCCGTGGCGCGCACCGAGTCGCGCGGCTCGCACTCGCGCACCGACCATCCGCTGCGTGACGACGAGACGTGGCTGAAGCACACCATGGCCCACTACACCTCCGCCGGGCCGCGACTCGACTACAAGCCGGTGACGCTGGGGACCTTCGAGCCACAGGAGCGCAGGTACTGATGCCCGACGCCAAGTTCCGTGTCCAGCGGTTCGACCCCGCCCGCGACGCCCAAGGCGCGTCGCGGTACGACGAATTCGTGGTCTCCTACGACACCAGCCTCACGGTCCTCGAGGGGCTCTTCTCGATCCAGGAGCATCAGGACGGCACGCTTGCCTTTCGCTACTGCTGCCGCGCCTCCATCTGCGGCTCGTGCGCGATGTACATCAACGGCAAGTATCGCCTCGCTTGCCAGACCAATCTGCGTCACCTGCACGCCGACGTGATCACCGTCGAGCCCATGCCGCACCTGCCGCTGGTCACCGACCTGGTCTGCGACATGAGCGCTTTCTTCGCCAAGTACGAGTACGTGAAGCCTTGGCTTATGCGCGACTCGGCGCCCCCGGAAAGGGAGATCCTGCAGTCGCCGGAAGAGCGCCAGAAGCTCGGCATGCCTATCGACTGTATCCTCTGCGGCGCCTGCTACAGCAGCTGCCCGTCGGTGTGGGCCGAGGACAACTACCTGGGCCCCGCCGCGCTGCTCAAGGCTTACCGTTTCGAGGTCGACTCACGCGATGATGCCGGCAAGACCCGCATGCCCACCTGGGACAACGAGCGCGGCGCCTACCGCTGCCACACGATCACCAACTGCGTCGAGGCCTGCCCCAAGGAGCTCAACCCCACCGAGGGCATCCAGTGGCTCAAGATGGCGGCGGTGCGGCGCCGTCTGTTCGGCCGAGGGAAGTGACGCCGGCCGCCTGACGGCCGCGGCGCGTGACGACGGGGGCGGGCGGCCGAAGAGGCCTCCCGCCCCCGTCCGCGTCAGGACAGGCCGTCGGCCGCGGCGAGCATGACGCCGGCGACGGTGACGAGCGCCGCGAGCGCGAGGCGCAGCCCGACGCGCTCGCGCAAGAAGGCGACGCCGAAGACGATCGCAAAGACCGGCGTCGTCGCCATGATGAGCATCGTGAGCACCGGGCCGAGCGCCGCGATGGAGAGGAAGAAGAGCACCGATACGACGGCCTCGAGCAGGCCGGCCGCCGCCAGGAGCAGGGCGGCGCGGCGCCGCTCCGGCGCGCTCAGCCCCCGCGCGGCGAGCGGCCGGCGGCGCGCCAGCAGCACGGCGCCGAGCATGAGCATGCCGAGGGCCTGGCTCTCGAGCATCATCGTCGCCGTCGGCTTGCCGTAGGCGGTGGCGGCGAGGTCGACGAACACCGGCCCGAGCCCCCAGCCGGCGGCGGCGATCGTGGCGAGCGCGACGAGCCTGAGGCGGCCGGACCGAGGCGCCGTGCCGGCGCCCTGCGCCCTCGTCCCCGCCCCCGGCAGGACGTCGCCGTGCGCCGCTCCTGCCAACGCACCGGCTTCTGCTGCGTCCCCTGTTTCCATCCAGCGGGTGACGAGGAGCACGCCGGCCATGGCCACCGCCATCCCGGCCAGCGTGAGCCCGCCGAAGGTCGCGCCGAGGATGAGCCAGGCGAACAGAGCCGTCCACAGGGGGTCGGTGCTGCAGATCGGCGCCACGACGGCGACTTGCGCGCCGCGCAGGGCATAGTAGTAGGCCGTGAAGGCGATCAGCCACGTGGCGACCGCCGCCAGCGCCATCCAGCCGGCCGCCGCGGCGTTGATACCGAAGCCATTGTCCCAGAGCCGCAGCACCGTGAGCGGCACGGTGATGAGGAGCAGGCCGACGATGGCGGCGATGCGCACGAGGAAGTTGACCGCCAACGGGTCGACGTAGGCCAGGGCCCTCTTGTTCACGATGACGACCAGCGCCCACAGCGCGGTCATACCGAAGGCGGCGGCGATCCAGATGGAGTAGGTGCTCGTGGCGACCCCCAGCAGACTGCCGCGAGTCTATCGCATGCCGGCCTCGCCTCCCGCCGGCGCTGAGGGCGGGTATAATCGCCGCAGCGCCAGCCCGTGCCCCGAAGCACCTTGGAGGACCATGAAGACCTCTGTCGGCAGGACCAAGCTCGAGATCGCCTCCGGCGACATCACCGAGCTCGAGGTCGACGCCATCGCCAACGCCGCCAACACCGAGCTGTGGATGGGCGCCGGCGTGGCCGGCGCCATCAAGCGCGTGGGCGGCGAGGCCGTCGAGAAGGAGGCCATGCTGCAGGGGCCCATCGCCATCGGCGAGGCCGTCGCAACGACCGGTCACGACCTCAAGGCGCGCTGGGTGATCCACGCGGCGGTCATGGGCGCCGATCTGCAGACCGACGCCGACGCCATCGCCAAGGCCACGCGCAGCGCGCTGGACTGCGCCGAGCGCTGTCACGCGCGCTCCATCGCCATGCCGGCCTTCGGCACCGGCGTCGGAGGCTTCCCTCTGTACCAGTGCGCCGGCATCATGGTCGCCGAGACGGTGGCTTACCTGAAGGCCAAGCCCAACACCGGGCTGCGGCACATCATGTTCTCGGTGTACAGCGACGCGGCGCGGGCGGCCTTCAAGCACGCGCTGGCCGGCTCCAGCCGCTTCTAGAGACGCGGCGACTCCCGAGTACGGGGCAGGGCCCTATGCCGATCGCCGCCGACGCCGTCAGCATCGAAGAGACGCTCGTTGTCCTCCTGCTGATCGCCGCGGCGGTGGCCGTCGCGGTGCGGCGTGTCGGCGTGCCGTACACGGTCGGTCTGGTCGTCGTGGGCCTCGTCGTCGGCCTCGTGACGCACCCGTCGGCGGTCAGCCTCTCCTCGGACCTTGTCTTCTACGTCTTTCTGCCTATCCTGCTCTTCGAGGCGGCGTTCAATCTGGAGGCGCGGCACCTGCTCGCCGACTGGCGCCGTATTCTGGTGCTGGCCGTCCCCGGCGTGCTCGTCGCCTTCGCGCTCACGGCTACGGGCGTACACTTCCTCGGCGGCACGACCTGGGTCGTCGCGCTCCTCTTCGGGGCGCTCATCGCGGCCACCGACCCCGTGAGCGTGGTCGCGTTGTTCCGCCGCCTCGGGGTGCCGGAGCGGCTCACGACGATGGTCGAGGCCGAGAGCCTGTTCAACGACGGCACCGCGGCGGTCGTCTTCGCCATCGTCCTTACCGCCGTCGTCGATGGAGGCTCCGTCGCTGCGGCAGCCGCCGTCGGCCGCTTCGTCTGGATGGCCGCCGGCGGCCTGGCGGTGGGCCTGGCGGTGGGCTACGCGGCCTCGGCGCTTCACCGCCGGATCGACGACCATCTCATCGAGGTCACGCTCTCGACGATCGTCGCCTTCGGCGCGTTCCTTCTCGGTCAGCAGCTCGGCATGTCGGGCGTGGTCGCCTGCGTCACCGCCGGCATCGTCGTGGGCAACTACGGCCGGCATCGCGGCATGGGGCCTGTCACCCGGGTGACCATGGGCACGGTCTGGGAGTACGCGGCGTTCGTAGCCAACTCGCTCATCTTCCTGCTCATCGGCCTGCGCCTCGACCTGACGCTGATCGTCGACCACGCGGGGCTGGTGCTGATCGCCTTCGTGGTCGTGGTCGTGGCGCGAGCCGTGACCATCTACGGCTTCGGCATCGTCTCGTGGGTCGCCGGCAGCCGTGTGCCGTTCAACTGGCAGCACGTGCTCGTCTGGGGCGGCCTGCGCGGCACCGTCGCCCTCGCCCTCGTGCTCAGCGTGCCCTCAGGCGTGGCCGGGCGCGAGACGCTCCAGGTGGTCACGTTCGGGGTGGTCCTGCTGTCGCTGGTGGGTCAGGGTCTGACCATGCCCCTGCTCGTGCGGCGGCTCGGCCTGGTCGGCGAGGGCGAGGAGCCGGTGGGCGTGCGGCAGCGTGAGGTGCTGGTCGAAGGCTTCGTGCGTGCTCACGAGGCGCTCGACCAGCTCCAGGAGACGGGCCTGATGACGCGTGCGGAACGCGAGCACCTCGGCGCGACGATAGAGGCGCAGGAGCAGGTGCTGCTCGAGGGCCTCGATCCCTTGGAAGAGGAGCCGCCGGCGGGCGAGGACGACCGGCTGGCGGAGCGCATAGAGGGACTCCTGGTGCAGCGCGCGCGTGTCGAGGCACTGCGCCGGGCGGGCGCCGTCGACGCAGTCGTCACGGCGGCGCTCCTCGACGAACTGGACGGGCGCATTGCACTGCTCGGCGAGCGGCTGGCGGGCACGTCACCGAAAGGAGTCGGGGGACCATGAACGGCACTTTGACAGACGTGCGCGGGCTGAGCGTCGGCCATTGGACGGACACTGAGGCAGCCACCGGCTGCACGGTCGTGCTCTGCGACGGCGAGGGCGCCGTCGCCGGCGTCGACGTGCGCGGCTCGGCGCCGGGCACCCGCGAGACCGACCTGCTCGACCCCGTCAACGCCGCGCAGCGCATCCACGCCGTGCTGATCGGCGGCGGCAGCGCCTTCGGGCTCGACGCCTGCGGCGGCGTGATGCGCTGGCTCGAAGCCCGTGGGCGGGGCGTGGAAGTCGGCCCGCTGCGCGTGCCGCTCGTCTGCGCGGCAGTGCTCTTCGACCTGCCGGTGGGGCGTGCCGACGTGCGCCCCGACGCGGCCGCCGGAGAGGCGGCGTGTGACGCCGCCTCCACCGCGGCCGTCCCCCAGGGCTCGGTCGGCGCCGGCACGGGGGCGGCCGTCGGCAAGATGCTCGGCTTCGAGCACGCCACCAAGAGCGGCCTCGGTTCGGCCAGCCTGCGGCTGGCCGGTGGCATCACGGTAGCGGCGCTGGTCGTCGTGAACGCCGCCGGCGACGTCGTCGACCCGGCGAACGGCGTCGTGCTCGCCGGCCCACGGCTGGCCGGCGGCGGCTTCGTGCGCACCAGCGAGTGGCTGCGCGAGCACGCGTCCGCGATCGGCCTCGGCGCCAGCACCACACTGGCCGTGGTGGCCACCGATGCGGTGCTCACCAAGCCGGAGGCCAGCAAGATGGCGCAGATGGCCCACGACGGCCTGGCGCGCACCATCGATCCGGTGCACACGATGCTCGACGGCGACACCGTGTTCGCCCTTGCGACCGGCGCCGCCGGCGTGGCCGCGGACGTGACCACCATCGGCGCCGCCGCGGCGACGGCTCTGGCGCAGGCGGTGCTGGCGGCCGTGCGCACGGCGACCGGCCTTGCCGGCCTTCCGTCGGCGAGCGACCTGGCTGCCGGCTAGATCTCGCCGTCCGGCGTGACGCCTCGCTCAGCGAAAGCGCGCAGCAGCCCGAAGCAGCCCGTGAGCATCATGTCGCCGTGGGGCGCCGCGTGCTCGAGCGACAGCGCGCTGCCGGCGAGCAGGCCGCGACGCGGCCCGGTGGCGAAGAACGGCAGCGCGGTCAGGTCGTGCGTCTGCGTCGCGCCGCCCAGCACGGCCCCGTGCCCGCCGTCTGCGCGCACCTCGGCGCTGTGCAGGTCGCCGGCGAGGAAGCGCCGCAGACAGCGCTCGAGACCGGGGCCGTCGAGCTTGCGCGTGTGGTGCTCGAACACGCCCGCCAGGCGGCCGCCCAGCGCGACTACGCAGATGGTGTGCCCGTTGCCGGCGTTGACGAGCACGGCGTCGGTGACGCCTGCCGGCAGCGCGCCGTAGAGCGCCGCCGGGCCGGTGTCGGCGACGAGAGCCGGCCCGCCGCCGGCGAGCTCGTCGGCGAGCGCTGCCGCGGCGCGCAGCCTG
>JAPLCM010000078.1 GCA_026392275.1 Actinomycetota bacterium | reverse complement strand
CCGAGCCGCGCCGCCAGCTGCGCCAGGGCGGCGTTGCTCGGCCCGTCCACCGCCTCAGCGTGCGCGCGGATGCCCTCCCGGCCGCCCTTGTACGACCACGTCTCGGGCAGAGCAACGAGGCGGGCCCCTGCGGCGGCAGCCGCCTCCACGAGCGCCCCGGCGGCGCGCACGTTGGCGGCCACGTCGCCGCGCGTGTTCATTTGCACGCAGGCGACGCGCAGGCTCACACGGCGCCGTCCGGCATCGTCACGGCCACGAGGCTCAGGATCTCCCAGGCGACTGTCGCCGCCAGCGTCGCCGTGAGGTGCGAGCTGTCGAGGTCGGGGAGCACCTCGACGACGTCGGCGCCCACGATGTGCAGGCCTCGGCAGGCGCGCAACAGCGCCAGCGCCTGCATGGACGACGGGCCGCCGCACTCGGGCGTGCCGGTGCCGGGCGCGAACGCCGGATCGACGAAGTCGATATCGAAGGTGAGAAACGCCTTGCCGCCGGCGCGCTCGACGGCGGCCGCCACCGCGCCCGTCCCCAGCTGCGCCAGATCGTCCCAGGGGATCACCGTGAACCCCAGGGCGCGCGCATCGTCGAGGTCGCCGGGGCCGTAGAGCCCGCCGCGCATGCCCATCAGCGTGGAACGCGCGGCGTCGATCAGTCCCTCCTCGGTGGCGCGGCGCACGACCGTGCCGTGCGTGAACTTCTCCCCGAAGTACTCGTCCCAGGTGTCGCTGTGCGCATCGAACTGGATGAGGGCCACTGGGCCGTGAGTGGCGGCTGCGGCCCTCAGTTCGGCGAGCAGCACGCTGTGGTCGCCGCCGAAGCCGATGGGCACCGCGCCGGCCTCGTGCACCGTGCACAACGCCGCCGCCATCTTGTCGTAGGAGCGGTCGGTGAAACCGGGCACCACTGGGGCGTCGCCGTAGTCGATCGCCGAGAGGCGCTCGAACAGCGCCACGCGCTGGGCCATGTTGTAGTCGGGGCGAATCGAGAGCGACCCCTCGCGGATCGCCTTGGGGCCGAAGCGCGCCCCGGCGCGAAAGCTCACGCCCGTGTCGAACGGCAGACCCACGAAGGCCACGTCCACACCGTCGAGATGCGTGGTGTGCGGCAGCCGCAGAAACGTGGAGATGCCCGCGAAACGTGGCGTCTGGAGTGGGTCTGCGGGGCCGTACCCCTTCATCTGCGCCTCCCGTGGTCGCGCGTGAACGTGCTGCCGCTATTCTACTGTGTGAAGGTCAGGCGTATGATGGCCGGCGAGGAGCACGCGGCGCACGCTGCTCCCGGCCAACGGCGGGAGGGCCATGTCCGGCAAGAAGATCCGCATCCTCGTGATCGACGACGACGTCGAGCTCGCGGGCACCGTCTGCGACGCGTTGGAGGCGCAGGGGTACGAGGCCGTGGCCGCCGGCAGCGGCGAGCAGGGCCTGGAGCTCGCCTACACGCAGCACCCCCATCTCATCCTGCTCGACGTCATGATGCCCGGCATGGACGGCTATCAGGTCTGCCGCGAGCTGCAGTTCGGCTACACGAAGGACATCCCAGTCGTGTTTCTCACGGCCAAGGCCGATCTGGCCAACATGATGGAGGCCAACCGTTCCGGCGCCTCCGCCTACATCACAAAGCCGTTCCGCAGCGAGCGGCTCCTGGAGACCGTGCGCGAAGTACTGCGCGATGCGTCCGTGTACTACGACGAGATCACCGGCCTGCCGACGCTGGCCAACGTCCAGGTCGAGGTGCAGCGCCGCCTGTTCGACCACGGCCAGCTCGGCATCCTCTACGTCACCCTGGACGGCATACACGCTCTCGAACTGCAGCAAGGCTTCGAAGCCGCGGACGAGGTCTTTCGCGTCATCGGCACGCGGCTTTCCGAGAGCAGAGGGCGCCTCATCCGCAACGAGGACTTCGTCTCCATCTCGAGCCTCGGCAACGCGTTTCTCGTCGTGCTCGCGCCGGCGCGCGACCACGGCTTCGTCGACGAAGACGACCTGCGGCTGGTCAAGCTCCGCCTCGAGGAGCAGTTGGTCAACGTCCTCGGGGACGAGCTGGAAAACGAGTTCCTGGCGCACGTCGACCTCTACGTGGGCTATTCGCGCCTCGCTCAGTCGCCCAAGGTGCGCTTCAAGCGCGCGCTGCTCGAAGCCATCGAGCGCGCCACTCGCGGCATCCAGCAGGAGCGCAGGGAAGTCCAGCACCGCCTGAGCGCCGAGTTCGAGCGCGTGATCAGTGAAGCGCAGATCACCTGCGTCTATCAGCCCATCGTCAGCCTGGGCGATTACGCGGTGATCGGCTACGAGCTCCTGGCCCGCGGACCCTTGCAGAGCGAGCTCCACCTTCCCGACGCCCTCTTCGAAGTCGCGCGCGCCGAGAACCGTGTCCCTGAGCTCGACCGCCTGTGCCGTATGGCGGCGGCGCGCGGCAGCGCGACCCTGCCGGCGACCTGTCTGCGCTTCATCAACATGGAGCCCCTCGACCTCTTCTCGGGGGCGCGCGGCGACATCGCCGTGCAGGAGTTCATCGACGCCACCCCCAGGGAGCGGCGCAGGCAGACGGTCATCGAGATCACCGAAAACGCGGTCATCGACGATTTCGCCCACATGCGCCAGGTCGTCGACCGGCTGCGCGATCACGGCTTCCGCATCGCCATCGACGACGCCGGCGCCGGATATGCCGGCCTGCAGACGATGGTCGAGATCGAGCCCGACTTCATCAAGCTCGACATGAGCCTCACGCGCCATCTCGACACTTCGCTGGTGAAGCGGAGGCTGGTCGGCACGCTGCGAGACTTCTGCCGGCAGGCCAAGATCGCCCTGGTGGCCGAAGGCATCGAGACCCAGGCGCAGCTCGACGTTCTGCTCGAGCTCGGCATCGCCAACGGCCAGGGCTTCCTGTTCGCGCATCCTGGCTCGCCGTACCCGTTGCGGGAGACCATCCTTCCCGGCGGGGCGCCTGCGGCGACCGCCCCCACCCCCACGAAACCCGTCGTCCAATGAGGCGGGCGGTGCCCACAGAACCGCCGCAGCGGCGCAGTTTGCGCCGCTGCTTGCCCCCCGTGGTACAATCCCGCCCACGATGAAGACCACCGACGCCAACATCTCCACCTCGCGCCCCCGGCGTCGCTGGGCCTGGCGCGCGTAGCGCGCCCACTCCCGACATCCCGCGCGGGCCATGCCCGCACCCCCGACCACACCACCGTGGTCTTCCCGTCCCCCCACTCAGGGAGTCACCAGACGTGCACGCGCACCGCTATCGTGTTTCGAGAGGAGGCAGGTCATGAGCGAGTACAAGAAGAAGTTCGTCCTTGACGAGGAGAGGATCCCCAAGGCCTGGTACAACATCGTGCCCGACCTGCCCGCGCCGCCCCCGCCGCCGCTCAACCCGGCGACCATGCAGCCTGCCGGCCCCGATGACCTGGCGCCGATCTTCCCGCCAAGCATCATCGCCCAGGAGGTCTCGGCCGAACGCTACATCGAGATCCCCGAGGAGGTCCACCAGATCTACCGCATCTGGAGGCCGACGCCGCTCATCCGCGCCACCGGCCTCGAGAAGGCGCTTGATACGCCGGCGAAGATCTTCTTCAAACACGAGGGCGTCAGTCCGGCCGGCTCGCACAAGAGCAACACCGCCGTCGCACAGGCGTACTACAACAAGCTCGACGGCACCACGCGCCTCGCCACCGAGACCGGCGCCGGCCAGTGGGGCAGCGCCCTCAGCATGGCCTGCCAGATGTTCGACCTCGAGTGCATGGTCTACATGGTCAAGGTCAGCTACCACCAGAAGCCGTACCGGCGCAGCATGATGCAGCTGTGGGGCGGCAAGGTGATCCCCAGCCCCAGCGACCAGACCAACGCCGGCCGCGCCGTACTGGCCGAGGATCCCGACTCCCTCGGCAGCCTCGGCATCGCCATCAGCGAGGCCGTTGAAGACGCCGTCACGCACCCCGGCTCCAAGTACGCCCTCGGCAGCGTGACCAACCACGTGCTGCTGCATCAGACCATCATCGGCGAGGAGTGCATCCTGCAGGCCCAGGACGCCGACGCCTACCCCGACGTCGTCGTCGGCTGCGTCGGCGGCGGCTCGAGCTTCGGCGGCATGGCCTTCCCCTTCCTGCGTGAGAACCTCGCCGGCAAGACCAACACGCGCCTGGTCGCCGTCGAGCCCACCGCCTGTCCGTCGCTCACCAAGGGTCAGTTCCGCTACGACTTCGGCGACGAGGCCCAGACAACGCCGTTGTTCAAGATGTACACGCTGGGTCACGACTACATGCCGCCCGGCATCCGCCGCGATCGACGAGGCGCTGAAGGCCAAGGAAGAGGGCGTGAGCAGGAATATCCTGTTCAACCTCACCGGCCACGGCCTGCTCGACCTCGGCTCATACGACAGGTACCTGAGCGGCGAGCTCGAGGACTACGACCACCCAGAGGAGGCGATCGCGGCGTCGCTCGCGAAGCTCCCGAAGGTCGATTGACCGGCGCCGTCGGGTCAGCGTGCGGGGCGCCGCAAGGCACACCGTACAGGGAGCGGCTCACGAGACAGCGTCGTCATACTCGCGGGTGACGATCTCCGAGACGACGAAGGGCGGCGGGGCTCAGACGGTCGCGCGCGGCCCGCGTCTTCAGCGCTCGGCTCGCCGGTAGTCAGCCCCACGACCCGACCGCGCGGCGCAGCGCCTCGGCGAGGCCGCCCTGGCGCACCACAAGCTGAGCCACTGCCCGCAGCGAGGCAGGGACGTCGCCCACGGCGATGGACACCCCGGCGGTCCGCAGCAGGCTGTCATCGGCGGCGGAATCGCCGCAGGCCACGACTCGCGCGAGGGGCACGCCGAGATGCGTAGCGACCAGTCTCAGCCCTTCGCCCTTGTCCGCGGAGGCGGGCACAATGGCGACGGTCCCGCCGCCGGCGCGCTCCAGGCGGATGCTGGGACCCCGGGAGGCGGCGAGGGCGGGGAGAGCGGCCGCGCAACGGGCCGGATCGCCGGACAGCACGACACGGGTGATGCCGGCTGGGGCCGCGAGTTCGAGCGCCGCGCCGGAGGCGGCCGGCGCGAGCTCGCGGCGCACGTCGCCGACGTACAGCGTGACCGAGAGGCCGAGGCTCGGAGCGTCGCGGACGATGCCGGAGACGACGTCGCCGGGGATCGTCAGGTGCCTGAGCCACTCGCCGGTAACCGCGTCGACGACCAGCGCCCCGTGATAGCACACGTAGGCGATGGGGTCGGCGCGAAGGGTCGCGACGCCTTTCGCGGCCCCGTGAAGAGGACGCCCGGTGCAGACCACCAGCCGTGCGCCGCGGGCGCTGAGGTCCTCGAGCGCCTCGGCGATCCCGAGCGCCGGTACGCCGGCGACGGTCAGCAGGGTGCCGTCGAGGTCGCAGGCTAGGAGCGCCCGCACCGCAGGCGGAGCGCTCACCACGCCGCTCCGGGCATGCCCGCGCCCTCCGCCGGAGCGCGGCCGTCGAGGATGGCGGCCAGCGGCAGGCCCGCAATCGACTCGATGCGGGCGGCGACGAGTCGTGCCGCCGCGAGCCGTGTCCGGGCCGCGGCGAGCGCCTGGGGATCGCCCGCGAAGCGGGCCGCGGCGCGCTCGTCCTTGCCGTCGAGGTCGGTGGTCTGGCTGCCGACCGTCAGCTTGTCGGCGAGATAGAGCACCTCGCGCTCGCCCGGCAGGTCGGAAGGCGGTCCGGGCAGCCGCATGTGGTGGCGAACGACAGCGGCGACCCGCGGGTAGCCCTCGGCGTCGAGCACGGCCGCGCCCGCCTCAGCGTGCGCGGGAGCCGCGCGGGCGACGTCGTGGAGGAGAGCGGACGCCTCGAGTAGTCGCAGGTCGAGGCACGCGCCGGAGGTCCGCAGCGCCGCCCCGAGACGGCGCGCGACGTCCGCGACCACCTCCGAGTGGGCGATCACCGGCGCCGGCGTCCCCAGGCGCGCAAGCAGCTCGCGGCATGCTTCCGGGCCGGGGATGCGCTCGCGAGCGGCCAGCATCGAAAGGCGCTCGTACGCCGCCGCGTCGTCCATATCGAGAAGCACGTTGTGATCATCGACCGGGACGTCGAAAGCCCCTGTCCCTGCGCGCGCGAGCAGCTCCTGGAGGCCGCCCTCAGGCTCCTCCGCGAGGATCGCGGCGCGCAGCGCGACGGGCACCAGAGGAGGGTGCCCCCGCACAGCATCGTGGGCGGGGTACGCGACGCACGGAGC
>JAPLCM010000036.1 GCA_026392275.1 Actinomycetota bacterium | reverse complement strand
GCTGCAGACACCACGGCGAGAAGGTCCACATCATCGTCGGCCTCACGGCCAAGGCCCTCCTCGCCTGGCAGATCTTCTTCCCGGTGCTCATGTCCGGGAAATGAGTGCGAGGGGAAAGAGATGAGGTGCGCAGGCAGACTGGTCCCGGTCGACGAGCAGGTGGGCCGCCGTCCTGACGGTCCCCATCGCGCCCTCGAGGCGGTCTCGCCGCCGGTGACCTTGTTCGCCATCACAGACCGCCAGCGCATAGCTGCCAACCCGTCCCAAGGAGAACGAGATGCCCCGCGTAGCCTTGAACCAGACCGCTCCCGACTTCAGCCTGCCCGACCACTCGGGCCGGCCCGTCAGCCTGTCGGACTTCCGCGACCGCAAGAACGTGCTCCTCGTCTTCAACCGCACCTTCACCTGACCGTTCTGCCAACGGCATATGGCGCAGTTGCGCCATGACTATTCCGAGTTCGTGGCCCGCGACGTGGCAATCGTGGTCGTCGGCCCCGAGAACGCCGCCGCGTTCGCCAAGTACTTCGAAAAGGAGTCGCTGCCGTTTATCGGCCTCCCCGATCCCAAGCACAGCGTGCTCAAGCTCTACGGGCAGCAGGTGAACCTGTTCAAGCTGGGGCGGATGCCGGCCCAGGTGCTCATCGACAAGGCCGGCATCGCGCGCTACGTCCACTACGGCCACGACATGAAGGACATCCCCGAGAACGCGGAGCTCCTGGCGCTGGCCGACGAGATCAACGCCGTGCCGAGCCCCATCGCCCCGCGCCACGTCTGAGCAACGATCCGGTCGACGAGAGCTAGGAGCGCTGAACGCGATGGCAATCGAAGAGGCAAGCTACACCGTGGTGGAGCGGGACGGCGAGTTCGAGATCCGCGACTACGCTCCCCACGTCCTGGCCGAGACCGTCGCGGCCGGATCCTTTGACCAAGCCGGCAACGAGGCGTTCGGTCGGCTCTTTCGCTACATCTCCGGCGACAACCGGTCGCGGCGCAAAGTGGCGATGACGGCCCCCGTCTCCCAAGAGCCGGCGGGCGAGAAGATCGCGATGACAGCCCCCGTGGAGCAGCAGCCTGCTGAAGACAGGTGGGTCGTCAGCTTCACGATGCCGGCCTCTTACGCTCTGGAGACCCTTCCCGAGCCGGGAGATCCTCAGGTCACACTGCGACAGGTCCCAGCTCGCCGGATGGCCGCGCTGCGCTACTCCGGTCTCTGGACCGAGAGTAGCTACCTCCGCCACAAGATGGAGCTGGAGTCGTGGGTGCGCAAAAGGGGACTCCGTATTGCCGGCGATCCCGTATGGGCCCGCTACAACCCCCCGTTTGCCCCCTGGTTTCTGCGACGCAACGAGATCCTGGCCCCGGTCGATGGAGACGCCGGCCTCGGTGCAGCGCAGAACGCCGAGACCACGAGGCCCGAACCTCGTTAACTCCAGCCATTGCCGCTCCTCCCTCTGGGCTCTAGGCTTGCAGGGCCGGCAGTCGTAAGGCCACGCCAGGTTCTAGCCCAAGGAGGGAGCCATCCCTGATGATCGACTCGAGCTCGCAGTCGAACTCGAATGGGGACCCCTTCCCGCGGCTCATGCGGGGTGTCTTCTGGCTGCGCCAGCACCGCAACCGGGTGCTGGGCCTCATCTTCCTCACCATCGCGACGGCCTTCGTCCTCGATCTCCTCATCCCGGGCTACGCCATCGCCGGCTTCTACCTCGTCCCTCTCCTGCTCGCTGCCTTCGCGCTCCGCGAGCGGCCTCTGGTCGCCTTCGTCGCGATCCTCTGTCTCGCCCTGACCATCCTCGCCCTGGTGATCCAGGGGCGCACCAACGCCCAGAACGTCCTGCTCATCGGGTTCGGCGCGTTGGCTGGGCTCGGCCTGATCGCGCTGGGCTTCCTCTACAACCGTTTCGATGCCCTCTATGAGTCGGAACGCGCCACGACTGCCAGGCTGCAGTCCCTCAGCGCACAGGTGCAGCGTCTGCAGGAGGTGTCGGTGCTCGACTCAGACCGGCCGCTCTCCGAGCTGCTCGCCTACATCGTCGTGCAAGCGCAGCAGCTGCTCGAGGGCGACGGCTGCGTGCTCTTTCGTTACGACCCCGGCCACGATCTCCTGTCGCCGGAAGCCACGGTCGGCGTCGCACGCGACGCCGTCGCGACGATGTCGCTGCCGATCGGCAAGGATCCGGCCGGGCAGGTCGTCAAGGAGCGCCGGCCGGTGGCGACGACCGATCTCAGGGTCTCGTGGAACGAAGCAGACGACCTGACAAATGTGCCCGTCGACTGGATTCGTGACTACGGGGCGTGCATCGCCGTTCCGCTCGCGGCCGCAGCGGACCTCTTCGGCGTGCTGGCCGTCTACTACCGCCAGCCCCAGCCATTCAGCGACGAAGACGTGCGCCTCGCGCAGTCGTTCGGCGACCAGGCGGCCCTGGCGATCGAGAACGCGAGGCTACGCGAGCAGATGGAGCGCAGCGCCGTGGCCGCCGAACGCTCGCGGCTGGCACGTGATCTGCACGACTCGGTCACGCAGTCGCTGTTCGCGGCCAGCATTCAGGCGGAGGCGCTGCGCAGCAAGTGGCGGCCGTCGTCTGAGGAGGCGCTGCGCAGTCTCGAGGACGTCGAGCGCCTCACCCGAGGGGCCCTCGCGGAGATGCGCACCCTGCTTCTGGAGATGCGTCCAGCCGCCCTGGCGCAGACGCCGCTCCACAATCTGCTGCGGCATTTGCTCGACGCCACCGAGGCGCGGTCCGACATACCCGTGAGGCGCTCGATCGCCGAGCTGCCGACAACGCCGGCGGACGTGACTATCGCCCTCTACCGCATCGCACAGGAAGCGATCAACAACGTGGTGCGCCATTCCAAAGCGGGCAGCGCCTGGGTGACATTGGACAGCTGCGACGGGGTCGTTACGCTGGTCGTGGGTGACGACGGAAGAGGATTCGACTCGCAGAAGGCGGGACCCGAGCAGCTCGGACTACGGATCATGCGGGAACGTGCCGAAGCAGTGGGCGCAGCGCTCAACGTCGCCAGCGCGAGTCGCCGTGGTACGGTCGTCACAGCCCGATGGTCCAACGCGGAAGGGACAAAGAGCTGAGCAGGGAGACTCCTGAGCCGGCGAACCGCATCAAGGTCGTCATCGCCGACGATCACGCCCTCTTGCGCAGAGGGCTGGAGACGGTCCTGCGGCTCTTTGACGATATTGAGCTCGTTGCGCAAGCCGAGGATGGCGCAGAGGCCGTCGCTCTGTGCGAGCAGACCCAGCCGGACGTCGTCCTGATGGACCTCGTCATGCCGGGCCTGGACGGCGCTGCGGCGACCCGCGAGGTCCTGCGGCGCTGCCCCACGACGAGGGTCCTCGTGCTCACCAGCTTCTCAGACGCGGCGCTGATCGAGAGCGCCTTGAGTGCAGGCGCCATCGGCTACCTCATGAAGGACATCTCGGGCGCCCAACTCGCGGCGGCTATCCGGAGGGCCAGCGCGGGCAAGCCCACGCTCGCCTCAGAGGCGGCAGAAGTGCTCATGCACCGGGCGGAGGCTCCCGGACTCCAGGGCCAGGACCTGACCGCACGGGAGCGCCAGGTGCTCGCCTTGCTGGCGGATGGACTGACGAACGCCGATATCGCCGAGCGCCTCGTCGTCAGTCTTTCCACCGTCAAGGGCCACGTCAGCAGCATCATCTCCAAGCTCGGAGCCTCCAGTCGCACCGAAGCGGCCACCATCGCCGTGCGGCATCGCCTGGTCTGAGGCCTTCGCACCGGCCATCTGACCTGTCCGAAGACAGTCCGTCCGACCGTCTCCAAGACAGACCTCATGGGCGATGTGCCTGTCCCTGCCTCCTGCTTAGATGAGGGTGGCCGCCAAGACGCACGCAGACCGTGGGAAAGGGAGGGAGGAGCTCATGACGTCAACCACACAGGAGTTCGTGGGGATCGAGGCATACTCGCGGGAGGGCGAGAAGATCGGCAAGGTCAAGGACGTGATCTGCGACCCCGAGTCAGACACGGCGGACTGCCTCATCATCAAGTACGGGCTGTTCCGTGACCTGGTCGTCCCCGCCGACGTGGTCAAGAAGCAGGGGGAATTCATCACGGTCCCCTTCACTCACGGTTTTCTCGATGTCGCCCCTCGCGTTGGGAAGAAGGGGAAGCTGTCGAGCGAGGAAAGGGATCGGGTGGAGCACTTCTTCCATCCCCACAGCGCGTAGGCAGGGCCGTCTGAACCGGCAAGCCCAACAGAGCCGCCCACTGAGCCGCCCAACTGGGCGGCTCCCCCCGGAGATCATCGCCGGCTTAGCCGATGACAGGTACCGGAAGCTCGAGCACCGCGTCAAGGAGGCCATCGAACACGAATGAGGTCCGCTCTGTCCCCGGGTGCCATAGCCGGCAGATGGAACAGCAGGCATGAGACCGCG
>JAPLCM010000109.1 GCA_026392275.1 Actinomycetota bacterium | reverse complement strand
CGCCCGGTGCACCCGCTCGCTTCAGGCGTCGCGGATGTCCGGCACAAAAAGCGCGGCGATGCCGGGGATGGCCATGAGCACCCCGGCGACGATGAGGAGGGCGCGCACGTCGAACACGCCGGCCAGCGCCCCGCCCACCAGCACCGACAGCGCGTAGGTGCCCTGCGTGAGCGTGAAGCGCGCCCCGAACACGCGGCCGCGCAGGCGCTCGGGGATCACGTCCTGCAGCCAGGTGTCCAGGGCGATGAGCGCCACGGCGTTGGCCAGGCCGAGCACCGCGAACGGGATGCAGGCCTGCCACACACCGGTGGTGACGGCGACGAGCACCAGGCTCACGCCCATCGACGTCCAGCCGACGGCCATCGCCAGGCCTTTGGGGATACGCGTCGCCAGCGTGGCCAGTGCCAGGGAGCCGGCGAGGTAGCCGACGCCGATGACCGCCTCGAAGACGCCAAACGCCTGCGTGCCGGCGTCCAGCACGTTCACCGCCAACAGAAAGGTCAGCGGGTAACTGGCGCCGAGGCCGGCGACGAAGGCCACCACCATGAGCGTGTTCATAAGCAGAGCGTGGTGGTGGCGGAGAAAGCTCAAGCCCTCGCGGAGCTCGCGCCAAAATGAGCTGGCGGCGTGCTCCGCCGCCGCGCGTGCCGGCGCCTGGTACCGCATGAGCAGGAGGGCCGCAGCCGAGACCGCGAAGGTGGCGGCGTCGATGCGGAAGGCCGTGGCGGTGGACACGTAAGCGAGAATGAAGCCCGCCAGAGCGTAGCCGACGATCTCGGTGAGGTTCTCGCCGATGGCGAGCAGGGAGTTGGCGCGCATAAGGCGGTCCTTGGCGACGAGGTCGGGGAGGATGGCGAGCTTGCACGGGTCGAAGAAGACGGCGGCGCTTGCCACCACGAAGCTCAGCACGTAGACGGCCGCCAGTGAGCGCGTGGCCGCGAAGGGCACGAGCAGCACGAGGACCGCCCGCAAGATGTCGGCGGCGATCATCACGGCGCGCTTGTTGAAGCGGTCGATGACCACTCCGGCGAACGCGCCGAACAGCACATACGGCAAAGTGTACAGGGCAAAGACGGCCCCCGTGCCGAGCGCCGACCCCGTGCTCTTGTAGACGAGCCAGGGAAAGGCGACCATCGCCAGGCGGTCGCCCATCTGCGAGACGAACTGGCCCACCCACAGCAGCAGAAAGCCGCCGTTGTGCGCCAACGACGGCGTCTCCTTGTTCGTGGCAGCAGCGTTCGCTTCGATCGTGATCCCCCCCGCCGGAGACGGCCCCGCACGGGCCTCCGGGCTCTGGACTGGCGCGCGCGCCCTCCGGCCCGCCGCCAGCGAGAGCCTACGTCATTTGGGACGCCAATGGGAGAAGAACGGCTCTGCAAACAGTCTGGAAAAAGTGTTGTCCATTCTGGCGACTGCGGTGTCGCAAGATGCCCAGAATGTATAGGTGCTCAGGGTATGCGCGCATTCCCATGCCTGACAGAGTGCAGTCACGGGAGTCGTCAACCATCAGTTATCGGCAGTGACGACGTGAACTTTAGGGGGGGACATGATCCGCTTCTGCAGCCGTATGCACTGACCTGAGTTCGCCTATCTGACTGAGGATCCATCATGAGCAAGAAGATCGAAAAGACGCTCGCCTCTCTGCTCTTCGCTCTCGTCACCAGCGGTGGCGGCAGCAAGATGCACTAGACTCGCGAGCCAGGTCTAAAGCTCTGACACGAACGTGCCGATAGACCAAGCACCTCTTACGGGTTGGGGTGCCTTGGCAACTGCTGAACGCAACTATCGCGTGCTCACCGTGTACCTTGCTGCGCTCGCTGGGGGCGCGTTCGCGTATGCATTCCTCTTCCCGGGGCCGATCCCGGTCTCCACCGCCGTCCTGCGCGATGCGCTGATTCTCGCGGTCCTCGCCGTGATCGCCGAGGAGATGGCGGTCGAAGTGTCGGATCGAGTGACGCTGACCGCCGGCAATCTCCCCATCCTCCTGGCCGTGATGTACACCGGACGCCTCTCGGCGCTGCTTGTTGCGCTTGCGGTCGGCCTCTACGGGTGTTGGCGCGAGAACAGCGGGACCGTCGCTGTCTACAATGCCGCGAACTTCGTGATCTCGGCCTTTCTGGCTCTGCTCGCCTTCGACGGCATCGTGGCGGCCCTGGGTGTGTCGTTCCAATCGGTCTCCATCGGGCTGCTCGCGGCGGGAGCGGTTGCGGCAGTGGTTTTCGAGGCCACGAACCTCGCCGTGACCAGCGTGGGCATGTACGTCAAGTACGGGAAGCGCCTGCGCTCCTTCTGGCGCGAGGAGATGCCGCCGTTCTTGCGTTCGCTGGCGATGCTGGCGCTGCTGGGCGTGGTCGTCGCCGCCCTTTACGCGACGGCGGGCATCGTCGCGGTCGTGCTTCTCTTCGTCCCGCTCCTCGCGAGCCAGTACATGTTCAAGCTTCTCGTGCGCGAGAAGGATCACCTGGCCAAGCAGAGAGAGCTCAGCGATCAGTACCTCGAGATGAACATCGGCCTGGCGGCGG
>JAPLCM010000232.1 GCA_026392275.1 Actinomycetota bacterium | reverse complement strand
TCCACCGTCAAGGGCCACGTCAGCAGCATCATCTCCAAGCTCGGAGCCTCCAGTCGCACCGAAGCGGCCACCATCGCTGTGCGGCATCGCCTGGTCTGAGGCCTTCGCCCCGGCCATCTGACCTGTCCGAAGACAGTCCGTCCGACCGTCTCCAAGACAGGCCTCATGGGCGATGTGCCTGTCCCTGCCTCCTGCTTAGATGAGGGTGGACGCCAAGACGCGCGCGCACCGCGGCAAAGGGAGGGAGGAGCTCATGACGTCAACCACACAGGAGTTCTTGGGGATCGAGGCATACTCACGGGAGGGCGAGAAGATCGGCAAGGTCAAGGACGTGATCTGCGATCCCGAGTCAGACATGGCGGACTGCCTCATCATCAAGTACGGGCTGTTCCGCGACCTGGTCGTCCCCGCCGACGTGGTCAAGAAGCAGGGGGAATTCATCACCGTCCCCTTCACTCACGGTTTTCTCGATGTCGCCCCTCGCGTTGGGAAAAAGGGGAAGCTTTCGAGCAGTGAGAGGGATCGGGTGGAGCACTTCTTCCATCCCCACAGCGCGTAGGCAGGGCCGTCTGAGCCCGCACGCCCAACAGAGCCGCCCATGGAGCCGCCCATCTGGGCGGCTCCCTCTGGAGATGAGGAATCCGTACTTCGCGCCGCCCGCGCCCCGGAGATCATCGCCGGCTTAGCCGATGACAGGTACCGGAAGCTCGAGCACCGCGTCAAGGAGGCCATCGAACACGAATGAGGTCCGCTCTGTCCCCGGGTGCCATAGCCGGCAGATGGAACAGCAGGCATGAGACCGCGGGCACCACGTGCGGTGTGCTGTGCGGGACGTCCAGAGCCAAGGGGTAGACCACGGCGCTGAGCTCGGGCTGTCCAAGGCCCGAACGGCCGGCGGTCGCGTCGAGCCAAAGCGATCCGATTTGACCTCGAATGGCTCCGAATAGCACCCCGGGCTGCCCATTTGGGAAACCCGTGCTCTATCCAGTGAGCCACGAGGGAGTGCAGCACAGGGCCCGCCACCCGTGAGGGCGGCGGGCCTCTGTCCGCAGATGACAACTCAGTAGCGACACCCGCCGCACCTGAGGGGCCGGTCAGCACGAGACTGTCCTGAGCGACCGGGCGGGACACCGGAAGCGGTCACTGAGCAGGAAGAACGTTGTCGTTCTGACAACGTTGGTGCACCTCAGTGGACAACTCTCGAACCTCAGGCCCGAGTTACAGCGGCTCCTCGAAACCAAGTAGATCGCGAGCGAATGGCAGAGTATGTCGGAATCAGACCGCTGACCTCCTGGCTGCGATCCGGGCGCGGGCACCTATCAGGCGTTGGGACCCACGGCCTCCGGCCCCCCCGCCTCGTCGACCCCGCCACGGCCGGTGACCACGAGCAAATATGCGCTCACGAGAAAGACCCAGACGGGGAAGATCAGCAGGGCCCACGCCTGCACGCCCACGACGAAGAGCAGAACCAGGGCGACGACGTAGGTCGGCAACGCCAGCCACTTCGGCATCAGCCCATGCCGCAGCCACGCCGTCGCCTGGCAGATGAGGAACACCGCCGCCATTCGCAGCGCGTACACGCCGAAGAGCTGCGCGAAGGCGAGCTGGACATAGACGTAAGTCTCGCTGCCGGCGAAGGCGGCGGAGTGCGAGTAGGCGGTGAGGATCGCCGCGCCGAGGGCGGCGGCGACGAAGACCATCCCGAGGAACAGCAACCCGCTGCCGAGGACGAGCGTCGAGATGAAGCGGTCCTCGTAGCGCCCAAGGCGCTGCCGGGACACGGCGATGAACCAAAGGAAGAAGATCCCCGCGAAGGGGAGCAGGGCGAGGGCGACCTCCACCTGCCCCCGGCCCTCGGCCAGCCACGCGCCGCTGCCGTCCGAGGCATCGCCCACGCCGGTGCGGACGAGGGCCACGCAGACGCCGAACAAGACCGCGAAGACCATCCCGGCGAGGCAGCCGGCGGTCAGCGTGCCCGCGTGGTGCTCCGCCTTGCGCGTGAACTTCCAGCCGTGAGCCTCGCCTGGACGTGCCATGGGTCCACTCCTCTCTGGCGCCGCGGATGAGAGCTTGCGGCACAGCGCTTCGTGTGGTCCGAATAGGGCCTACTGTCCGCCGTGGAGACGGTGCGCGAAGTAGGTTTCCTCGAAGGATCCGGGCTCCTCGTAGTGCTCGACGACCTCGTCGCCCACGTAGCAGTCCAGCTTCACGGGGCCGGAGAAGCGGAGGTAGCCGCCCGGGTACCGGATCATCTCTGCCATCACCTTCTTCACCCCTGTCGTGAAGTCGATGAGGGTCTGGCTCACGAGCGTACGCTCACGCGTGAAGGACAGGACGTAGCGCTTGTCCCCGTCGCGGTACTCGAAGCGCAGCGTGTCCGGGATCGGCTTGCCGGTGTGTTCGTCGGTCTCGCTTTCGGTCTTCGAGAAGGTGACCTTGGCGCCGTCGTCAGCGATCACCTTGCCGTCGCGGGCGAGCATGTACCACGGGATGGTGGTGTAGCCGTACTTCTTCGCAGACGTGATGTAGGC
>JAPLCM010000218.1 GCA_026392275.1 Actinomycetota bacterium | reverse complement strand
CACGATCGCGCGGCTGCTCTCGGCCTCGGTAACCTGCCGCCTGCAGCGTCGCTCGCTCTCCGCCTACCTCAGCGAAGTGCGCGCCGCCAGGATCCGCGGCGACCCCGCTCCGCTGCTCAGCTGAGCACGGCGACGGGGGACTGAACGCTTGCAGGTTCTGCAGGCTGGACACGTCATGGAAACCTGTGCACGGGCAGTCCGTCGGCAAGAGTGGAAGAGCTGTGACCGTCGGGTCGGACTCAGTCCTCCACCTCCGAGAGTGGCTCCAGGGGTACGCCCGCCAGTCGCTCGGGGTGCAAGAGCTCCTCCAGCTGCTCCTTCGCCAGGAGTCCGCTGGACAGCGCGACGTCGTACACCGTCCGCCCCGTCGCAGCGGCCTCTTGCGCGATCGCGGTGGCGCCGGCGTAGCCGATGAGGGGGCAGAGCATGGTAGCCAAGCCGATCGAATCCTCTACCTGCGCCTTCAGGAAGGCGACGTTAGCGGTGATTCCACCGATGCACCGCTCTGCAAGCGTGCGGCACCCCGCCTCCAGGTGCATCACGCTCTCGAAGAGGGCATGTGCCATGATCGGCTCGAACGCGTTGAGCTGCAGTTGGCCGCCCTCGGCGGCGACGCTGACGGTGACGTCGTTGCCGATGACCTCGAAGGCAATCTGGTTCACCACCTCCGGAATGACCGGGTTGACCTTCCCGGGCATGATGCTCGAGCCGGCTTGGACCGGCGGCAGATTGATCTCGTTGAGGCCCAAGCGGGGCCCCGACGACAGGAGCCGCAGGTCGTTGCAGATCTTGGACAGCTTGATGGCGATCCGTTTGAGCACGCCGGACAACTGGACCAAAGAGCCAGGGTCTTGGGCGGCTTCGACGAGGTCCGGCGATATCACCAGTGGGATCCCGGTGATTCTTGCGAGATGGCGACACGCCAGCTCGGCGTACTCCGGCGACGTGTTGATCCCCGTCCCGATCGCGGTGCCCCCGAGGTTCACCTCGTGGAGGAGCAGGGAGGCTTCAGCAAGCCTCTGCTGGTCTTCGCCGATCGTCGTCGCGTAGGCGGCGAACTCCTGTCCGAGGGTCATCGGGACGGCGTCCTGAAGCTGCGTCCGCCCCATCTTCACGACATCGCTGAAGGTGGCGGCTTTGGCGCTGAAGGCCGCACGTAGGACCTCCATCCCTTCATGAAGGCGCGCGGTCGCCCAGACCAGCGCCACTCTGACCGCGGTCGGATAGACGTCGTTGGTGCTCTGCCCTTGGTTCACGTCGTCGATCGGGTGGAGCACGTCGTACTCTCCACGCTCGCGACCGAGGTGCTCGAGAGCAAGATTGGTGACGACCTCGTTGGTGTTCATGTTCGCCGAGGTACCGGCGCCGCCCTGAATGACATCGACGACGAACTGGTCGTGCAGGCGCCCGGACCGAATCTCCTCACAGGCCGCCATGATCGCCGTGGCCTTTTCGGACGAGAGCAGCCCAAGGTCGCGGTTTGCCATGGTGGCCGCCTGTTTGACGGCCACCAATGCGTTGACGAGATCCGGATGGCTGGAGATGGAGACGCCGGTGATGGCGAAGTTCTCGAGGGCGCGCACGGTGTGGATGCCGTAGTAGGCCGTCGCGGGGATCTGCCTGTCGCCTAGAAAGTCGTGTTCGACGCGGTACTCAGAACAGGCCATCGCCAGCTCCCATCGGTTGCGGTTGAGAGGTC
>JAPLCM010000138.1 GCA_026392275.1 Actinomycetota bacterium | reverse complement strand
GTGAGTAATGGCTTGCCCGCCATTCATCCGGGTGAATTCCTGACAGAGACGCTCGAGGAGCTGGGCTTCTCCCAGGCCGCGTTCGCGCGGACCATCGGGGTGTCGCCGATGCGGATATCGCATGTGATCAAGGGCGCGCGTCCGGTGACGGCCGAACTGGCCCTGTTGTTTGGACGGGCCCTTGACCAGTCGCCGCGGTACTGGCTCAACCTTCAGGGCGACTACGACCTGAAGACCGCCGCAGCCAGCATCGGGCCACGTTTGCGCGCCGTTCACTCCGTCATTCACTCGTAGTCCCTCTCCGCGGCAGACGCGTGCGGCGAAACGATGCGGCTCGGCAGTGGCGCCGGCCGGACTCCTAGACGATCCCGGCGAGCGACTCCACGTCCACGGGCTCGCCGGCTTCCTTGGCACGCGTCGCCGCCAGGAGCGCCGCGTGCTTGGCGCGCGTGAGCGGCATGCGAGCGACTCCACGTCGACGGGCTCGCCGATAGCCTTAGCACGCGTCGCCGCCAGGAGCGCCACGTGCTTGGCGCGCGTGAGCGGCATCAGATAGCAGAAGACGATGCCGAGGAGCATCGGGATCACGGCGCCGACCGAGATGAGCAGGCGGATGCCCCAGAGGGCCGTCGCCGACTGGGCCACGTCGGCCTCGTAGCCCGTCCAGCCGAGCACGAGGCCGCAGCCCTGCACGACGAGGGCGGCCATGCCGGTCTGGATGAAGGCGATCACGCCGTAGTAGATGCCTTCGCGGCGCTGACCGCTGGTGTACTCCTCCACGTCGGTGACGTCCGCGAGGAGCGCCCAGCCGATAACCGCGACGGCCATGCTGCCGCCGGAGCTCAGCACGAGGAGCGTGTACAGCAGGACAGAGTCGCCGGCGTTCACCAGGAGAAAGCCCATCTGGACCACAGCCCAGAAGGCGACGAACCAGATGTACGTCCAGCGCTTGCCGATACGCCGCGACGAGTACGTGACCAGCGGCAGCCACAGCATCCCGCTGGCGAACCAGACGAGGAGCACGACCGACGAATACGCCTCGCTGTAGCCCATCTGGTAGCGGGCGAAGTAGATCGCCACGGCGCCGAGGACGCTGACCGGGGCCCAGCCGAAGGCGTACAGGCCTATCAGGTAGCGGAAAGAACGGTTACGCAGCGTGCCGAGCACGTCGCGAAGGGCCACCCGCGTGTCTTCCGGGAACAGCTCGTACCCTCGCGTCACGCGCCAGGTGAGCAGGATGCCGAAGATCGCCAGGAAGCCGAGCACCGCGGCGGCGGCCGACCAGCCGAAGGCGGCGCTGCCGCCAACGTCCTCGAAGACGCCGGCCAGCACGAGAGGCAGCGCGCCGCCCATCAGCGCGGCGATCTGCGCGGCGCCGGTGCGCCAGACGTTGAGGCTGGTGCGCTCGTCGTAATCCTGCGTCATCTCCGCGGCGAGCGCGCCGTACGGCACGTTGAGCAGCGTGTAGCAGGTGAAGTAGGCGAGCACGACGACGACGAAGTAGAGCTTCGTCGGCGTCGTCCCCAGCCCCCAATCGGTGAACAGCAGCCAGCTGACGACCGCGTAGGGCACGGCGACGGCCAGGAGGAACGGGCGCCGTCGCCCCCAGCGGCTGCGCAGGCCGTCCGACCACACGCCGACCAGCGGCTGAAACACGGCGTTCCATAGCGTCCCGACGGCGATCACGGTGCCGGCGAACACCGCCCCCAGCCGCACGATGTCGGTCATGAAGTACAGAAAAAGGGCGTAGTAGAAGGTCCAGATGAGGCTGTTGGACCACTCGTTGCCGCCGTAGCCGAACTTGACCCACAGCGACAGCTTGCCGCCGGGTCCAGGCGTCGAGTCAGCCGCGGGCATCGGCGGGCGCGAGCGGCAGGACGATGCGGCTCGGACGCGCGCCGTCGTGGTACACCGTCTGGT
>JAPLCM010000039.1 GCA_026392275.1 Actinomycetota bacterium | reverse complement strand
GGATGGGTCGGCACCACTCCCGGCACCACTCCCGGCACCACCCACGGCACCACTCCCGGCACCGCCGGTGGTGCCGCGGGCATCGCTGACCACGCGGCCCCCCACGGCGCTGCACCCGGCGGCCAGCCCCGCGAGCGCCTTCGCGGCTACCTCGAAGTTGGCCTGGCGTCTCTCGCCAACGGCTCCATCGGTGTCATGGTGACCTATGCCGACATGCCGACGGCGATGCTGCTCTGTCTGCGCATGGCATTCGCCGCTGGCGCCCTCGGTGTCGTCGTCCTGATCAGTGGCAGCTGGCGCGACCTGCGCAGCCCCGGAGCGCCCCTGCGCCTGCTCGGCATCAGTGTCTCGCTGGCGCTGAACCTGATCTTGTACTTCCTCGCCATCCGCTACACCGGCGTCGCGGTGGCCATCTTCCTTTCGTATCTCGCGCCCGTGTACCTTGCCTTTGTCGCCCCGCGCATCCTCCATGAGGCCACAGACCGAATCGTGTACGTGGCGCTCGCCATCGGGCTCGCCGGGATGGCCGTCATCCTGGTGCCTGGACTTCTGCTCGAAGGGACGAAGCTTTCGGCCGCCGGCCTGTTCTACGGCTGGGCGGCCGGCGTCATGTACGCCGTCTACCTGCTCTTCGCCAAGAGCCTGCGTGGACGCCACGTGCGCAGCACGGCGGTGGTGTTCACGCAGAGCGCGTTCACCGCCGCCGCCATGCTCTTGCCCGGTCTGCTGGCGCTCGGCGCCACTCACTACCATTTCAGCAGCCGCGACCTGTTCATCGCAGCACTGCTCGGCCTGGTCACCACGGCCTTCTCGTTCAGTATCTTCATGGACGGCCTGCGCTACATCCGCGTGCAGCACGCCTCGATCATCGCGTACATCGAGCCGGTGAGTGCGCCGCTGTACGCGCTCGTCTTTCTCAGCCAGATACCGTCGGGCTGGACGATCGCCGGCGGCGCCCTTATCGTGGCCGCCGGCATGCTGGTCGTCCTCTACGGGCGCGAGCAGATCGAGCCGGAGCTGGTGGGATGAACAGCCGCGCTGCGAGGGCCTACGGGATGGTGACCGCCTCCTACCTGCTCATCGGCCTGACCGGCACACTGGTGACGTGGGCGACCGCGCCCGGAAGCGTACTGCTCGTGCTGCGCTTCGCCATTGCCGCCCTCGCGATCGGCGCGGTGTTTGCACGGAGGCGGCGCCTTGCCGGAGTCCTGGACCACGACGTCTGGCCCCGGCTCCTGCTGTTGGGCGTGTTCGACGCCGCGGCGCTGCTGCTTTTCGTCGTCGCCGTCCGCGATGCCGGTGTGGCCATCGCCACGCTCTTCCTCTTTATCCAGCCGGTATGGATCGCGCTGCTCGCGCCGCGCCTCCTGGGCCACGCCACGGAGCGGGTCGTGTACGTGGCCATCGGTCTCGCTCTCGCCGGGCTGGCCGTGATCCTGGTCCCGGCCGTGTCGGGCGGCGGTATCCACGCCTCCGCTCTCGGCCTGCTGGCCGGACTGTGCTCCGGCTTCTCGTACGCCGGCTTCGCGCTGGTGGTGAAGGGCCTCGCGCGGCGCGTGGAGAGCACCACCATGGTCCTCGCGGAGTGCGCCCTGGACTGGCTGTTCCTGCTGCCATTCGCGCTCTGGCAGACGCTCGGGGCGGGCTACTCACTCACGCGCCGCGACCTGCTCGTGGCGCTGGTGCTGGGGCTGGTGTGCACGGCGGTCGCCTACACCCTGTGGATGGAAGGCGTGCGCTGGGTCCGCGTGCAGCACAGTGCGGTGCTCGGCTTTCTGACGCCGGTGGCGGCGCCGATCTACGCTCTGGTCCTGCTGGGCCAGTCGATCACGGCCTGGATGTTGGCCGGCGGCGCCCTCATCCTGGCCGCCGGCATCCTCGTCGTGCTGCGCGGTCAGGCGGACCTCGAGTCGGAGCCGCCGGTGTGAGCCGCGCGATGGATCGACCTGTCGGGGCGGCCGCCGTAGGCCCGCCGCGCGGCGACGCGCTCGGCTACGGCATCGTCCTGCTCTCGTACCTGGGTATGGCCGGCAGCGCGCCGCTCGTCGCCTGGGCCGACGCCCCCGCGGCGATCATCCTCATGCTGCGCATGGCCTTCGCCGCCTTGGCCCTCGGCGTCGTCTTCCTGCGGCGCCCGATGATCGCCGACTGGCGCCGCCCGGGCGCTGCCTGGCGCCTCATCGTCATGGCGGCGATGTCGTCGCTCACCCTGCTCCTGTTCTTCTTCGCCGTGCTCCACACCAGCGTCGCGATCGCCATGTTCCTGCTGTTCCTGATGCCGGTCTGGGTGGCGCTCATGGCGCCGCGGGTCTTCCACTCGCCGCGCGAGCCGATCGTGTGGCCGGCGCTTGGCCTCGCCCTCGCCGGCCTTGCGGTGATCCTTCTGCCCGACCTGCTCGGCGAGGGCGTCACCATCTCGCTCGCCGGCCTTCTGGCGGCGCTCTTCGCGGGGTTCGGCTACGCCACCTACGCCGTCTCGGTCAAGGGGCTCACCAAGACCGTCGCGCCGACCACCATCTCGATGGCCGAGGCCGCCGGCGACGCGCTGCTCGTGCTGCCGCTGGCTCTCTGGCAGTTCTTCAGTACCGGCTACCAGGTGGATGGGCGCGCCTGGATCGCCGCCGCCGTCATGGGCGTCGTCTGCACCGCGATCGCCTACACGCTCTGGATCGAGGGCACGCGCCGGGTGCGCGTCGAGCAGGTGACCATCCTCGGCTACATCGAGCCCGTAGCGGGGCCGCTGTACGCCGTGTTCCTCGTCGGCCAGATGCCGACCGTCTGGACGGTTATCGGCGGCGCCCTGATCCTGGGCGCGGGGCTGCTCGTCGTGGTGTTCGGCCGCGGCGAAGGCGGAGCCTCCGTCGCCGCGGCCGCCGAGCTGGGGCCGCTCTGATGGGCGGCGTCTCGTGAGAAGCCGCGCCGCCCAGGGCTACCTGCTGGTCGCCGGCTCCTTCCTGATCATGGGCCTCATCGGGACCCTTGTGGACTGGGCCACCGCCCCTGAGAGCGCGCTCCTCGTCATTCGCTTCGCCACCGCCGGCGTGGTGCTCGGCGTGGTCTTCGCCCGGCGCCGGCCCCTCGCCGGGGCGTTCGCCGCCGGCGTGTGGCCGCGTCTCCTGCTGATGGGCCTCGTGGACGCCTTGACGTTGCTCCTCTTCTTCGTCGCCATCCGTGGCACCAGTGTCGCCATCGGCATGTTTCTGCAGTTTCTGGCGCCGGTGTGGGTGGCGCTGCTGGCGCCGTGCGTGTTCCGGGTGCGGACTGAGCGCATCGTCTACCCCGCGCTGGCCGTCGCTCTCGGGGGGCTTGTGGTGATCCTGGCGCCGACCCTCCTCGGCGAGGGCATCAGGATCTCGGTCGGCGGCGTGGCGGCCGGGCTCGCCGGCGGAGTCGGCTATGCCGTCTTCCAGCTTGTCGTGAAGGATCTGACGAAGCGCGTGTCGGCGGTCACCATCGTGTTCACGGAGGCCTGGCTCGACGCGCTTATCCTGTTGCCGCTGGCTCTCTGGCAGACTGTCGGCGCGGGCTACCAGCTGACCACGCGGGACCTCGTGGCTGGGGTGATCCTCGGCGTGGTGTGCACGGCCCTGGCCTACATGATGTGGACCTTCGGCATGGGCCTCATCAAGGTGCAGCACAGTTCGATCCTGGGGTACCTCGAGCCGGTGTCCGCGCCGCTGTACGCGCTACTCCTCCTGGGGCAGGGGATCTCCGCGTGGACGGTCATCGGCGGCGCGCTCATCGTGGCCGCCGGCCTCCTCGTCGTGCTGCTGGGGGAGCACGAGGAGGAGGGCGTGATCTCGCTGGAGCCGGCGCCGTGAGGGCCTCCGGCCCCGGCGCCTGCCCGTTCAGCCTCCGCCCCCCGCCTCACGCTCGCTCGCGGGATGCCAAGGCCTGTCGTATCCGATAAGCTGCGGAAGGGCGCGGTGCGCGCGGCTGTGCCCGCGGCGGCGCGCTCAGGAGGCGACCCGACCTTGACGATCCTTTGCATCTACGAACGACTCTGGCCCGACCCGGGGTGAGGCCAGTCGTGCCCGCGCCCCTTCGGATGCAACGATCTCTCGCGCGAAAGCGCTGAAAGGAACCTCCATGACCAGACCTGTGGAAAGCGCACCCAAGCTCAACCTGCTCAAGTCGATGAGCATGCTCGAGGACGCCCAGCGGCTCACCCCCGGTGGCGTCGGCGGTATCCGCCGGCCTTACAACTTCGTGATCGGCGAGTACCCCGTGTTCATCACCCACGGCCACGGCGGTCACATCGTCGACGTGGACGGCAACGAGTACATCGACATGCTCTGCGCCTACGGGCCGATCATCCTCGGCTACGTCGAGGACGAGATCAACGACGCCGCCAAGGCGCAGATGGACAAGGGTTTCTGCTTCAGCCTCGTGCAGCCGCTGCAGAACGAGCTCGAGCAGCGGCTCGCCGACATCATGCCTTGCGGCGAGCAGACCATCCTCGTCAAGACCGGCTCGGACGCGACCAACGCGGCCGTACGCGCCATGCGCGCCTACACCGGCCGCGACAAGATCGCCCGCTGCGGCTATCACGGCTGGGGCGACTGGTGCGTGGAACACCACGGCGGCGTGCCCGAAGCCGTGTGGCAGCTCACCAAGGAGTTCGAGTACGGCGATATCGCCGACCTCGAGCGCGTGTTCGCAGAGAACCCCGGCGAGATCGCTGGGGTCGTCATCACGCCGGTCGGCCACCCGATGGCCAAACCGATCATCGCGCCGCCGCCGGGGTACCTGGAGGCCGTCAAGGAGCTGACGCACAAGCACGGCGCCGTGCTGACGTTTGACGAGATCCGTACCGGCTTCCGCGTCAGCATGGGCGGCGCCAGCGAGCGCTACGGCGTGGTGCCCGATCTCACGACGGTCGGCAAGGCCATGGCCAACGGCTACTCCATCGCGGCGCTGGTCGGCCAGCGCGAGATCATGAGCGTGTACGTGAAGGGCGCCTTCCTCAGCTCCACCTACTTCCCCAACAGCCTCGAGATGGCGGCCAGCATGAAGTGCCTCGAGATCCTCGAGCGCGAGAAAGTACAGGACGCGATCTGGGAGCGCGGCACGAAGTTCCTCGCGCGACTCGGGGCGATCGTCGATGCCTCCGGCGTGCCCGTGACGAAGTCCGGCATCCCGCCGATGCCCTTCCTTACGTTCGACCATGTGGACGAGCACTACAAGGAGCGGCGCACGGAGTTCTACACGCAGTGCATCCGCCGCGGACTGTTTGTGCAGCCGTATCATCACTGGTACATCTGCTACCGCCATACCGCGGCCGACCTGGACCGTGCCCTCGAGGTCGTTGAAGAGAGCCTGGCCTTCGTGGCGGAGCAGTACCCGTACAGCAAGTAGGAGGCGGCGTGCACAAGCTCATCATCACGGTCGCCGGCGTCGGCGCCGAGACCACCAAGGCGGCGCAGCCGGCTCTGCCGGTGACCGCCGCCGAGATCGGCGCCGACGCCGCGCGCTGCGCGGAGGCCGGCGCCTCCATGTACCACCTACACGTGCGCGACGCGGCTGCGAACCCGACGCAGGCGCGGGAGGCCTTCGCGGCTGCCATCGCGGCGGTCCGCGAGCGCAGCGACATCATCATCCAGACGAGTACCGGCGGCGCCA
Organism: Actinomycetota bacterium; assembly: GCA_026392275.1. Taxonomy (GTDB): domain Bacteria; phylum Actinomycetota; class Thermoleophilia; order UBA2241; family UBA2241; genus CAIXSE01. The sequence continues at coordinate 3,404 of JAPLCM010000039.1, read as the reverse complement.
TGGGCATGAGCGCCGACGAGCGTCTGCAGCCGCTCGACCTGGACCCCGAGATGGCGTCGCTGACGACGGGCACCGCCAACTTCGGCGACGACGTGTTCTTCAACGACACGGCGCTGATGACCGAGTTCTACCAGCGCATGCAGAAGAAGGGCGTGCGCCCGGAGTTCGAGATCTTCGAGGCCGGGCAGATGGACAATGCCCTCAAGCTGGTAAAGAAGCACGGCCCGGCCGGCCCCCTCATGCACTGGGACTTCGTGCTGGGCGTGCCGGGCAGCATGAGCGGCGAGCCGCGCAACCTCGTGTTCCTCGTCGACCGCGTGCCCGAAGGCTCGACCTGGACCTGTACCGGCATCGGCCGCTGGCACATGCCGGTGACCATGACCGCGCTCGCCCTGGGCGGCAACGTGCGCCTCGGCTTCGAGGACAACGTCTTCTACCACAAGGGCGTACTCGCCAAGGAGAACGCCGAGCTCGTCGGCCGCGTGGCGCGCCTCTCGCGCGAGTGGGGCCGCGAGACGGCGACCCCCGACGAGGCGCGGCAGATCCTCAGGCTCGGGACGTACGCCGGCTGAGACACGCCGCTCAGCCGGCGCCTGTTGCCTTCTGAGAAGGGCCGAAGTGCCGCGACTCAAGTTCGCCCCCGTTTCTGTCGACACATCTGCTGCGGGCAAGGACGGGTACGGCCGCGTTACGGGCGCACGCCGGGAGTACAATCATGCGTGCGCCTCTAGGCGACCGTCGCGAGCGAGGGAGCCGGATGGCGTTCCGAGCCAGGCATCGAAAGGCCGAGCGTGGCGAGATCGAACTGCTGCGCGGCCTCGTCACGCTCGCGAACCAGCTGCAGTCGAGTCTCGAGCTCGATGCGATCGTGCACGTCATCGCCACGGCCCTCAGTGAGACCTTCGGGTTCCGCGAGGCCGCCGTGTACCTGGCGGAGCCCGAGGGCAACACGTTCCGCGTGCACGCAACGGTCGGCGAGCACCCCGACTACGACCGTGAGCTGTTCAACCTCCCCGTGCCCCAGCGCATCTGGGACGAGCTGTTCCAGGTGCGATACCAGATGGGCGTGTCCTACTTCCTGGACCACCGCCAGCACACCTGGACTGAAGAGCAACTTCACTTCCTGCCACCGCTCGACCTCGGGCCGCGGCGCGAGGGTGAATGGATGGAGAGCGACGACCTGTTCGTGCCTCTCTTCGACAAGCAGCACGAGCTCATGGGAGTCCTCGACCTCTACGACCCGATCGACCGCCGCCTGCCGACCCTCGATCTGGTCAAGTCGCTGGAGGTCTTCGCCACCCACGCCGCGGTGGCTATCGAGAACGCGCGTCAGTATCAGCAGCTCGAGGCCCAGCTGGCGCTGCGACACGTGCTGCTCGACCTCAGCGCCGCGCTCCTTTCCACGCTCGACGAGCGCGAGCTCTTCGCGCAGATCGCCGCGCTCCTCAAGAGCATCGTCGACTACGACGCCATGGAGGTCCGGCTCGTGGACGAAGAGACGCGCGAGCTGTACTGCGGCTTCGCCAGCGACGAGGACGTCGAGCAGATGTCGAGCTGGCGGTCGCCTCTGGACGTCGGCGTGAGCGGCTGGGTGCTGCTGCACAACGAGGCGCAGCTCGTCAACGACATGGTGAATGATCCGCGCGGGGCGCTAGTGCCCGGCACCGACTGGGTCACCCAGGCCTCGATCATCGCGCCGCTCAACGTGGGCGGCAAGGTCATCGGGGTGCTGGCGCTCGACCGTATGGAAGGCAAGACGTTTCACGACAACGAGCTCGAGTCGGCCGAGCTGTTCGCGAACCTCGCCGCCATCGCCATCCAGAATGCGCGCCAGTACGAGCAGCAGCAGCGCACCTCCGAGCAGCTCGAAGGCCAGCTGGCCCTGCGTCACCGGCTCCTGGATCTGAGCACGACACTCCTCGGCACGCTGGACCAGACGACGGTCTTCCACGAAGTCACCGGGATGCTCAAGGAGATGGTGGACTACGACGCCATGGACATCCGCCTCGTGGAGGAGGAATCGCGCGAGCTGGTGTGCATCTACTCGCGCGACGAGAAAGCGGAGCAGATGCTGTCGTTCCGCATGTCTCTGGACGAGGGCGTCAGTGGCTGGGTGGCGCGCCACAACCAGGCCCAGCTCGTCAACGACATGCTCCACGACCCGCGGGTCGCCCAAGTGCCGGGCACCGAAGAGGAAGAGTCGCAGGCTTCGATCATCGTGCCGCTCAACGTGCACGGCAAGGTGACCGGCGTGCTCCGTCTCGATCGCATGCACGGCCGCGTATTCGAGGACCACGAGCTCGAATCGGCCATGCTCTTCGCCAATATGGCGGCGATCGCCATCCAGAACGCCCGCACCTACGAGGAGATGGAGCGCCAGGCGATCAGTGACGGCCTCACCGGGCTTCACAACTACCGCCACTTCCACGACAGCCTCAAGGCCGAAGTGCATCGCGCCGAGCGCTACGGCGAGACGTTCTGCCTGCTGATGATGGACCTCGACCATTTCAAATCGGTCAACGACACCATTGGTCACCAGAAGGGCGACGAGGTCCTGCGCGCCGTCAGCGACGTGCTGCTGACGTGCTCACGCGAGTCGGACTACCTGGCGCGGTACGGCGGCGAGGAATTCACGATCATCCTCCCGCGCACCGTGATCGACGAGGCGCGGACGCTCGCAGAGCGCATCCGCGTATCTGTCGCGGCCATAGACATCGGCCACGAGACGGTGCACGTGACGATGTCGATCGGCGTGGCGGCCTTCCCCGAGTCGGCCGTGGACAGCGACGGCGTGCTGGGCGCGGCGGACGCCGCGCTGCTGCTCGCGAAGTCGCACGGCCGCGACAGGGTCTGCCTCTACACTGAGGGTCAGGCCGGCTTTGCCGGCGAGCTCGAAGGCGACCTCGTGGCCGTGGGCCGCCGCTTCGCGACCTTCATCGGGCTGGGCGAGGCCGAAGGCGCCGGGCTGGTCACGGCTCTCGCCGTGCACGAGACCGGTGGCGCCGTGCAGGACGAGGTCCAGGTGATCCTCGGCAACGGCGGCAACTGCGGCGCCAGGCCCAACGACGTACGCCGCAACGCCGTGGATGCCCTGGTCTACGGCAACGAGCGCTGGGACGGCTCGGGGTACCCCGAAGGACGGCGCGGGAGCGCCATCCCTCGCGTGGCCCGAGCCTACGCAGTGTGCCGCCGCTACGAGGTCGTGGCCCATAACGGCTCCACTGTCGACGAGCTCCGCGAGGTCGCCGCCAAGGAGCTCGACCCCGCCATGGTGCAGCGTTTCACGGCGATGCTGCGCGCCGACCAGGCTGTGCACAACTGACACGACTTTCGTGCTACACTGGTTTCGTGAAGACCAACCTCACCATCACAGTCGAGGCAGACGTGCTGCGCAAGGCGCGCAT
>JAPLCM010000262.1 GCA_026392275.1 Actinomycetota bacterium | reverse complement strand
CACGTCAACCCACCGTAGATGCGGGGGTGGTCGCGCCTGATGCGGTGCGGGAGGTCGAGCGGCGGCAGGAAGGCGTCCACCTGACTCTGCTCTGGCAGGTCGACGTCCATCAGGGCGTGAGAGAGCACGAAACCGTCCTGTGCCACCAGAGCCGGGAGGAGTACGCGCGGATCCTCCGCGATACGGAAGGCGACGAGGATGGTGTCCACGAGGTCCTGGTGCGATTCGCAGTAGAACTGGAGCATGGCGGCATCTCGGAGCGCCAGGCTGTCCCCCTGATCGACCCAGATGTTCCAGGGCGGGCCGATGGTGCGGTTGGAGACGACCAGGACGATGGGCAGGCGGTAGTAGCCAGCTGCGAACACGTTCTCGGTCATGTAGAGCAGCCCGTTGGAGGCGCTCGCCGTGAAGGCGCGGGCCCCGGCGATTGACGCCCCGATGCAGACTCCCATGGCGCTGTGCTCGGACTCCACCGGCACCACGGCGCCCTTGGTGAACGGATAGGCCGTAAGGCGCTCCATGATCTCCGTCTGCGGCGTGATGGGATACACGCCGCTGCAGCAGCCGCGGGCGGCGCGGTTGGCCTCGCCGGCGGCGGCCAGCATGGCCCCTGCGGCCTGGTTCCCGGTGACGAGCGCTCGTGGCATCGCAGGCCCTCTCAGATCGCTTCGGTGAACAGGACTCCGCGTGGGCAGGCCGCGGCGCACAGCCCGCATCCCTTGCAGTAGTCGTAGTCGGCCTCGGGCGGGCGGCCCTCAGCGCGCTGGACCACGCCTTCCGGGCAGTGGATGAGGCAAAGGTCGCAGCCGGTGCACGCGCCGCAGGAGAAGCAGCGCTCGGCCTCGGCCATGACGGCGTCGTGGCCGGCCCGCTCCGCAAAACCGCGACGCACCTCCGCGAAGTCGCGACGGCGGAGGCGCGGGGGCAGGAGTGAGACCGGCTCCGGGGGGATGCGGGGAAACGCCCCCAGATGGACGGTCTCGGGGCCGGCGAGCGTCGCGTCTGCCGGCTCCTCGCCGGCGAGCGTCGCGTCTTCCAGCTGCCCGACGGCGAGCCCCGAGGATCGCTGGCGCTCCGCGGCGCGCGACTCCGCGTCCGTGCCTCCCTCCGAACCGGCGAGCGCGGCGTGGACGGCGAGAGCCGCGCGCCGACCGCCGCCGATGGCCGCGGCCACCGTGCCCTCGCCGCCCGCAAGATCGCCACAGACGTAGATCGTCGCGGCGGCACCGTCGACGAACAGGGGGCCGCGGAAAGACTCTTCGGCCGGCGGGAGCAGTGAACGGTCGCAGTCCTGACCCACGGCCATCAACAGGCGATCGCACGACAGCTCCACCAGCGCATCGTCGCCCTCGACGGCCGTGGGGCGCGGCCGCCCGCTCTCGTCCGGCTCACCGAGCGCCGTCCGCCGGCACACGAGGCTGACTCGCCCGTCGCGCACGCAGAGGCCGGCCGGCGAGAGCAGCTCCTCGATCACGACGCCTTCCTCGAGCGCCTCGTCGATCTCCTCGGAGATCGCCGGCATTTCTGCGCGCGTGCGCCGATACACGAGCCGGACGTCGCGCGCCCCGAGGCGCACAGCCGTGCGGGCTGCGTCCACCGCCGTATTGCCGCCGCCGGCGACCACGACCGCCGCCACACTCAGGTCCTCAGCGCCCGCCCGCGCCCGAGAAAGGAAGTCCAAGCCCTGCTCGACGCGGCCGGCCGTCACGCCGGGGATCTCGAGGGCGCGCAGACTCTGCTGCCCCGTCGCCACCAGCACGGCGGCGTGCGCACCCGCCAGTCGCCTGAGTCCGGCGCGGTCGACCCGGCGCCCAGTGCGTGACTCGACACCGTGACCCAGAATGAACGCGATCTCTCGCTCCAGCACGGGGCGCGGCAGCCGGTACTCCGGGATGCCCGTGCGCAGCAGGCCACCAAGCTCTGTCGCCGCCTCCAGAACGGTCACCGGATGGCCGAGTCGCGCCAGGTGGTAGGCGGCGGAAAGGCCCGCCGGCCCGGAGCCCACCACCGCCACGTGGGCGCCGCCCGACAGGCGCTGGGGTGTCGGCCAGGCGGCGCGATCGGCGAGCGCGCGCTCGATATCGCGCACGTCCACCGCGCCGTCGAGCGCGCGCCGGTTGCACGCGTCCATGCACGGCGCGGGGCACACGCGGCCGCACGTGCCCGGGAACGGCGAGGTCTCCAGGAGGACCGCCAGAGCCTGCCTATCGTCGCCGGCGGCGGCGGCCTTCACGAAGCCGCGCACGTCGTTGCCGGCGGGGCAGGAGTGGCTGCACAGCGGCCGGAGCTCGCGGGAGTGAGGCCGGCGGGAAGCCCAGGCGCCCGTGTGCGTGCTGGGCCGGGCGCCCACCCGCTCGTCGAGGAAGCTCAGGCTCGCGTGCGGCTCCTCGAGGTCGGGCGTGGCTATCTCCCCGGGTTCCTCGGTGGTGACGACCTGCGCGAACGCCGCACGTGCAGCCGCCACGTTGGCGCCGCCGAAGCCGGCGTCGTTCAGCGCCCCCTCCACGTCGGCGGTCTCGATGCCGAGCACGCGCGCCACGGCGCCGAGCAGAGCCGTGTTGACGATGGGCACCGCCTGCGTCCCCAAGCCGTGGGCGACAGCGATCGCATTGGCGTCGACTGTGGCGACCCGGCGCCCGGGGAACACGCCGGCGAAGGCGTCGGGGGGCTGGCCGGTATTGACGACGATCCACCCACCCGAGCGCTCGCCCGCCGCTGCCGCCGGCGCCACAAGAGAAGGGTCGACGATGATCACATGGTCGGGGGTGGCGATGGCGCCATACACGTCGATCTCGCGTTCGTCGACGCGCACGTAGGCCTGCACGGGCGCCCCGGTGCGCTCGGCTCCGTAGATGCCGAAGGCCTGCACGTGAAGGCCGCGACGGTAGTAGGCGCCGGCGATCAGTTTGGCCAGGGTGACGCCCCCGCGGCCACCGCGGCCATGGATGACGAACTCGATCATCGGCGCGCCTCGCTCGCTGCGCCGCCGACGTTCGCGTCGGGGAAGAACTTACGGTCTCTGCATGCGAACGCTGTCACGGCATGTCCCCACTTGACAGGTTCCCTTATACTCAAAGAGTAAGTCATTCACGCAATGGGGTCAATGACGTGGCGAGACACACGCTTGGCGGCGATCGCGGCGAGACTGCCATGACGCGGCCGCGGCAGTTTGCAGCGGTGAAAGCCGGGGGAGCACTGGATGTCCGGGCCCTCGACACGCCCAGCGCCAGCGACGGCGTCGCACGGCTGATCCGCGGGCTCATCTTCTCCGCCGAGCTCTCCCCCGGCGACTGGCTGCCGCCGAGCCGCGAGCTCGCCGAGCGGCTGGGCATCTCTCAACTCACGCTGCGCGTCGGCCTCAAGTCGCTGGAGACCAGTGGCTACCTCGTCACGAGCCGCGGCGCTCACGGCGGCACCAGGGTCCGGGACATCGAGACCCTCAGCCGCATCTGGGTCTCATGGATGGAGGCCAAGGCCGACGAAGTACGGGACATGTGGGAGTTCCGCGAGATCGCCGAGTCCCACGTGGCGATGTTCGCGGCGCAGCGGCGCACGGAGCCGGAGCTGGCCGCGATCGAAGCGGCCCTGACCTCCGCCGCCGCCGACAGCCACACGGCGGTGCTGCGCTGGAACGTGTCGTTCCACGATGCCCTAGCCGTCGCCGCGCACAGCAGCCATCTCGCGCGGGCCGTCGTCTCGGTGCGCCAGGAGCTGTTCCTGCCCGCCGGCCTGCTGCTGCGGGAGCATCCGGCGGACGAGCTGCGCGCCGCGCACGCAGAGGTCTACGCAGCCGTGCGCGACCGGGAGCCGGCGCGCGCCATGGAGTGCATGCGCGGTCACATCGAGGGCACGCGTGAGATGGTGGCGCGTGCCCTCGACGAGCTGAGGGGCGGAGGCGCCACGCGCCCGTAGGCTCGGGCGCAGAGCGCGTTCGGCGTCCGGTCTCTTCAGAAGGATAGCCGCCGCCGAGCTTGGTCGACCCACGGCCGCAGGTCACCCACGCGCATGGGCCGGGGTCTTCGAAGGGGGCGGCGCGTACTTAGACGATTGCCGCCAGCAGGCTCACTCCCCCGATCGTGCAGACGATGCCGACCCACTGGTGGCGTCTAGGGCGCTCGTGCAGGAGCACGAAGCCGAGGATCACGGCGAAGGTGCCGTACTGCGTCGCCGTCACGCCGCCGACCGCCGGCAGACCGAGCGTGAACGCCAGCGACAAGAACACGATGCCGCTCAGCTCGAGCGCGCCGGCGGCGACGGCGCGCCCGCGGAACGCCTTCGGCACCATCACGCTGCCGGTGAGCAGCGCCACGGGCAGCGTGATCGCCAGCGAAACCGTGCGCGAGATCGCCGCCTGCGAGAGCCAGCCGGCGTCGCTGTACACGAAGCACAGCATGCCGGCAGCGCCCGTGACGCCGGCGGCAATGGCCCACAGGGCGCCCTTCGTCGACTTGGCCTTCCCCTCGAAGGAGGTAAGCACGGCGCCGACGACGCAGAGGCAGAGAGCGAAGGCGAGCAGCGGGGTCACCGGCTCGCCGAGGATCACCACGACGATGGCCACGTAGGCGCCCTGCAGCGACGTGAGCGCGCAGACCAGCCCGAGGTCGCCAACGCGGAGGCCATGCAGCAGGCAGAAGAGGTGGGTGAAGTAGGTGACGCCGGCGAGCGCTGCCAACCCGGCGCCTCGCCATTCCCAGGCGTCCGGCAGCCCTTCGAACACCAGAGCGACCGGCACGATGATGATGGCGCCGGTCGCGAACACCCAGAGCATCTGCTCCAGTGGCCGCGTCTCGCGCGTGACGCGCTGCGAGAGCATGTCGCTGGTGGCGAACGAGAGAGCCGTCAGCAGGCCTGAGAGGATCGTGAACACCGCGCCAGTCTACCTGAGCCACTCGGCAAGCCGGGAGGGTCGGCGCGCGCACCAGACCCGCCAACGAGCTGGGGCGGGCGACGGCGCTCGGATACCAGCCCACAAGTCAGCACGCGACGGTAGTGCCGCGCCCCCCGGCGATCAGCCGACCGTATCAGCGGAGGCGGCCTGCCGGTGGGCGCATCGTCGAAAGTGCCAGCATCCGTTGAGGGTACTTCCAACGACAAAGTTGGAGGTACGACCAACGGTATCGCCAACGGAAAACGGTCGCACGGCACCTATGCCGGGGTCGGCACCCAAGGTCTTCCATCAGCTTCAGCCGACGGAAGACCTGGCCGCGGCTGCCGGAGCTGCGGCTCAACGGCGCCTGAGCGACGGGGATGGTCATGCGCCGCCGAACGTCGAGAGGTGATCGCATGGCTCGAACGCTTCGGCGATCTCGGAGCGTGAGATGAAGGCGCCGAGCGGCCAGCCGTCGGCGATGAACACGGCGCCCATTTCGTCGAGGATGTCCTTGACCCCCTCGAGGTGGCCGGGAGGCGGCACGACCAGCCCGCGCCCGTGATCGGCTCAGGGGTGATCATCTTTGAAGTAGTGCCCGAGCCGCTGCAAGACGCTGGGAGCTTCACGGTTTCGTCAAGGCTCAATCGAGGGTCATCGACGCCGTATGGGCTCGGCATTCCCGAACAGGCGGCCTCACGGCCGCGGTGATAGCCGAGCCCTGCTGGCAAGGCCCAGCGCTTCAGGTCGAGAGGCCTTCCTCGACCGCCCACAGATCGGCGGCCCCGAGATCGGTGAAGCGGACGCGCATATGGCCCCGCGACAGGGAGTCCGCAGGGCAATCGTCCCAGGAGATCGGGCGGCCGGCCGTCACGAGCGACTCTTCGAGGTCGCCGGTATCGACAGTCATACCCGCAGCGCCACCGCGGCCGCGAGCTCCACGGCAAGGCGGGCAGCGATGACGACCGTGGTCTGGCTGGTGTCGAGGGTGGGCGCGGTCTCCACGACGTCGGCCCCCACGAGACCGCTTGCGGCGATCCCGCGCACGAGAGCGATCGCCTCGCGACTGCTGAGGCCTCCCGACGTCGGCCAGCCGGTCCCGGGGGCATGGGCAGCGTCGAGCGAATCGATGTCGAAGGAGAGATAGATTCCATCGCTGCCCGCCGTCACGGCGAGCGCCTTCTGGATGGCCCACTGCACCCCGTGCTCCTCGATGTCCTCGATCCAGATCACGGTGATGCCGTGCTCCCGGCAGTACTCGATCTCGGTGCGCGGGTTCATCCAGCCCGACATGCCGAGCAGCACGATGTGCCGGGGATCGAAACCGGCATCGACGGCTCGAGACACCGGACAGCAATGGTTCAGCAGTTCGCCGCCCACATGCGGCGCCGTGTCCAGATGCGCATCGATGAGCACCATGGCGGGGTTGGCGTAGTGGTCGCGGGCCGCCCTCACGGCCGGGATCGTGATCGAATGGTCGCCTCCCAGCGTGATCGGGACAGCGCCGGCGGCCATGATACTGCCGAGGTCCTCCTGCGCCCGCGCAAACGTCTTCTCGGCGTTGGCCAGGACGATGTCGCAGTCGCCGGTGTCCACGGGCCGCAGACGCTCGGCGATGTCGACGTCGAGCCGCGCGTTGTAGGTGAGCAACCGGCACGAGACCTCACGGATGCCCCGAGGACCGTAGTTGGCGCCGGAGCGACTGGTGCAGGTGGCGTCCCAGGGAAACCCGTAGAACGCCACCTTCGCACGGTGGTCTTTCAGGGCCTGGGTCTCGGGAGGCATGTGGGCAGCCGCAAGAACGAGCCGACGAGGCCGGCGTGCAGCAGGCCGGTCCACATGCCCGAATCCGGCCGTCCAGACTGCTCCGACATTCTTGCCTCCTTGCCGCACGGTGTGATGACAATCCAATGCTACCAATGCCGCGACGGCCGGGAAACGCCGTCACCCGAGGGCGAGGAGCGTGGACCATGGGAAGGCTTGAGAACAAGACCGCCATCGTGACGGGCGCCGCGATGGGCATCGGTCTCGGCATCGCGCGGATCCTGGCGCGAGAGGGCGCGGCGGTCAGCCTGTTCGATGTCGACGACGGAGTCTTCACGGCAATGAAGGAAGTCGAGGGGGCGGCCGCCTTCAAGGTGGACATCCGCGACGGCGAAGCCGTGCGAGCGGCCGCCGCCGAGGTCGCGTCCCAGTTCGGGCGCGTCGACGTCCTCGTCAACAACGCGGGCATCCTCCGCGTGGTGCCGTTCCTCGAGATGACCGACGAGGTCAGGGACCTGCACCTCGACACCAACCTCAAAGGCACGTGGAACTGCTGTCAGGCCATCCTGCCGGGCATGCTGAAGCGCCGGTACGGCAAGATCGTGAACCTCTCCTCGGTCACCGGGACCCAGGTGGCGGACCCCGGCGAGACGGCCTACGGCCTGACCAAAGCCGGGATCTGGGGGTTCACCAAGGCGCTTGCCATGGAGTTCGCCGCTGCGCACATCAACGTGAACATGATCTGCCCGGGCGTGTTTCGCACGCCCATGGTCGAGAGTCTGGCGCAAGGCACGTCGCCCGAGGAGATCCAGGCGACCGTCGATCTCATGGCGACGATGATCCCCATGGGCCGGCTCGGCCGCCCCGACGAGATCGGTCACCTGGCTGCTTACCTGGCCTCCGACGAGGCGGAATACGTCACCGGTCAGGCGTTCTTCATCGATGGCGGCAGCACGCTTCCCGAGACGTCCGGGGCTGTGGGGTGAGGTCCGGTCCCCGCCCCGACCCGCTACACTCACCACCGCCCGCCGCGAGTCCTCGGCGAACGCTCGGCGCGCGCGAGGATGCCTCGTGCGCGCCAAGCGAACGGGAAGAACACCTGCTCAAGCTCGAGAGTCGGGAGGGACGCCGATGACCGCCAAGGAAAGGTTCACGAAGGCTCTTCGACTGGCTGACCCGCCCGACAGGGTGCCCGTCGCTCCTCCGTTCCAGGGCTACTGGGCTCTCGACGCCTTCGGCGTGTCGACCCCCGAGTCGTTGACTCACCCGCAGAAGGCGGTCGCGGCCATCGTCAAGGCACAGGCAGCGTGTCCCTTCGACGCGCTCGAGATCGTCTGGGACTGGTTCGCGTTT
>JAPLCM010000153.1 GCA_026392275.1 Actinomycetota bacterium | reverse complement strand
GGAGCTGGCGACGCTGTCGGAAGGGATGGCGACGGTGCTGCGCGACCTCGCCGCCCGGTGCCCGGTGGCGATCCTCAGCGGTCGCGATCTGGCCGACCTGCAGCAGATGGTGACGCTCGACGGAGTGGTCTACGCCGGCTCCCACGGGTTCGACGTGGACGCCCCTGAGGAGCTCGGCGGACGGGTACGCCGCGGCGAGGACTTCGCCGACGTGCTCGCCGCCGCCCGCGCCCGCCTCAAAGAAGCGGTGGCGCCCATCCCCGCCGCCTGGGTCGAGGACAAGGCCTTCGCCGTGACCCTCCACTTCCGCCAGGTGGTGCCGGAGGACGAGCCGGCTGTCGAAGCCGCCTTCTCCGGCGTGGCGGATGCCTTCCCGGACCTGCGCCGCACCGGCGGCAAGAAGGTCCTCGAGCTGCGCCCGAACGTCGAGTGGGACAAGGGCCGCGCCCTGCAGATGCTGCTTGAGCGCATCGATCGCAGCGGCCCCCATGTGCCGCTGTTCGTCGGCGACGACGAGACCGACGAAGACGCCTTCCGCGCCGTCGCCGGCAGCGGCATCGGTATCCGCGTCGGCGACCCGCACGTCGTCAGCGCCGCGGAATACTTCCTGGCCGACACCGACGAGGTGGCGACGTTCCTGGGCGGTCTGGCGACGTGAAGATGAGGATCCCGCAACGCGCCTGGCGACTCACCTACCGCGGGTTCGACGCGGAGGAGGAGGGGCTGCGCGAGGCCCTCTGCGCGCTGGGCAACGGGTACTTCGTCACTCGCGCCGCGGCGCCCGAGGCGTCCGCCGACGAGGTCCACTACCCGGGCACCTATCTCGCCGGCTGCTACAACCGGCTGACCACCGAGGTGAGCGGCCGGCCGGTCGAGAACGAGGATCTCGTCAACGTGCCCAACTGGTTGCCGCTGACCTTCCGCGTCGAGGACGGCGAGTGGTTCCATCTCTCGCGGGTCAAGATACGGCGCTACCGCCTCGACCTCGACATGCACAGCGGCGTCCTCACGCGCTTCGTCGCGTTCCGGGACGACGCCGGTCGGCAGACCGAGGTCACCCAGCGACGCCTCGTCCACATGGGCGACAAGAACGTGGCCGCGCTCGAGACGGTGATCGTGGCGCGCAACTGGTCTGGGCCCGTCACGATCCTCGCGGCCCTCGACGGCACGGTCACCAACGCCGGCGTGTCGCGCTACCGCGAGCTCGACGGCAGCCATCTGGTCCCGCTGAGCACGGGGCGTCCGGCCGACGACAGCATCTGCCTCGTGGCCGAGACCAGCCAGAGTCACGTGCGTATCGCGGAGGCGGCGCGCCTGCGGCTGCACAGCCAAGGCGCTCCGTGCGAGCCGCGCGTCGAATTCGAGGAACGGCCCGGCTATGTCGCCCTGCACATCCCGTGCGACCTCGAACAGGATGTGCCCCTCACCGTCGAGAAGACTGTCGCCATCTTCTCGTCCCGCGAGCGCGGGATCTCGGAGCCGGGCTACGCCGCCTGCCGCAAGCTCGCACGCACCGCCGGGTTCGCTGAGCTGCTGGACACCCAGGCGATGGCCTGGGACCGCCTCTGGCGGCGCTGCGCCATCAGCCTCAACGACCACGGCGAGCTCAACCGGACGTTGCACCTGCACATCTTCCACGCCCTCCAGACCGTCTCTCCCAATAGCGTCGACCTCGATGCCGGGGTTGGGGCGCGCGGTCTCCACGGCGAGGCGTACCGGGGCCACGTCTTCTGGGACGAGGCCTACATTTTCCCGTTCTTCAATCACGCCTTTCCCGAGCTGACCCGGGAACTGCTGATGTACCGCTACCGGCGTCTGCCCGAGGCCCGCCGGCTGGCTCAGGAAGCGGGCTTCGCGGGAGCGCTTTACCCGTGGCAGAGTGGCAGCGATGGTCGCGAAGAGACGCAGGTGATCCACCTCAACCCGCAGTCCGGACGCTGGCTGCCGGACGTCAGCCACCTGCAGCGGCACGTCAACGCAGCCATCGCCTACAACGTCTGGCAGTTCTGGGAGTCCACAAGGGACGAGCAGTTCCTGTGCGCACACGGCGGCGAGATGCTCCTCGAGATCGCACGCTTCTTTGCCAGCCTCACCACCTACGACGAGAACCTCGACCGGTACGAGATCCGCGGCGTGATGGGCCCCGACGAGTACCAGACCGGCTACCCATGGACCGAGGAGCCTGGACTCGCCAACAACGCCTACACCAACGTGATGGCGGCCTGGGTGCTGTCGCGGGCCCTCGATCTCCTGCGCCTGCTGCCGGCGCCGCGGCGCGACGAACTGGTCGCAACCATCCATCTGACCGAGGACGAGTCCGCGCTGTGGGAACGGATGAGGCGCAGGATGCGCGTCGACTTCCACGACGGCGTCATCAGCCAGTTCGAGCACTACGACCGACTCGAGGAGTTCGACTGGGACGGCTACACGGCCCGCTACGGCGACATCCAGCGCCTCGACCGGATCCTCGAGAAGGAGGGCGACACGCCCAATCGCTACAGGGCGGGCAAGCAGGCGGACGTGCTCATGCTCTTCTACCTCTTCTCGATGGAGGAGCTGACGGAGCTGTTCGCGGGGCTCGGCTACTCACTCGACGAGGAAACCGCGGCGCGCACTATCCTCTACTACGCCGAGCGCACCTCTCACGGCTCGACGCTCAGCGGCATCGTACACGCCTGGAGCCTGAGACACATGAAGCCCGACCAGTCATGGAGCTTCTTCCAGAACGCCCTGCACGCCGACCTGCTCGACATGCAGGGCGGCACCACGCGCGAGGGCATCCATCTCGGGACGATGGCCGGGACGGTGGACCTCATCGAGCGCGCCTACGTCGGTCTCGAGATCCGCGACGACGTCCTCTGGTTCGACCCGGACCTGCCGCCCGAGGTGGACACGCTGCGCTACGCGCTGCTCTTTCGCGGGCACTGGATCGACGTCGAGGTGGACGGCGACCGGCTCTCGATCGGCCATCGGCGCTCCGCAGCCGGAGCCGTCACCGTCGGTCTCGGCGGCAAGAAAAAGCTGCTCAAGCCCGGCGCGAAAGCGGTGCTGACGCTCGATCGGCGCCGCACCCAGGCCTCTGCAGCCGGTGCCCGCCATGAGCGCCTGCCGGACGGACGAGGCAGCCGCCCGGCGACCCAGCCGCCGGCGTCGATGGGGCCGGGCGCCGGTCAGCCACCGACCACCGGCGCTCGCCGCATGTCACCGCCTGGTCGGTAAGCGCGGGCACGAGGGCCGAGCCCAGCCGCTCCCATACAGGCGCACGGACTTTGGCTGCAGGGCAGGTTCGCCGCGACGGAGCGGTTCTCGATCCTCTCGTCGCTGAGGACATGCCATGGAATCAGCCAATCAGACCGGCGCCCTGGTGCTCGAAGTCCACACCGCGGCTCGCGCTGTCACCGCCCATGACCGAGGCGTGTCCGGCGGAGTTCGTTTCTGCTCGATGACATGCACGTGAGTGCCCCCTCAGCCGAGCAACTGCGGCAGTTCGGTAGCCGAGTACCCGGCCAAACCCAGTGTCTCCATGGTACGAGCGCCCTCGGCCAGATAGTCGCGCCCCATCATCGTCGAGGCCACGTGCAGGAGCGCGTCCATCGTGGGCGTTGGGACGCCGATCTGCTCCCCGAGTGAGTGGAGGAAGACCAAGCCGTATCCCGCGTCTTCGTTGAAATAGCGATGGTCCAACTGCGACTGCGATTTGATGCCCTTGAAACCAGGGGCCTTCATGTAGCCTGGGTAGTAGGTCGGCTCGCTCATGTAGCCTTGTTCGTGACCAATGTCGGGGTCCGAGCGAATGCGCAGGCCAAGGGCTTCACCGATTGCCGCGCGTTCACGATCGACGGCCTCCATGAGCCGTCCGACCGCCTTCGTCACTCCCTCCTCATAGAAGAGGAGGTCGCCTCCCGTGCGTTCTATTTGCGCCGCGTTCGCAATCGTCACGGCGGGGTGGATCACGGGATTCCCGTTCGACAAGGCCGTGAACAACACGTTGCGGGCCTCCGCCCACGTCGGGTACACGTCGGCGACCATTGCGAGCACGCGAGCCGTGAGTCTGGCGGGGAGGGCCGCGAGAGACACGCCGCTCTTCACCTTGAGAAACACATGGATCTTGCCAGGCTCCACGAGTCGCACCGCGTAGGGCAGCGTGGACGTGTCCGCCACCACAACGCTGAAGTCGTCCTGCGCCAAGCCTGCGGCGGCCTTGAACGCCAAGGCACCACCGCATGAGCTCGGGCAGACGATAGCGACCTGCCCTGACTGAAGGTATGGCCGGCATGCTTCCCCGAAGGGCGTAGTGCTGTACGCGGGCCCTACAGCCACTACCAGATCCGCCCCTTCGATGGCCTTCTCGATCGAGTGGCCTGCATACACGACGGGTGCGAAGCCTTCCATGTCTCCAGCGGCGACAACGCCTCCACTCGCCGAAACTGCAGCAATGGTCTCTGGGAAAGCCTCGAAATCGAAGAGGTTCACAACATGGCCGTGGCTGGCGAAGTCAAAGGCAACTGCACATCCACCGTTTCCGGAGCCAAGGACTGCTACTTTCACGGAACCCACCCTTCCACTAGACGACACGCGGCGAAACCGTCAAGAGAGCCTTCACGAGTATGGTGGAGCTACCTCCCCCCATCGAGCGGCCCGGTTCCTATAATAGTACTTGGGACGATTCATCGTCGACCTCCACGGCCTACCACGACGGCCTGCGGGAGCACCGGCCTCGTCCTGTTGGATCCGGTCGATGACACGGACCCCTGGCCGGCAGAGGTCGTCGCCTGATCCGGCGGCCTTGGGCGACGTCGCCTCACCATGGCCCGGTCAGTGGCGGTGCGGCACGACGAGCACGGGGATGCGGCTGTGATGCAACAGCTTGTACGGTGTAGAGCCGAACAGGATTCCTCGAAGCGCACCTGCGCCGTGGCTGCCGACGACGATCATGTCGGCGCTCTCTTTCTCGGCAACGTCGAGCAGGGCGGCTGACGCGCTCTCCCACATGAGCTCCGACTCGACCGCTACGCCGGCGGCGGCGATGCGCGCGGTGGCTTCCTCGAGCCAAGTGCTGATTCTCGCCTTGGCGGGTGGCTCGACGTCCTCGAGCTCAGGGACGATGAGCTCGGCGGCCATCGGACCTCCGCCCACGGCAAGGGCCACGTCACCTCCGTGTACGACGATGATCCTGCTGCCCGGTTGGTCGCCGGCGAGATCGACGGCCGCGTCGAGCGCCTCCTTGGCGCACTCAGACCCGTCGTAGCCGAGGACGATCGTACGAGCCATGGCGACTCCTTTCAGCGGTGAAGTAGACAGTCGACGCTCCAAGCATCCCCGATCCGCAAGCGCTCACACACTCCTCCTCGCCCGTTGGGTCGACCGATCGCGGGTCAGCCGATGCGTGGGAAGTGAAGCGGCGATCCTCTCGTCAGCCGCGCACGCCACGCGGCAATCTGATGTGGCGCTAACCGTTTTCTCACATAGGCGGGGTAGCGTGCACGTTTGGTGGCGCTCTGTCGCTGCCCACTGTCAGGGAATGACGGGACGAAAACGTCACACGAGAGAGGTCATCGAATGAAGACGACAGCGCGCTTCTGGCGCCTCATGCTCCTGGTCGCGGCCACCCTCGCAATCGCCGCACTGGCAGTGGCCGGCTGCGGCGGAAGCAGCACCGATGCCGCCGGCGGCACCCCCGCACCGGCGATCTCGGGCTTCACCCCCCAGCCTATGAGCGCCGACACCATCCTTGGCGCCGGTGCCAGCTTCCCTGCGCCTCTGTATATGAAGTGGGGTTCCGACTACAACGGCGTGTCCGGCGTGAAGCTCAATTACCAGAGCATCGGGTCCGGCGGCGGCATCTCCGCCATCGAGGCGAAGACCGTCGACTTCGGCGCCTCGGATGCGCCGCTCGAGCAGGCCGAGCTCGAGGCCAGCGGCCTTGCCCAGTTCCCGATGGTCGTGGGCGGCAACGTGCTGGTCGTCAACCTCGACGGCGTGGCCGACGGGCAGCTCAAGCTCACCGCCGACGTCGTGGCCGGCATCTACATGGGCACCATCGCGACGTGGGACGACGCGGCCATCACGAAGCTGAACCCCGGGGTCAAGCTGCCGGCGACCAAGATCAACGTCGTGCACCGCTCCGACGGCTCGGGCACCACGTGGATCTTCACGCACTACCTCACCGATGCCGCGGGCAGCATCTGGACGGCCGGCGCCGACAAGGAGATCTCCTGGCCGGTGGGCGTGGGCGGCAAGGGCAATGAGGGCGTCGCCGCCAGCGTGCAGCAGCTCAGCGGGTCGATCGGCTACGTGGAGTACGCCTACGCGAAGCAGACCGGAATGGCCACCACGCAGCTCCAGAACAAGGATGGCCAGTGGGTCAAGCCGAGCATCGCGAGCTTCACTGCCGCGGCTGCCAGTGCCGACTGGAAGGCCAGCCTGCCGAGCATGTACATGGTGCTCGTCAATCAGCCGGGCGCCGACACGTGGCCCATCACCGGCGCCTCGTTCATCCTCATGCAGAAGGACCAGGCCGACGCGGCGCGCGGCAAGGCCGCGCTCGAGTTCCTCAATTGGGCCTACACCAGCGGCGCCGACGGGGCCACCGCGCTCGACTACGTGGCCATCCCGGCCAACGTCTACGAACTCGTCCAGAGCGAGGTGTGGCCCACGATCACCGTGAGCGGTACGCCGGTCTGGCCGTGATCCGGGGGCTTCGTCTCGGCGACCCCATCTTCCGCGTCCTGGCGACGGCCTGCGGCCTTGCTCTCGCCGTGGCCATGTTCGGCCTCGCCGGGGTGCTCGTCTACAACTCGTGGCCGGCCATCACCGGTCTCGGGACGAGCGTCCTGACGACCGTCGCGTGGTCGCCGGTCGATCAGGAATACGGCGCCCTGGCGGCGCTGGCGGGCACGTTTCTGTCCACC
This sequence comes from Actinomycetota bacterium, assembly GCA_026392275.1. Classification (GTDB taxonomy): domain Bacteria; phylum Actinomycetota; class Thermoleophilia; order UBA2241; family UBA2241; genus CAIXSE01. Next base: position 16,551 of record JAPLCM010000153.1, on the reverse strand, counting down.
CTCGTGGCGATGGTCATCGCCGTCCCCTTGGCGCTCGTCATCGCGCTGCTGCTCGTCGAGCTCGTGCACCCGGCTGTTGCCCGAGTGGTGGGCACGGCGATCGAGATGCTCGCTGCGATCCCCAGCATCATCTTCGGCATGGTCGGCATCTTCGTCATCGTGCCGTTCATCCAGGACAAGCTCGTCCCATGGCTGCAGACGACGCCGCTCGGGAACCTGCCCGGCATCAAGCCGGGGGCGCAGTTCCAGGGCGGCGGCGTGTCGATCTTCACGGCCGGCGTCGTCCTCGCCTTCATGGTGCTTCCGTACATCACCGCGGTTTCCCGCGACGTGCTGAGGATGGTGCCCCAGGTCACCAAGGAGGCGGGCTACGGCATGGGCTCCACCACCTGGGAGGTCATGCACAAGATCAGCCTGCGCTATGCCAACAGCGGCATCGTGGGCGCCGTGTTCATCGGCCTCGGTCGCGCTCTCGGCGAGACGATGGCGGTCGCCTTCCTCATCGGCAGCCTGTTCACGGCACTGCCGCAGTCGATCTTCGACCCCGGCACCTCGATCGCCTCGCTCATCGCGCTCACGTTCTCGGAGGCGACGGACAAGATCCAGGTGAGCGCGTTGATCGAGCTGGGCCTCATCCTGTTCCTCATCACCGTGGTCTTCCAGATCCTCGCCCAGATCTGGCTGCGCCGCGTGCAGCGCGCGACGGGTGGCAGGGCATGAACGTCGTACTGGAGACCTCGCCGCTGCAGGCTCCTCTGCGGCACCGTTCCATCGCGCGGCGCAAGGCGACCGACCTCGTCATCAAGGTCTTCTCCTGGATCGGCGCCTGGCTAGGCATCGCGGTCATGGCCTTCATCGTCTGGGAGGTCGTGGTGCGTGGCGCCGCCGCTCTCGATTGGGCGTTCTTCACGCAGCCGACGCCGCAGGACGTCACGTCCGATGCCGGCGGCTTCGCCAACGCAATCGTGGGCACGCTCGTCATCACGGGGGTCGCCGCGCTGATCGCCATCCCCATGGGATTCCTGGGCGGCGTATACCTCGCCGAGTTTGGCCGCAACGGGCGCGTCGCGACGGCGGTGCGCATGATCGCCAACGTGGTCATGGGCGTGCCGTCGATCATCGTGGGCGTCTTCGCCTTCGCGACCATCGTGAAGCCGGTGTTTCACTACTCGGGCTTCGCGGGGTCGGTGGCGCTCGCCTTCATCATGCTGCCGGTCATGGCGCGCACCACGGAGGACATCCTCAACCTGGTGCCCAACGAGCTGCGCGAGTCGGGGCTGGCCATGGGCGCGCCGCGCTGGAAGGTCACGCTCGGCGTGGTCTGCAAGGCCGCTCGGGGCGGTCTGATAACAGGCGCGTCACTGGCCGTCGTGCGCGTCGCCGGCGAGACGGCGCCGCTGCTCTTCACCGCCCTCAGCAGCCCGTATTGGATGGAGGGGCTCTTCGGGCCGGCCGGCTTCTTCGGGGGCCCGGTCGCCAACCTCACAAAGACCATCTACGACTTCTCCGGCTCTCCGTATCCTCAGTGGCAGGAGCTCGCGTGGGGCGGGGCGCTGGTCATCATCATCGCCGTGCTCGGCATGAACATACTGGTCAGACTCCTCTTCCAGCGAGGCAAACAATGGTAGGGACGATAGTGGACGAACTGACACAGATGCAGAGCCAGGCGACGGTGATCCCGCCGCGGCTCGAGGTGGCCGAGGACCGGCGCGGAGCCGGCGAGGATTTCGCCGCGCTGCCCACCGAGATCGCCGTCCGCGACCTCGACTTCTTCTACGGCAAGGAGCAGGCGCTCTTCGCCAACACCATCGACATCAAGAAGAACCGTGTGACTGCGGTCATCGGCCCCTCGGGGTGCGGCAAGTCCACGCACATCCGTGCCTACAATCGCATCTTCAACCTGTACCGCGAGCAGAAGGCGAAGGGCGAGATCCTCTTCGACGGTGCCAACGTGCTGTCGTCGCAGACCGACCTGCTCGATCTGCGGCGGCGCATCGGCATGATCTTCCAGAAGCCGAGCCCGTTTCCCATGACCGTCTTCGACAACGTCGCGTACGGACTGCGTCAGCACTACCGGCTGAATCGCGCGGAGCTCTCCGACCGCGTGGAGCACGCGCTCAAGCGCTCGGCGATCTGGGACGAGGTCAAGCACAAGCTGAACGAGCCCGGCAACGCGCTCTCCGGCGGTCAGCAGCAGCGGCTGTGCATCGCGCGGGCGATCGCCGCCGAGCCGGACGTGCTCCTCATGGACGAGCCGTGTTCGGCCATAGATCCGGTGGGTACGGCCAAGATCGAGGAGCTCATCCTTGCCCTCAAGAGCAAGTACACGATCGTGCTCGTCACGCACAACATGCAGCAGGCAGCTCGCGTCAGCGACCACACGGCCTTCTTCTTCCAGGGCCGCATCGTCGAGTTCGGCCCGACGACCAAGATCTTCTCCAACCCCGCGGAGAAGCAGACCGAGGAATACATCACCGGCCGCTTCGGCTGAGGCGAGTGGACCACATGAGACATCTGGAACGCGAGATCGACCGGCTCAAGCGCAAGATCCTGGGCCTCGGAGCCTTGGTGGAGGACAACCTGCGGCTGGCCTTCCAGGCCATCGAGGCCCGCGACCCCGACAAGGGGCACAGAGTGATGGTGACCGATATCTTGATCGACGATCAGGAAGTCGAAGTCGAAGAGGAGTGTCTCAAGATCCTGGCGCTTTACCAGCCAGTGGCCGGCGACCTGCGCTTCCTCGTCGCGGTCATCAAGATCAACAGCGAGCTGGAGCGTATCGGCGACCTCGCCGCCAATATCGGCGAGCGTGCCATCTCGCTGGCCCAGGAGCACCCGGTGCCGGTACCCGGCGGCTTCGCCGTCATGGCGGAGCGCACCGGGACCATCCTCGAGAAGGCACTGGACTCTCTAGTACGGCAGGACGCGGCCACGGCGCGCCTCGTGCTGGCCGCCGACGACGAGATCGACGCGTTGTACCGCGACCTCATCGAGGATCTCAAGGAGATCATTCGCACGGACGCGGAGCACCTCGACGCTATCGTCCTCCTGTTCAGCGTCGCGCGGTACCTCGAGCGGCTGGCGGATCACGCCACCAACATCGCCGAGGACGTGCTCTACATGGTCGAGGGCGAGATCCACCGCCATGAGATGCCGGCTCCGCCGGCCGAGAAGGCCGAGCTATTTCACTGGGACGAGCGCGGGATGTGAGCGCCGCCGGAGCGTGACCCGTCCTTCCCGGCGGCGCGGACTCTCTGCCCTCGCGCCGCCTCCCGGAAGGCGCATGCGGCGACCCGGGCCCACCCCCTACCGGGCCCGGGTCGCTTCGCGTACGCGTGGGCACGGAAGCGTGCGGGAGGGAGACCTCACGCAGGGGGACAGGCGGTGGGTAGGGGCGCGCCGCGCGGCGCTGCGCCTACTTGACGGTGACGGTGACGGTGGGCGTGTGTGCGTTGCCCGAGCGGAAGTAGTACTTCGTGGTCTGCTCGGGGCTGATGTCGAGTCTGTACTCTGAGTACGTCGCCTTGTAGCCGCCGCCGAGGTTCTCGCTGACGCGCGCCGTGGTGAGGCTGCGGCTGTGCCACTTGCCGTCGCCGGAGTACAGCAGCCTCACGGTCGCGCCGGCGGCCAGCGCTGGGTAGATGCGGCCCTTGAGCGTCAGGCTGCCGCCAGGGTCGATGCTGGCGTGGTCGCGCGGCGCGGGGCTGATCGACATGCTCGTGAAGACCGCCCAGGTGCTGTTGAGGCCGAGCTTCATGCGCAGTTCGTTGCCGTCCATGAACTTCACGCCGCCGCTGCCGATGAGCGCGGCTTTGACGATGCGCGGCGAGGCACCGCGCTTCACCGTGTAGACGGCGCGCAGGTAGCCTTTGGCCCCGAGGGGGCTGCCGAGCTGCGCCGCGGTGCGCCGCAGAGGGCCCCAGTCGTGCAGCGAGCCGTAGTAGTCATAGGGGTCGTCCACGCCCTTGAGGTAGGGGATGGGTGCGGCGCCGGGCCAGCCGTCCTCGATGTTCTCGGTCTGGCCGCCGGAGCACGAGAAGTACACCGCCAGAATGGGCTTGCCCTTGTAGACGGGCACGACGCCGGCGGTGGCCAGCACGGCGGCGTCGGTGCGCGGGTCTTCGATGCCGATGCCCACGTAGGCCTGGCTGCGTACGTCGCAGTAGACGTCCCAGGACTGCGTGGGCTTGCGCGAGCCGAGCGCGAAGGCGCGCGCCGCGCAGGCCGCGGCCTTGAGGGCCTCCGACGGCCACGAGGGCGACACTTCGTGAGGCACCGAGCCGCGCAGGTAGCTTTCGAGCGGGACGCTGTTGATCATCATCAGCGACCCATCGCTGCGCACCACGCGCAGGACGCCGCGATACGGACCCGTATCGCCGAGATCCGTGGCCGTGAGGATGCGCAGTGCCCCCGCGCTGGGCGTGAACGTGACGGGGGAGCCGAAATCCTTGCGCACGCTGCCGGCGACCACGCGGTACGAGCCGTTGACATAGGTCGTGGTGGCCGTGGCCCCGGCGGGGATCTCGAGAGGGCTCCCGCTGCCCGTGGCCGTGTAGGTCTTCGGGCAGCTCACCTTGACCGCGGTCAGGCCGCTGCGCAGCCGCACACGAATGTCGGTGTTCGCGGCAGCGCCGAAGGTGATGCCGGTGTAGTAGTGCTTGAGGATGGCCTTGTAGGCCCAGCCGTGCTTGGCGTAGCCGTAGCAGCCCCATTGCGACATGCCGATGCCGTGCCCCCAGCCGTGACCGTCGATGACGAACTCGCTGTCGGAAGACCAGGCGCCGGCGGGGCCGGCGGCGACCAGAAGCGCGAATGCGACGAGGGCGCCGGCGAGCGCCAGACTGCCCCGGCGCCAGAGCTTCGTGCGGCGGCACGGCGGCGCGTCGGTGCCGACGCGCCCGAGGCGGCGGGGGGAGCGCTGTGATGTGCGGCGGATGGGGTCCATGTGGGGAAGGGCGGCGGCTCGTGCCTTGCGTCAGGATACGTGCCCCGCCCGGGCGAGGCAAACGCGTGCGCTCGGTGCCGTCTGGTTCGGCCGGCGGCGACGTTCTCCTCTTCCGCGAGACCGGCACGCCTGCCCGACGCGCCTGCCTCGAGGCGACGTCCGCCGTTCTGCGTGCTACCCTTTGACGCTCCGCATGAGGAATGCCCCGGTCGGCGGCGAATGAGCCCAAGGGGCCGGCGTGTGGCCCCGGCGGCGCTCAAGGCGCCGGCCGGCACGCCGATACCAGGACTGGATCATGACCAGACTCCCGCAGAGATCCCCCGTCATCATCGTCCTCGCGCTGTGCGCGGTCGTGGTGGCGGCTGTCGCCGCGCCACGCGCCCGTGCCGCGAGTTACGCAGACGTGCCCAAGTCGCACTGGGCATACGCCGCAATCACGGCGGTCACCGAGCGTGGACCCGCCGGCCACAAGGTCCTCGACGATTACGGCGAGCTCTTCAAGCCGGAGCAGGCCATCACCCGCGAGCTGCTGGCACGCTCCCTGGTGCTCGCCTCCGGGAACTATGGCGAGCACGTGAAGGCCGTGGCGATCGCCGACGTGGCCGAAGAGTACCGCTACTTCAACGCCATCCAGGTGGCGCTGCATCACGGCTACATGACTCTGGACGGCGAAGGCGCCTTCAGGCCGCAGGATCCGGTGCCGGCTTCTCAGGCGGAGGTGGCGATCATCCGCTGGCTCAAGGAGCGGTATTCGTCGTCCAACTGGTCGCTGCTCAAGAGCCTCAGGCCGTCACGCTGGCAGCCGAACGAGGGCTGGAAGACGAGCGCGCCCGGCTATCTCCCGTACATCGTGGCTTCCCGGCAGCTGCAGCTCCGCTACAACCATCCCAGCGAAGCGGACGGGCACGAGGTCACCCCCAGCCAGGCCATCGATCGCGCTGAAATCGCCTACATGTTCGCGCGCGCCTACGCGGTGAGCGGCGAGTGGATGCTGTACGGCCTTGCCGACTACACGAGCATCTCCTTCCCGCCGCTCAGCGAGCGGCAGAGGGAGATCGCGCGCTTCGCGCTCAAGTTCGTCGGCTACCCCTACATCTGGGCCGGCGAGTACCCGACGAAGAATTCGCCGTACGGCACGCAGAAGGCCGGCGGCTTCGACTGCTCCGGCTTCGCCTTCTACGTCATGAAGATGCACTTCGACTACCCGATCACGGTCAACGAGCGCGGCGGGAGCGACATGGCCGCGCGTGCCAAGCCGCGCATCACGCGCAAGCAGCTGCAGTGCGGCGATCTCATCTTCTTCGCGCCCAACGGGCCGAAGTCGGCGGTGACGTCCATCTACCACGTCGGCCTGTACCTCGGGGATGGCTGGTTCATCCACTCCACCGGCTCCACGGACGGCGTCACGCTGTCTTCTCTCGACAGCCCGACCTCGACCTACTACAAGACCTACTTCGCCTGGGGCCGCCGCCTGCTGAAGCCCTCCGAGCTGCCCGCGACGGCCGCCCAGAGCGCACCGGCGGCCGTCGCCCAGGCCTCGCCGCAGCCGGCCGCAGACTGAGGCCGCGGCCGGCGCCCACGGGGCTGGCCCGCCGCCGCCGCCGTACCGTACACTCCGGCTCAGAAAGGTCGAATCACCAGGGGGTCCCGTGCGCGCACTGCTCAACAAGGCATCTTCAGTCCTGGTCTTTGCCCTGCTGCTTGCGGCCGTCGCGGCCGCCGCCTCGGCGATCGCGGCCGGGGCGTACGGCGGCTCCGCGGCCGGCCAGACCGACCCGGGGCTGACGCTCGCGGCTTCGCCGGGCACGGTGACCAGCGGGCGGGCGGGGCATCTCGTGGCCCACATCGCCGTCCCCGGCGCCACGCTGCAGCTGAGCCGCCGCTACGTGGGGGAGACGGAGTTCACGGCGCTGCAGTCGCTGACCATGGGCGCCGGCGGCGACCTCACGTGGTCGGTCTCGCCGCGCGCCAGAGCCGCCTACCGAGTCGAGTTTGCCGGCGACGCGAGCTTCGCGGCGGCCAGCGCCGAGACCACGATGAGCGTGCGGCCACGCGTCGTGCTCTCGACATCCTCGGCGGGGACGGTCTTCACCGGCGATCGCGTGCGCGTGCGCGTGGAGGTCACCCCTGCTCGACCCGGCGGCACGGTCGAGGTTCAGGGCTGGGACTCAAGAGCCGGGGCATGGGCGCTGCTCAAGTCGCTCACCCTGAACGGGGATTCGCAAGCCCTGTGGGCGTGGCGCCCGGGCCAGACGGGTGTGCAGAAGCTGCGCGCGCGCAGCGCCGCCGACGCGGAGTTCGCCGCCGGTCTCAGCGGCGTCGGCAAGCTGGAGGTGTTCGACGCGGCCAACCCGTACGGCGTGCCCACCAAGTACCCCCACCTCATCCTCGTCGACCGCTCGCAGTACAGGCTCTACTACTACGAGCACGGGCGGGTACTGCGGGTGTTCGACTGCGTTCTCGGGCGGCCGTCGCTGCCGACGCCGGTGGGTCACTACAGGATCTACGCCAAGGACGCGCACATGTACGGTCCCTACGGCCCCCGCCGCATGCGGTATCTCGGCGCCTATGCGATCCACGGCACCAACGAGCCGTGGCTGCTGAACCGTTACCCGCGCAACTACTCACACGGCTGCACGCGGCTCTCCAACGCCCACATCCTCTGGCTCTTCGAGCGCGTGCATGTCGGTACGCCGGTGTGGAACGTGCCGTGAGCCGGGGAGCAGGGGCGGCCCCGCCGGCTCGCCCTCAGCCGAGCTCGGCGTACTGCTGCGCGTAGTACTCGCGCCACTCCCCCGACTTGATCTTGCGCCACCAGTCGGGGTTGTCGCGGTACCAGGACACCGTGCGCGCGAGACCCGTCTCGAACGGTGTCTCCGGGCTCCAGCCCAGTTCGCGAAGCTTTCCGCAGTCGATGGCATAGCGGCGGTCGTGCCCGGGGCGGTCGGTGACGAAGCGGATCAGCTCCGGGCTCTTGCCCAGCAGCTCGAGGATCTGCCGCGTGAGCGAGAGGTTCTCGACCTCGTTGCCGCCGCCGATGTTGTACACCTCGCCGAGGGCGCCCTCACGCAGCACGGCGTCGATGCCGGCGCAGTTGTCGTCCACATGCAGCCAGTCGCGCACGTTGAGCCCGTCGCCGTACACCGGGAGCGCCTGCTCGTCGATGGCGTTGGTGATGAACAGCGGGATGATCTTCTCGGGATACTGGTACGGCCCGTAGTTGTTGGAGCTGCGCGTGATGAGCACCGGCGTGCCGAACGTGCGGTGGTAGGCCAGCACGAGGAGGTCGGCGCCGGCCTTGCTGGCGGAGTACGGGCTGGACGGCGCGAGGTCTGACTCCTCGGTGAACGCGCCCGTCTCCGTGGAGCCATAGACCTCATCGGTGGAGATCTGCACGTAGCGCGCGATGCCCAGCTCGCGCACGGCCTCGAGCAGCGTGTGCGTGCCGAGCACGTCGGTGCTGATGAAGTCCTGCGGACCGCTGATGGAGCGGTCGACGTGCGTCTCTGCCGCGAAGTTGACCACGGCGTCCGCGCCCTCCAAAGCCGCGCGCACCACGACGGTGTCACAGATGTCGCCCTTGACGAAGGTGTAGCGCGGGTCGTCCTCGATGTCGCGCAGGTTCTCGAGGTTGCCGGCGTAAGTGAGCTTGTCGAGATTGACGACTTCGAGGTCGTCGTAGCGCCGCAGCATGAAGCGCACGAAGTTGGCGCCGATGAAGCCGGCGCCGCCGGTCACCACGAGTCTCACGATGTCGCCTCCCTGTGTTCCGCGACGGCCGGTCAGCCGAGCGGGATGAGCCTGTCGACCGCCTCGGCCACGCCGGCCGCCCAGTGCGGCAGTCGGGGGACGGGGCGCTCGCTGGCGAGCGCCGAGAAGGCGGGCCGTGGCGCCGGCCTGCCCAGCTCGGCGGTCGTGATCGGAATGACCTCGACGTCGATGCCGGCGAGCTGCACCACCTCGCGGGCCAGCTCACACCACGAGCAGTAGCCGCTGCCCGCCATGTGGTACAGGCCCGGGGCGATGCCCTGGCGCAGCGCCTCCTCGACCGCCGCGGCGAGGTGGCCGGCGTAGGTGGGCGAGCCGACCTGGTCCTCCACGACCCTCAGCGGCTCGCCGGCGGCGGCCTTGTGGGGCGCGGCCGCGAGGATCGTCTTCACGAAATTCTTGCCCGTGTCGCTGAACAGCCAGGCGGTACGGACGACGAGGCCGCGCACCCAGCTCAGCACCTCCTCTTCGCCGGCGAGCTTGGTGCGGGCGTACACGCCCAGCGGGTGGGTGGGGTCGCTTTCCACGTACGGGCTGCCCTTGAAGCCGTCGAAGACGTAGTCGGTGCTGAAGTACACGACGGTCGTGTGGGTGCCGCGCACGGCCTTCACGACGTTGCGCGTGCCCTCCACATTGACGGCCTCGGCGAGCGCGGGGTCGGCCTCGGCGCCGTCGACGTCGGTGTAGGCGGCGGTGTGCAGCACGATGTCGGGGGCGAAGCCGTGCACGGCCGCGTAGACGGCATCCGCGTCGCGGATGTCGAGCGTGGCCTCCCCGCTGAGGAACACCTCGCCCTCGAGGATCTTGGCGAAGGCCGTGGCCAGCTGGCCGCCGGCGCCCGTGACGAACCAGCGCAGCATCGCTTCGCCGGCTGCGCCTAGCGCAGCTCGACGCCCCAGTCGTAGGGGATCGCCGACGTGTCGTGCGGGAGCTCACCTTGATCCGGGTCGTCGTACTTGTAGACCTCGGTGGGCGCGTTGACGATGTACGCCTCCTCGGGGCTCACGCACTTCCAGCCGTGCCAGAGGCCCGGCGGCACGCGCACCAGCAGCGGGTTGTGCTCGCCGAGGAAGAACTGGTCGATCTGCCCTGTGGTCGGCGACGGCTGCTGGCCGGGCGCCGCCGCCGCACCAGCGGCGCCGCGGCCGTCGAAGAGCACGAGCTTGATCATGCCTTTGACGCAGACGATGTTGTCCCACTGCTCATGATGCAGGTGCCAGCCTTTGACGACCCCCGGGAACGTGGTCGTCATGTAGAACTGGCCGAACTTGACGAACAGGTCGTCGTCGCTGCGCAGGCACTCCATGAGGCGGCCGCGCTCGTCGGGGACCACCTTGAGCTTCTTGACCATGACGCCGTCGATCATCTGGGGTGCCTCCTTCGCGGGCCGGGCCCTCGCCCTGCGTCTGTCGCGCCTACAGGATGCCGATCTGACTGGAGTCGCCGACCATGAAGCGGTAGGCCACGGGCAGCGCCTCGCTGTGGGCGATCACGCAGTCGCGCCCGATGAGGCTGTCGGCCATGCGCGCGCCCAGGCGGCAGATGCGGCTGTTCTCGAGGATGATGGAGTGCTCGATCTCGGCCTGCTCCACGACGACGCCGTCGCTGATCGCCGTGTACGGCCCGATGAAGGTGTCGCAGAGCCGGCAGCCGGCGCCGATCACCACGGGCCCGCGCAGCGTGCAGCGTTCGATGAGGCTGCCCTCACCGACCTGCACCGCGCCCTCGAGCGTGGACTCGACGACCTCGCCGCGGACGTCGCTCTCGATGGTGCCGAGGATGAGCCGGTTGGCCTCGAGCATGTCCTCGAGCTTGCCGGTGTCCTTCCACCAGCCGGTGACCGTATGGGGCTCGACGCGCAGGCCGCGGTCGATCATGTGCTGGATGGCGTCGGTGATCTCGAGCTCGCCGCGGGCGGAGGGCGTGATGGCCTTCACGCTCTCGAAGATGGACGGCGTGAAGAGGTACACGCCTACCAGAGCGAGGTCGCTGCGCGGCTCGGCGGGCTTCTCGACGAGCTGCACGACGCGCCCGTCCTGCAGCTCGGCGATGCCGTATTCGCTGGGGTCGTCGACACGCTGCAGCAGGATGAGCGCGTCCGGCTTGCTGCGCTCGAACTCGCGCACGAACGGCGCGATGCCTTCCTTGAGCAGGTTGTCGCCGAGGTACATGACGAACGGGCTGTCGCCGAGGAACTGTTCGGCGATGAGGACGGCGTGCGCCAGGCCCAGCGGAGCCTCCTGCGGCAGATAGGCGACGCGGAGCCCGAAGCGGCTGCCGTCGCCGACCGCGGCCTCGATCTCGGCGCGCGTCTCGCCGACGACGATACCGACGTCGTCGATGCCGGCCGCACGCATTGCTTCGAGGCCGTAGAACAGCACGGGCTTGTTGGCCACGGGGACGAGCTGTTTGGCGGAGGTGTGGGTGATGGGGCGCAGGCGCGTACCGGCGCCGCCGCTGAGGACGAGTCCCTTCACGAAGGATGCCTTTCCGGCGCCGGCCTCAGATGGTCTCGTCGTCGTCGAGCTCGGCGTCGCTCTCGGTGGAGAGCAGGTCGAGGACGTTGTCCTCGTCCACGGCCTTGCCGACGAACACGACATTGGGGCCCGCCCACAGCGTGACGCGGGCGCCGACGGGCAGCGGCAAGGCGCCGCCGCCGAGCATGATATTGGTCAGCGTGGAGCGCTCGATGTCGCGCCGCACTTCGCAGCTGTCGATGGCGAAGGGCTGCGAGTCTCCGAACTGCAGACGAGGCTCTCTGCTGGCATCGATGATCACGCGGCGGAGTATAGCATCCCGGGGCTCTGGCCTCGCTGTCGCATTCGTGGTTAAGTAGAGAGCGGGGTGCCGTCTGCCTTCGGGGGGAGATCCGGCAGCTCTCACTCATCGTCGCCCTCGTGTGCACAGACGGGGCAGGCAGGAAGGAGCCGGTATGGGAGTCAAGCGGAGGATGGGGCGCAGTCGCGCGCTCGTGATCACCGTGGTCGCGCTCCTGGCCGCGGGGCTGGTGTGGGGGCTCGGTTCAGCAGTGGCCGGCAGCGAGAGTCCGTCCCCGGCCGCCGGCAAGACCGTGCTGCACCTGGGGTGGACGCGCGAGCCCGACAACCTCAACCCGTTCATCGGCTGGGGCACCCCCTCCTACGAGGTCTGGGCGCTCAACTACGATCTGTTGGTCGGCTTCCGGCCCTCGGACATGGCCAATGTGCCGGGGATCGGCTTGGCCACCGCGTGGGAGACCTCACCGGACGGCAAGGTGTGGACGTTCACGATCACCGACAAGGCCACGTGGCAGGACGGCGAACCCCTGACGGCAAGCGACGTCGCCTTCACCTACAACTACTGCATCACCAACAAGATGAGCATGTTCATCGACTACCTGACCTTCATCACCAAGGTCGAGGCGACCGACGCCACGCACGTCGTGTTCACCTGTAGCAAGCCCAAAGCGAACATGCTGGGGCTCTGGATTCCCATCCTGCCCGAACACGTCTGGAGCAAGATCAAGCCCGCCGACGCTGAGAAGGCCTTCAAGAACCCGCCCCCGGTCGTTGGTTCCGGTCCTTTCCAGTGCGTCGAGTGGAAGCGCGGGTCGTTCGTGCGCATGGTGGCCAACAAGAACTACTGGAAGGGCGCGCCCAAGGTCGACGAGATCGTCTTCCAGACCTACCAGAACGCGGACACCATGACCCAGGACCTCAAGAGCGGCGCGATCGCCGCCGTCTGGGACATCCCCGAAGCCCAGTTCCGGGCGCTCAGCGGGAACCCCGACATCAAGCCCATCAGTTGCGTGACCATCGCCCTCAACCAGCTCGGTATGAACTGCTATACCGGCGCCGCCTCCATGGGCAACCCGGTACTGCGCGACGTCAAGTTTCGACGCGCCCTGAACTACGCCATCGACAAGGACAAGATCCTGGCGGTCGCCTACGGCGGCTACGGTCGGCTCGGCACCAGTCTGATCCAGAGCCAGTACTACGCCCCGAATTCCGACTATCACTGGGAGCCTCCGGCCGACGTGCAGTACACCTACGATCCGGCGCGCGCCAAGAGCGAGCTCGACGCGGCGGGGTATACCGACACGAACGGCGACGGCATCCGCGACTACAAAGGGAAGCCCATCGAGCTGCGCCTGTGGTCGAGAGAGCAGTCGATCTCGAGCCAGAGCGCCGGCAAGTTCATCGCCGGCTCTCTCCAGGCCATCGGCCTGAAGATCGACTACTCGGTGATGGACGAGAACGCGATCGGCGCCGCACAGACGAACTTCACGGGCAAGAACGGAGACGTGTACGCTCCGGATTTCGACCTGTTCTTGTGGGGCTGGGGCGGGGATGCCGACCCCAACTACATCCTCTCGGTGATGACGACCGACGCTATCGGCAGCTGGAGCGACTGTGCGTGGTCAAACGAGGAGTACGACCGGCTCTTCCTCGAGCAACAGACGACGATCGACCTGCAGAAGCGCATCGCGATCGTCCACCGCATGCAGGAGATCATCTACGACGAGTCGCCCTACATCGTCCTCGTGTACCCCAACGAGCTGGAGGCGTACAACCAGACGCAGTTCACGGGGTGGCAGCGCTCCCTCAACAACAAGGGCAAGGTCTGGTTCGATGCCCTGCCTGGGCTCTACATGAACATCCAGAAGGCCGAAGTCGCCACCGGCGGCGGCGGCTCAAGCACCGGACTGATCGTGGCCGCTGTGGCGGCCGTGGCCGTGGTGCTGATCGTCGTCGTGCTCCTCGTGAGACGGCGCGGCCGGCGCTCGGAGGTGGAGGCCTGAGGCTGCGATAGCCGGACGGTCGTCACCCGGGAGGGTGACTGGGACTCACGGCAGACGGACGGGCGGGCGGCGCGGAAGCGCCGCCCGCCCGTCTCGTTCTCAGGACGCGAAGCTCAGGTACGGCCGCCAGCTCTCGTGGATGTGGTCCACGTGCATGAAGACGAAGGACGCCGGCTCCGGCGGCCGCGGTTTGTGCTTGAGGCGGAGGCCGGCCTGCTGAGGCGGGCGGTCGCCCTTCTTGCGATTGCACGGGGCGCACGAGGTGACGAGGTTGTCCCAGGAGTCCAGACCGCCTTTGCAGCGTGGTACCACGTGGTCGACGGTGAGGTGGCGGTCGCTGCCGCAGTACTGGCAGCGGTGCCTGTCTCGGGCGAACACCGCGTGTCGCGAGATGCGCGCCGCGGAGGCGCGGCGCGGCACGTACACGTAGCTCTGCAGACGGATGACGTGGGGCAGCTCGTAGGTGGCGCGCTCACTGCGAAAGGCCGCACCGGACTGCTCGAGCACTTCAGCTTTGCCCTTGAACAGGAGCACCAGGGCACGCCGCGCGCTGCACACGTTGAGCGGCTCGTAGGTGGTGTTGAGGACGAGCACCTTTCGCATGGCTCTCGATAGTAGCAGAAAGGCGCCCGGGAGTGGCGCGCGGAGGCTCGCGCGCCGGGCCCGGGGATATACTCCGGCGGTGGACCTCTTCTCGATGAGCGACGAGCAGGCGGCGGCCGCGGCGCCGCTGGCGGCGCGCATGCGGCCGCGCGGCCTTGCGGAGTTCGTCGGCCAGGAGCACATCGTCGGGCCCGGCACGGTGCTGCGCGCCGCCATCGAGGGTGGTGAGCTCTTCAGCATGATCTTCTTCGGGCCGCCGGGCTGCGGCAAGACCACGCTTGCGCGGCTCATCGCCACAGAGACCGGCGCTCGCCTGGTGCGGCTCTCGGCGGTCAACTCGGGCACCGCGGACGTGCGCGCGGCGATCCAGGGCGCGCGCGAAACGCGCGCCCTCAGCGCGGCGCACACCATCCTCTTCATCGACGAGATCCATCGCTTCAACAAAGCCCAACAGGATGCGCTGCTGCCGGCCATCGAGGACGCCGTGGTGACGCTCATCGGGGCGACCACCGAGAACCCCTACTTCGAGGTCAACTCGGCGCTCATCTCGCGCTGTCAGCTGTACCGCTTCGAGCCGCTGCCGCCGGAGCTCGTCGAACAGGTCGTGCGGGCCGCGCTCGGCGACGCGCAGCGCGGCCTCGGCGACAAGGGCGTGACGCTCGCGGACGGAGGGCTGCCGTTCCTCGCCGAGATCTCGCGCGGCGACGCGCGCGTGGCGCTCAACGCCCTGGAGACGGCGTGGCGCTCGCGCGCCGCCGGCGGCGGCACGGTGCCCGTCACTCTCACCGTGGACGATCTCCGCGACGCCGCCCAGAAGAGCCCCGTCTCGTACGACCGCGCGGATGCGCACTACGACACCATCTCGGCGTTTATCAAGTCGATGCGCGGGAGCGACCCAGACGCGGCCGTCTACTACATGGCGTCCATGCTGGCCGGCGGGGAGGACCCCAAGTTCGTCGCGCGCCGCATGATCGTCTTCGCCAGCGAGGACGTCGGCAACGCCGACCCGCAAGCGCTGCAGGTGGCCGTCGCCGCCTCGCGGGCCGTCGAGTGGGTCGGCATGCCGGAGTGCCGCATCAGCCTCAGCCAGGCGGCCGCGTACCTGGCCCTGGCGCCCAAGAGCAACGCCGCGTACAAGGCCATCGACGCGGCGCTCGATGACGTGAGGCGCGAGGGCAACCAGCCGCCGCCGCCGCACCTGCGCGACGCCAGCTATCAGGGGGCCAAAGCGCTCGGCCACGGCGCCGGCTACCGGTATCCTCACGGGCACGGCGGCTGGGTGGAGCAGCAGTACCTGCCCGACAAGCTCTCAGGCCGGCGCTACTACGTGCCGATACGCGGGGTGGAGCGCAAGATGGCAGCCCGCCGCGAAGAAGATATGCGGCGGCCCGCGGCCCGGGAGGCCGACGAACACGGACCAGGAGAGACGGAGTGAGTAGCGCATACATCGTCGTGGTGGTCTTCCTGGTCGTGGCGCTCGTCGCCCTGGCCTTGGTCTGGTGGTACGCGCGGCATGTCAAGCAGGATCTGAATGGGTCGTCGCACATCGTCGCCGGCGCCCGGGGCGTCATCGAGCTGACGCCGGCCAGCATGGAGCAGCTGCGGCAGCTCAGCTCGGAGCCCATCCTCATCAAGCAGTCCGAGG
This sequence comes from Actinomycetota bacterium, assembly GCA_026392275.1. GTDB lineage: Bacteria > Actinomycetota > Thermoleophilia > UBA2241 > UBA2241 > CAIXSE01. Next base: position 810 of record JAPLCM010000153.1, on the reverse strand, counting down.
AAGGCGTGCGCGTACAGATCGAGCACCGGCCGATGATGCCCCTCATGGCCTTCGTGGGTGCGGGCGTGAGTGCGGCGCTCGGCGAGACGTCCGCCGCGATCACGGAGCGCTACGGCGTGAAATGGGTGGTGCTCGTGAGCGTCGGGCAGGACGATCGCGTGAGCATCCAGCGGCTGGCATGACCTCTTCGGGCAGGTCTGAACTCCACCAGACCGTATACAGGGCTGTACACTGGTAAAGTCCTAGCTCCATTCTTCCGACGTACACACAGCCGGGTCCGCGCGCCCGTGCGGCTGGCGAGACGCTGGGCATCGGTCAAGGAGGCAGCGATGAAGCGGTTCATGAAGATTGTGCTCGGGCTCTCTATCGGGGCGGCGGTCGCCGTGCTGTTCGCCCCCAAGAGCGGCCGCAAGCTGCGCGAGCAGCTGATCGGCGGGGCGACGGGGAGGCTCCTCCCGGCGGCGCCCGTCGAGTTCCCCGAGCCCGCGGGCGAGCGCCTGTGGGAGGCCGGCGCGGCTACGGCTGTGGCGGAGCCGCCCGTCGTGGTGGACGTCGCCTCAGAGGCCGCAGTCGCGGAGCCCCCGGTCACCGAGGAAGCGATCGCTGTTGTCGAGGAAGTCACGGTCGACGAGGTCACGGCAGTTGAGCCCGAGATGACGGAGGACGCCGTTGCCGAGCCCGAGATGACGGAGGACGGCGCAGCCGCAGAGCCTGTGGTCGCCGAAGCGGCGACGTCCGAGGATCTGCGGGAGCGCATCGACGAGACTCGGGCCGCCATTGAGGCGGACATCGCTCACCCCTTCGCGCCGC
>JAPLCM010000241.1 GCA_026392275.1 Actinomycetota bacterium | reverse complement strand
ACGTCGCGCCCTGGGACGAGGTAGCCAGTGCCCACGCTGACCAGGTCGACGGACATATCGACGCTTCCCCTGTAGGGCACGACCAGCGGCGAAGCGTCCAGATCCATCCTCGACGCTCCTCCTCCGCTGCTGCCGCTGACGAGAACCTCGTCCACGTAGGCGCCCTCAGCAGTGATCGAGGAGTCGCTCTGGAAGATCAAAGCGATCCATACCTGACTGCGCCCGCACACGTTGCCGAGCGTGTACACGTCGGTGAGGTCCATGGTGTAGTCGGTCCAGCCTTGGTAGCCCGTGAATGACGAGCCGTAGAACATGTCGTTGTCGATCGAGACCATCGCCTTGACGTAGTCCCTGTCCGCCTCCAAGTCGCGGTAGAGGCTGAAATCGAAGCTTCCCGAGGTGAGCGCCGAGAGATTGAACGGACCCGCGACGAGCCATGCGTTCATGTTGTTGTCGTACGGGCCCGGAGCGTAGTACGGATCCCCCGCGCAGTAGACCGAATGCCCGCCTACGGCTGACCGGTATGTGTCGATGCCCCAGGTGGGGTTGCCGCTGGAGGTCCACGCCGGAAGCGCGCCGTTCTCGAAGCCGTCGTAGAAGATGGTGGTGCCTGCGGCGACGCCGGGTGCACCGGTCGGGCCTGCGGTGGCGGCAGGCACAGACGGCAGCGGATTCCCCGTAGCGTCGGTCCAATCGTGCAGCGCCCCTGCCCCCGCGGGGCGTTCCAGAACCGCCGACGCCGAGGCCCTCGTCATCGCCGGTGCACCGGCTGACGCGCTGACGGCGCCGATGGCCATGATGACCAACAAGACGACGACGCCCAAACCGAACCGCGCCCCGTAGCCGACATGTCCTCGCACGCGCCGGTGGTCGTGGGACGGGTGCGTACCCGTTCTGCGAACTGGCTGCCTCATTCGAATCACCCCCGGTTCCTACGCGGCGGTCGTGCGCCGCATACCCTTTCATCGTTTCTCCCGTACCATTTCTACGCCATCGCTCGCGCATGTCAAGATGTCGGTGGCTCATCTTCCGCAGATTCCTTGACGCGAGCCTCGACAGGGCGCACGATTAGAGCCACCCGCAGGGTCATCGGTTCCTGTGGGGTGGCTGCACGTCTGGATCAGCCAAGCTGGACGATCACCAGGAAGACGTTCCTCGTGGCCCTCGCCGGAGGCGCCGTGGCGCTGGCTCTGGGTCGCCCCTGGAGCCCGCGGGACGGTCACGTCGCGTCGACCGGGTCCCCGCGGCCGCGACGCGCCGAGAACCTCCTCGAGACTGCCCACGGCGCCGGCGTGGAACTGCGCCCCACGCCTGTCGATCCGCACGGGCCGGTCTTCCGCCTCAACCGCTCGGCGGCGCTCGTGTGGCGCGGCGTCGATGGGCGACGTTCGGTGAACGACCTCGCCGCCCTCGTGGCCGCCGCCTACGGCATCCCCGCCGCGACGGCGCGCGCCGACACCCTCGATTGCCTCACAGCCCTTACGGGTGCCGGTCTGGTTTTCGGCGCGTACAGGCCAGGCAACGCACTCATGGGAGAGAAGGCGTGACCCGGTACCGGCTCGCCACCGAGGTCTTCTCGCTGCCCCGCGGTGGCGAGCATCTCGTGTACGCGCCTCTGCTTCAAACGAGCGTGGTGGTCAACGGCGCCGCGCTCAATCTCCTCGCCAACATCGCCGCCGAGCGCGCCGTGACTCGCGACGCGCGCACGCGCGACGTGCTCGACCTTCTCCTAGAGCTCCAGCTCATCGGCAAGGCAAACGGCAGGCGCCGCACGGGCGACGCGCCGCCGGCCTCGCCCTCGCCCGCCGGCGGCGATGAGGGCGCGGCCGCCGAGCTCGAGCCGGCTGCGCTCCGGCCCACCGCCGTGACGCTCTTCCTCACGTCGGCGTGCAATCTGCGCTGCATCTACTGCTACGCGTCCGGCGGCGAGCAGCCGCGCTACCTCGACGAGGGGGTCGCGCGCGATGCGATCGACTTCATCGTGGACAACGCGGTCGCCGACGGCCAGACCAAGGCGACCGTCACCTTCCACGGGGGCGGCGAGCCGACGCTCGCGGGCACAGTCATGAAGCGCTGCGTCGAGCACGCCCGTCGGCGCTGCGCAGAGCACGACCTCGAGCTCTCCACGGGCACCGCGACCAACGGCGTCATGAGCGACGCCATGAGGGACTACCTGGCGGAGAACATGACCTCGGTGATGGTGTCGATCGACGGTCCCGCGGCCGTGCAGGACCTCCTCCGGCCGCAGGCCGACGGCGGTCCCTCATCGGCCGCCGTTGAGCGCACGCTGGCGCGCCTGTCCGCAAGCGACTGCACGCTGGGCACCCGGCTCACCTGTACGACTCGCGGCCTTGAACACGCTGAGGAGACGGTGCGCCACCTCGTCGATGCCTACCGTCTCAACACCATCCACCTCGAGCCGCTGTTCGCCTGTGGCCGCTCCGTGGGCAACGGGCTCCAGCCGCCGAGCGCCGAGCACTTCGTCGACGTCTTTCGCGCCTGCCGCGAGTATGCCGGGCCCCATGGCGTCGAGGTGGCCTACTCCGGCGCCCATCAGGCATCGTTGGCCTGCTCCTTCTGCCAGGTGAGCAGGCCCAGCTTCAACATCACCACCGAGGGCGACGTCACCGCCTGCTACGAGATCACCGGCCGCGACGACCCGCGCGCCGAGACGTTCATCTACGGCTCCCACGACCCAGAGCAACGATCGTTCGTCTTTCATCAGAAACGGATCGCCGCCCTGCGCCGCCTCACCGTCAACGATGCACCGCGATGCGCGCGGTGCTTCGCCAAGTACCACTGCGCCGGCGACTGCCCGTCGAAGCGGCTCTATCCTGGCGCCGACGACGCCGTCGTCGCGCGCTGCGCGATCAACCGCAGGCTCACGCTCGACCAGCTCGAGGAGGTGATCCGGTGTCCGACGACCAGCGCGGCGGCAATCTAGACGGCGGCGGCTACGAGCCGCCGAAGCTCTCCGTGTACGAGAGCGAGGCGCCCGTTCAGTGGGCCTCCCTTCGCGCCGGCGAGGAGGCGCCCGATGACACCTTGATGTCGACGCCCGCGGCGGGCGAGTCGCCCGAGGTGCTGCACTGGAGTGCCCCGCAGCCCGACTACGAGTACCCCGATCCCAAGGTCTTCGTCGCCCCCGCGGATCCCTCTCGCAAGGTATCCGGCCCCAAGACCACCCCGAAGAAGACCAAGGCGGCCGGCAAGGAGACTCGCGCGCGCGCGACCAAGACCAAGCTCACCGGCCGCGACGCCTTCGGCGGCGCCCTGTGCACCTGCGATCTCGTGTGCACCTGTAACCTGGTGTGCACCTGCGAGTCCGTCGCCGCCTGCAGCTGCGTCGCGGACGCCGGTGATAGTGGTGGCGGGGGAGGCGGGGCCTGCACGTGCAACGCAGTCTGTACCTGCCAGGGCGTGTCCTGCTCGTGCCAGTCAAACCAGCCTTGTTCCTGCCAAGTACAGCCCTTCTGACGCCGAGGGCAAGCCAGCATGCCGACCGATCACCACATCACTAGACGCCGGCGGATGTGCGCCCTCACGGGCGTCGTGCTTCTGGTGGTCCTCGCAGGCCTGGCCGCGGCCGCCGTGCCTGCGCAGGGTGCGGCGACGCACCCGTACAACCGCGGCTGCGAGGCGCTCGCCGGCGGCGACATCACCCAGGCGACAAAGCTGTTCAAGGAGGCGCTGAAGCTGGATCCTGCAGACACCGACGCCCTCAATAACCTGGCCGTCTGCTACGTGAAGACCGGTGACTACGGCCGGGCGCTGCCACTTCTGCAGAAGGTCCTGCGCCTGAACAAGCGCTACCGGGGCGCCGACCTCAACATCGGCGCCGACTACCTCTTCCGGGGCAAGGCGGACAAAGCCGAGCCGCCTACGCGTCGAGCGCAGGACACTCCCCCGACCAAAGTCGGCAAGAGCGTGAAGGCGGCCGCGCTGTACAACCTCGGTCTGATCGCCGCCCAAGACAGGCGCTACGAAGACGCGCAGGCGTATCTCGAGAAGTCGGCCGCAGCCGTGCCCAGCGTCCAGACCGACCTCGCCCTGGCTTGCACCCTGAGCGCCCAGAAGGACCACGACCAGGCCATTGCCTCGCTCGAGAAGCTCTCGAAGTCGCAGCAGAGCGGCGACATGGCCAAAGCGATCGACGCAGATCTGGCCGCTGCCTACTATCTGCGCGGCATGGCGAGGCTCGAGAAGGGCGATCTCGATGCAGCCGCCGCCGACTTCACCGCCTCCAACGAGACGGCCGCCAACGACTACGCCAGGATGGGTCTCGCCCTGGTCGACGCGGAAAAGGGCAACGACTCCGCCGCCATCGCCGTGCTCACCGATCTCAAGCGGTCGTCCGACACGCCGCAGATCGCGAAGGCCGCGAGCGTCAACCTCGACCGCGTGGGCAATTTGGCCGGCGGCGGCGCCTCGTGGCTCAAGTGGCTCATCATGTTCGGCGGCGGCGTGCTGTTCGCCGTTCAGTTCTACGTCGTCATGCGCGCCGCGACGGTGAGCCGCCGCCGCGCCGCACTCGGCCGGGTGAAGGTGGTGCTCGGCATCGTCGCGGGCATCGCCACGGCAGCGGTCTTCGCGTGGGCATTCATCCACCCGCCCAGCACCCCGCTGTGGGTGCTGGTGGCGCTGGCCGTCGACGTGGTCGTCGTGGTCCTCGCGTGGTGGACGCCGAGCGCCGCGCAGCACGTGCCTCGCTCGGCGTAGCCACGAGTAGCCCACTGTGCCGCGACCGCTGAAGCGACGTGTGCGGGCCGGCGCAAGCGCCCCCATCCGTCGTCGAGCGGGCTAGCGGACCACCTGGTCGATGATGAAGAGGACCACGATCCACGCGATCCCGACAGCCGCCGCGGCGATCAGCGTAGGCTTGTGGAGCCCTCGCGACGTGCGCCCCGGCGCCTCGAGAACCGGCTCGCCACGCGGCGGAGTGGCCAAGACCGTACCGGCGTCCACGACCGGTGCGAGCATCGGCTCCGGCGCCGCCACGGGAGGCGGCGGAGGCTCATAGGTCGTCGCGGCCTGCACTGGGGCCGCCTGCGCGGGCGGCGTGAGAGCCGTGACGTCCGGCTCGGGTTGGGGCTCGCGCGCGGGCTCCTCCACAACCGGCTCGGGCTCGGGCGCCTCTACCACCGGCTCGGGCGCCGCCTCGGAGGGCGGCGGCGGCTCGTAGGTCGTCGCGGCCTGTGGTGCGGCGGCCTGCGCGGGCGGCTCGAGCGTCGTGACGTCCGGCTCGGGTTCGGGCTCCCGCGCGGGCGCCTCCACAACCGGCTCAGGTGCAGGTTCGGGCACCGGTTCGGGCGCCGGCACGGGCGGCTCGAACTCAGGCTCGGGCTCCGGCGCAAGCGCCGGTTCTGGCGCCGGCGCGGGCGGCTCCGCCTCAGGCTCGGGTTCTGGTTCGGGCGTCTCCACCAGCGGCTCGGGCTCCGGCGCCGGTTCTGGCGCCGGTTCAGGCTCGGGCTCCGGCGCGGGCGTCTCCGCCTCAGGCGCGGGCTCCGGCGCAAGCGCCGGTTCTGGCGCCGGCGCGGGCGGCTCCGCCTCAGGCTCGGGTTCTGGTTCGGGCGCCGGCGCGGGCGTCTCCGCCTCAAGCTCGGGTTCTGGTCCGGGCGTCTGCACCAGCGGCTCGGGCTCCGGCGCCGGTTCTGGCGCCGGTTCAGGCTCGGGCTCCGGCGCGGGCGTCTCCGCCTCAGCCTCGGGCTCGGGCGCGAGCGCCTCAGGCTCGGGCTCGTGGGTCGCCGCCGCCTGCGGGCTCGCCGCCATCACGGCCGGCTCGAAAGCCGCCGCCTCGGAGCGACCTGTCTCGGACGCCGCCGCTTCGGCAGAGCGCCCCGCCGGGGCAGCCGAGCGCCGGAGGATCGTCGTGATCGCCGCGGCGAGACGCCTGAGGTGGTCTTCGAGTGGCGGCGTGAACGCGTCCAGCCAGTGATGGCCGGCGAGGTAGTACTCGATGGACTCGCGTGGCAGCACGTCCTCCACGCGCAGAGGGATCATGGGCAGGCGCGAGGTGACCGCCATGTCGAGCTCGCGCTCCACCTGATGAGACTGGTTGGTGGCCGACGAGAACACGAGGACGAACACCCGAGCCGCGTGGATGGCATTGACCAGGGCTTGCGCGTAGCTCTCGCCGGGCATGACGTCGCGCGGCGCCATCCAGCATTTCATGCGCTCGGCTTCGAGGGTCGAACAGACGGCGTCGGCCACCGCCTTGTCGCTCGCCGCGTAGCTGATGAACACGTCGTGCGCGGGCGCGCGATCGGCCGGCGGCTTCGCCGGCGCCGGCGTCTCCGCGCTCGCAGGGCTATGAGGCGCCGGGTCGCCCCTCGACGGCCGCTCGACCCGCGTCGCCATCGCCGCTTCGGCGCCGCTGCGCGCAACAAGCGGCCCCAGCCCCTGCCGCAGGGCGGCGGCCAGCGCCTGCCCCGTCTGGAAGCGCTCGTCGGGGTCCTTGGCCAGCGCCGTGCGCATGAGGCCGTCGAGCAGCGGCGGCAGCTCGGCGTTGAGCGGGCACACGGCCGGCACCGGTGCGGTGATGTGCTTCACGAGCACGGTCGCCAGGGTGTCGCCTTCGTAGGGCACCCGCCCCGCGAGCGACTCGAAGAGCATCACGCCCAGCGAGTAGATGTCGCTGCGTCCGTCGACGGCGATCCCCTGGGCCTGCTCCGGCGAC
>JAPLCM010000083.1 GCA_026392275.1 Actinomycetota bacterium | reverse complement strand
GACGGCAGCGGCCGGCTCGCCGCAGACCGGGTGTGTAAGGAGGCAGCGGAACGGGTCCATCGCTCGACTCTACCTCACGCGCATGACGTTCGCGGCATGGGTGGCCGCATGAGCGCGCCGACGCGTCGCTGCGCGCTCCGCCATCGCGGGAAAGGAGCGCCGAGGCCGTGGCCGCGTTCGCAGCGCCATGGTACGCCGCACCCTCACAGAGAGGCACGGACGCTCCTCGCGTGTCCGAATCGTCGCGCCGATACCTGTTCAATGAAGCCGTATGGCGCCGCCGGCGGCAAGAAGCCGACCACGCAGTTCCCCGCCGGCGCGAAGCTGACCGTGACGTCCGTGCCGCCGTTCTTCTCCGTCTTCTCCTGGACGGCGGCGACCGGGTCCTTCGACGCTTACCGCCTCGATCTCGTCAAGACCAAGCTTCCAGTGGCGAAGTACAGCTTCAACTGCGGCACGGCCACACGCTTCGTCGTTGAGACCGTACGCGACCAGACCTACCCGTACGTCATGCCCGGCGTGTACAACGTGTCGGTCAGCGCCCTCTCGAAAGGTACGGTCAGCGCGACCCTGGCCCTCAAGGGGACGGCGACGCTCAAGTAGCCGCCTCGCCGCTCCCGCGCGGCTCGTGCGACCGGCTCCACCACCCTCGGTCGCTGTCTACGCGGACGTATACTCATGGCTGCCACTTGATCACCGGACAGGGGGATCGCCATGACGGTACGCCGTGCCCGTTCAAACCGTGCAAACGCGGCGCGCCTCGCCGTTCTCGCGATCCTGCTTCTCGCGCTGTGTGCGGCGAGCGGCGCTCTCGCGTCTCTCGCCGCCGCCGTCCCCGCTTCCGGAGAGATATGGACCTGGCGCGTGCTCTCCGGAGGCGCCGACCTCGACGACCGTTACGCCGCGGTCGCGCGCGGCGCCGACGGCTCCCTGTTCGCGCTGGGGGTCGTCAATTCCGACTACGGCGTCCTCCCCGGGCAGCTTGTGCTCGTCAAGTGCAACGCTGCCGGCGACCAGGTGTGGCAACGCGGCTGGGCGGTGCCCGGCGCGAAGGGCGTCGTGCCGATGGCGGTGGCCGTCGACGCCGCGGGCAACGCCGCCGCGGTGGCCACAATCTGGGACGGGACCGACCGCGACATGCTCGTCGCGAAGTGGAGCGCTGCCGGCGTACAACAGTGGACCGCCGTCAAGAGCAGCGCCGACCCGAGCCTCAACGACGAGGCCGCCGACGTGGTGACCGACGCGGCCGGCAACGTCTACGTCTGCGGCGCCATGGGCTCGGGGAGTTCCGCGGTCGTCGTGAAGTACGACGACGCCGCCGATCCCGCCCATCCTCTGGTCGGTCTCGAGCGGTGGACGCACTACACGACCGGCACCCATGCCACCGCGTCGGCACGCGCGACCAGCATCGCCGGCGACGGCTCCGGCGGCCTGTACGTCACCGGCTCCCGGCTGATGGCCACCGGCGCCGACAGCGTCTACGTCCAGAAGCTCACCACCGGCGGCGCCTCGAAGTGGCTGCGCGGCTGGGACGGCGCCGCTCACAAGTACGATTCCGGCGATGTCGTGCGGTATCGCGACGGCTTCGTCTACGTGGGCGGAGAGACAGAGACCACCGCCCACTCCAATGACGTCGTCGCGCTTCGCTACGCGGCGGGTACCGGCGCCCGCACCTGGACGCGCACCTGGGACAACCCCACGACGCACCAGAGCGACGAGATCTCCGATCTGCAGATCGACGGCCACGGCAACGCCTACGTCACGGGCACTACGTTCTACTTCACGACGGTCAAGTACAAGGCGCTGCTCCTCAAGATCGGCCGCAGCGGGATGGTCAGATGGGCGCGCACCTACTACGACAAGGCCAGTGACGGCTATGGCAGCTACTGGTCGCTGGCCGTCTCGAGCCCCGGGACCGTCTGGACGGTCGGCTTCGTGCGCACGGCGACCGTCCCCGTGTGGGTGGTGGCGCGCTACGGAGCGAACGGCAAGCGCGCCTGGCTCACGCGCTGGGACGGGCCGCCGCCCGGGCACCTCGGCGGCCAAGGCGCCGACGCCTGCGTGCTTTCGGGCACGCGCGACCTCTTCGTCGCCGGCGCCACACTGGCCGCCGACGCGCATACCAACGCCGGTCTGGCCTGGCTGCGGCGCTGAATCGATCGCCCGCCGCAGAGACCTGCGCCGCAGAGGCGCGACCACAGTCGCGCTGACGCGCTCCCTGAAGGAGCCCCGCGCTGGGGCGCGCCCTGCTTGCGCTCGCAGTCGGTCTTGTCTTAGTATGCAACTGCGTTATGTCTCCAGTTAGATTATTGCAAGTACTGTGACGGCGCCGAGGCCCTGGAGCCCAAGCACCGTCGTTCACGACGAGACCCGAGGTGACCTCATGACACAGCCGCAGTCCGTGGCCCAGGTCCTGGCCGAGCTCGAGGCCGCTCCCGCCGAAGCGATACTCTCCTACGCCGCGACGCGCTTTCCCGGACGCGTCGCCTTCGCCACGTCGCTGGGTCTCGAGGACCAGGTGCTCACGCACATGATCTCCGCGGCGAGACTGGACATCCCCATCTTCACGCTCGACACGGGGCGCCTCTATCCCGAGACCTACGACCTCATCGAGCGCACGGTGCGGCGCTACGATCTACCCCTCAACGTGTACTTCCCCAGTGCGGCCGAGGTCGAGGAGATGGTCGCCCGTGGCGGCGTCAACCTCTTCCGCAACAGCGTCTTCGAGCGCCAGCTGTGCTGCGAGACGCGCAAAGTGAAGCCGCTGCGCCGCGCGCAGATGAGCCTCGACGCCTGGGTCTGCGGCCTGCGCAGCGGCCAGGGCGCGACGCGCCAGATCGTGGAGCCGGCGGAGTGGGATGCCGGCCCCGGCCTCTACAAGATCAACCCGCTGGCGGCGTGGGACGAGGCGGGCGTGTGGGACTACGTGCGCGCCCACGACGTCCCCTACAACGTGCTGCACGATCAGGGTTTCCCCAGCATCGGCTGCGCGCCGTGCACGCGCGCCGTTCCGGAGGGCGAGGACGTGCGCTCCGGGCGCTGGTGGTGGGAGAGCGCCGAGCGCCGCGAGTGCGGGCTGCACCAGCGCTCGGCCGGCGCGCCGGCGCCGCCCGCCGCGCCGGCCGACCCCGGCGACGGAGTCGCCTCATGAACCAGATCGAGACCCTCGAAGCCAAGAGCGTCCACATCCTCCGCGAGGCCTACCGTGCGCTCGGCAACGTCTGCATGCTGTGGTCGATCGGCAAGGACAGCACCGTGCTGCTGCACCTCGCACGCAAGGCCTTCTTCGGCCACGTGCCGATCCCGCTGGTGCACATCGACACCGCCTACAAGATGCCCGAGATGATCGAGTACCGCGACAGGCTGGCGCTCGAGTGGCACCTGAACCTCGTGGTCGGCCAGAACCGCAAGGCGCTGGAGGAGAAGGCCACCTTCCCCGACGGCACCTGCGACCGCATCGAGTGCTGCCGCAACCTCAAGACGATGGCGCTCAAGCACACCCTCGACGGCGAATGGCCGAGGCTGCGCATGGACCATACCCTGGGCAAGCTGGTCGAGGATCAGGACCTCTCGCCGTACACCGGCGTCATCGTCGGGGTGCGCGCCGACGAAGAGGGCTCGCGCTCCAAGGAGCGCTACTTCTCGCCACGCGACGTCGAGAACGACTGGAACGTCGACGACCAGCCGCCGGAGCTGTGGCGCTACTTCAAGACCGATTTCGAGCCCGGCACGCACGTGCGCGTGCACCCGCTGCTCGACTGGACCGAGCTCAACGTGTGGGAGTACATCGAGCGCGAGAGCATCCCCGTCACCTCGCTCTACTTCGACGACGGCACGGGGACGCGCTGCCGCTCCCTGGGCTGCTGGCCGTGCACCACGCCCGTGCAGTCCACGGCCACGAACGTCGGCGAGATCATCGAGGAGCTGCGCACCGGCAAGTTCAGCAACATCGCCGAGCGCAGCGGCCGCGCCCAGGACAAGGACGACGGCGGCGGCCTCGAGTCGCTGCGCCGCGGGGGGTACATGTGAGCCCGTCAGCCGAAGACGTTCCCGCCGCCCGGCCGGCCCCTGTCTTCGTGTCGCCCGACCTCGAGCGTCTGGACATCGTCGCCGTCGGTCACGTGGACCACGGCAAGAGCACCGTCATCGGCAGGCTCATGGCCGACACCGGGTCGCTGCCCGAGGGCAAGCTCGACCAGGTCAAGGCGATGTGCAAGATCAACGCGCGCCCGTTCGAGTACGCCTTCCTGCTCGACGCGCTGAAGAACGAGCAGGCGCAGGGCATCACCATCGACACGGCGCGCTGTTTCTTCAACACGAACCAGCGGCACTACATCATCCACGACGCCCCGGGCCACGTGGAGTTCCTCAAGAACATGATCACCGGCGCCTCGCGCGCCCAGGCCGCACTGCTGGTGATCGACGCGCAGGAGGGCGTGCGCGAGAACTCCAAGCGCCACGGCTACATCCTCTCGATGCTCGGCATCCGCCAGATCGCCGTGCTGGTCAACAAGATGGATCTGCTCGACTGGGACCAGGGTGCGTTCGACGCAGTCGTGCACGAGTATGCCGATTTCCTCGCGCGCCTCGGCGTGCGGCCCGCAAGCTTCATCCCGGTAAGCGCGCGCGACGGCGCCAACATCGTCGCGCGCGCCGCGGAGGCGCCGTGGTACGACGGGCCGACGGTGCTCGAGCAGGTCGAGGCCTTCACACGCCTCGATGACGACTTGGACCGCCCGTTCCGCATGCCGCTCCAGGACGTCTACAAGTTCACGGAGGCACAGGACGACCGGCGCATCTTCGTCGGCACCATCGAGACCGGGCGCGTCCGCCCCGGCGACGACGTGGTCTTCCTGCCGTCGCGCAAACACTCGACGGTCAAGACCATCGAGGCGTTGTCTGGCCCCCGGCCGGAGGAGGCGTCCGCAGGGCAGGCGACCGGCCTCACGCTGGAGGCGCAGGTGTATGCCAAGCCGGGCGAACTCCTGGTCCGCGCCGACCAGACGGAGCCACTTATCGCGACGCGCATCCGCGCCAACGTCTTCTGGATGAACACCGCCCCGCTGATCCGCGGACGGCGGTACGTGCTGCGCATGGGCGCCGCCCGCGTCGCCGCCGAGCTCGAGTCCGTGCTGAGCGTGCTCGACGAGCAGGAACTGGAGTCCGTCACGGGCGCCGGCCAGGTGGAGCGGCACGACGTCGCGGAGGTCATCCTTCGCGCCGTGCGCCCGGTGGCCTTCGACACCGCCGACACGCTCGAACCGACCTCCCGCTTCGTCATCGTGCACGGACACGACATCGCGGGCTGCGGCATCGCTCTGGAGGCCCTGGAGGACGAGGGGCGCGGCGACGTCACCGGCCGGCGTTTCCGCCGCGGCGAGGTCACGGAGCAGCAGCGCGCGACGCGGTACGGGCACGCCGGCAAGGCGATCCTGTTCGTTGCGGAGTCGAACGAGTCAGCGCACGACATCGCCGCGCGCGTCGACCGCAGCATCTTCGCGCGCGGCGTGCACTCGTACTGCCTGAGCGCCACGGACCTCGGCGACCCCAAGGACGTGCTCGACCGTGAGGCGCACCTCGGCCGCGTCGGCGAGATCGCCTGGGCCATGACCGACGCCGGCATCGTGCTGGTCGCGGCGCTCGGGGACGTGGACCGCTTCGACCTCGACCGCCTGCGGCGCCTGGCGGCGCCGCACGAGGTGTTCGTGGTGGGCGTCGACTCGGGAGCGGAGATCGGAGCCGACCTCGAGCTTACGCCGGCCACGACCGCAGACGAGGCGGCGGAGGAGGCGCTCCGCGCCCTGACCGCCGCCGGCGTGCTGCCCGGGCCCGCGGCCTGAGCAGGACGGCCGGGGAGCGCCTCACGGACGCCGGCCCCCGCAGGTGAACCCTGCGGCGCCGCTCTCCGTCCCCTTGCACCAGGAGTCACCGCGGCTGAGGAGGCACACGTGCTCACACGGATCGCAGCGCTGCTGATGCTTGGCGTCGTCATCGCCGCGCTCCCCGCAGCCCTCACAGGCTGCGGCGCGGGTCCGGCGGACGAGCCGCCCGCGCCGTCGGCGTCGAGCATCGTTGGTGGCGCCGAAGCCGGAAGCACGAAGATGGCTCCCGGCCTGTTCGACCTCGAGGACGGCACCGTGATGGCGGTAGGGACCGCGGAGTATCGCGACCTCGAAGGCGGGTTCTGGGCGGTCATCGGTGGCACCGAGGCGGAGGGCGACGTCGGCAAGGTCGTGGCGGTCATCGCCAATGGGAACGACCACGCGACGCAGTTCAAGGAGCTCGAGGGTCTCTCCGTCATAGTGGCGGGCACGAGGCTTGAAGGCGCGTCGACACGCATGGCCGGTCCGGAGATCACGGCGACGAGCGTCGTCGCGGCGAGCGACGCGGCCGGGCCGGCGGAGTAGAGCGCGGCCGGGACGAAGCGTCCTGCCTACCTTGCCCGCCCTCGTCCCGCTCACGACCTTCACGGCAGCGGCACCACCGTTGGGGCTGGGGTCGTTGACCTGGTACCTCAGCGTCGCCGTCTGCCCCGACCGCACGCGGACCGCGCGTGGCGCGAGCGTGGTCGGCGGCGTGGTGTCGGGCGTGGGCGTCGGCGTGGGATCCGGCGTCGGGCTTTCGCCGGCGGCCACGCGCGACCGATTTGACGGCGATTCGTGCCTGCGCCGTCCACGGCTTGACGAAACGCGGGACTTTTGCCTTGAAATGCTCTACACTGTGCCCACGAGCCCATCGGTGGCTCGAGAGTTGGCGGCGTGACCTTCTGTCTTTACCGCCGGCGTTGTCAGCGGTACGTGGCAATCGGTCGCGTTGCTTTGTTAATAGCCCTCCGGGGCGGATAAAGGATTGTGAAATGGCAGAAGGTACCGTCAAGTGGTTCAACGCGGCCAAGGGCTATGGCTTCATCTCGCGCGAGGATGGGGACGACCTGTTCGTTCACTTCCGCGAGATCCAGGACGAGGGTTTCAAGACCCTGGACGAGGGCCAGAAGGTCACGTTCGACGTCACTCAGGGCCAGAACGGCAAGATGCAGGCGAGCAACGTCCGTAAGGTCTGACGCCGTACCACATCTGCGTGTTCGCCGGAAGGGCGGCCCCATCGGGGCCGCCCTTCCGGCGTACGGAGAGCCGCGCTCCGGCCGGACGCAGTGGGCGTGCCGCACTTCGCGGGCCTGCGCGTGACCACCGCACGGCCCCCGGCGCCGCTACGTTAGGATGCCCGTCGTGAAGCTGAGACGCGCACCCATCGAGTCGCTCGAGGTCGACGGCCTCGTCTTCGCCGTGCGCTGGAGCCGGCGGCGGCGCACGATCGGCATCAGCGTGTCGCGCGAGGGCGAGCTGCGCGTGCTCGCGCCGGTGGGCGTGCCGGCGCGCAAGCTCGAGAGTACCGTGCGCGCCAAGCTCCCGTGGGTGCGCCGCAAGTTCGCCGAGTTCGAAGCGCTCGGCCCTCCCCCGCCGCCCCTGCGTTTTGTCGCCGGCGAGCGGCTGCCCTACCTCGGCCGCGCGTACCGGCTGGTGATCGTCGACGCCGACGACCGGCCCGGCGCCCCCGTCGCCCTGCGCCGCGGCCGCTTCGAGCTCGTGCGCGACCTGGACGGCGAGGCACGCGCCGCCTTCGTGAACTGGTACACGAAGCGCGCCCGGGCGCGGATCGGCGCCCGCGTGGCCCACTACGCGCCGCTTGTGAACGCCGCCCCCTCCGGCGTCGTGGTCCGCGACCTCGGCAAGCGCCGCTGGGGCGTCTGCGACGCGCGCACGCGCCTCGTCAGCTTCCACTGGGAGCTGGTGCTCCAGCCGCCCGAGCTCGTCGACTACGTCGTGGTGCACGAGCTCACGCACTTGCACGAGCCCAACCACGGGCCGCGATTCTGGCAGCGAGTGGCCGCGGTCATGCCCGACTGGCAGCGCAGGCGCGGCACGCTCTCGAGGCGCGGGCATCGCCACGCGATCTGAAGGGGCGGCGCGACATGCATGTGCCGGCGCGGCGCAGAGTGGGTAGAGGTACCTCGTAGAGTCCGGGGAGGCCCGATGAAGTACCTTCACGCAGAGGTCGAGATCGACGCTCCCGCAGAGCGCGTGTGGCAGATCGTGAGCGACTTCGGGCGATACGCAGACTGGAACCCGTTCATCGTCCGCGCCACGGGAGAGCCGCGCGTCGGCGAGCGCCTGGCCATCACGATCGCGGCGCCGGGCATGAAGCCGGTCGGCCTTCGGCCGCGGGTCCTGGACTTCGAGCCTGGGCGCCTCATTCGCTGGAAGGGCGAGTTCAAGCTCCCCGGCCTGTTCGACGGGCGCCACGCCCTCATCGTCGAGCCGCTGAGCGACGGGCGTTCACGCTTCACCACGCACGAGGACGTGAGTGGCATTCTGCTGCCCTTCGTCGGTAAGGTGATGACGGCCTCGCAACAGGGTTTCGAGCTGATGGCTCGCGCGCTCAAGGAGCGCGCTGAGGCCTGAAGAGGGCGGGCGGCGCGGGCGCGACGGCTCAGCCGCCGCAGACCCGCCGCCCGCCTGATGCGCGCCTCGGCCTCCCCGCCCCCCACGTGATGCGCGCCTCCCCGCCGGCCGCCGCCACCGCCCCGGCGGCGCGAATCGTGAGGCCCCCGTCCCTTCCCTCTGCCCTCCGCCGCCGGTAGAGTGGTGCGGTTATGCGCAGGCAACGAGACCAGGCGGACGAACTGCAGGACATCCCCGGCGTAGGCCCCTCACTGGCCCGCGACCTGCGTCTGCTCGGCATCGAGAAGATCGCCGACCTTCGCGGCCGCGACCCCGAGCAGCTCTACGCCGCGCTGGAGGAGCGCGCCGGCCACCACGTCGACCGCTGCGTGCTCTACGTGTTCCGCAGCTCCGTGTATTTCGCCGGCCAGCCGCGCCCCGAGCTCGAGCTCACGCGGTGGTGGAACTGGAAGGACGGAGGCCTGGCCGAGGGACGTGGGTTGCTCTAGCTGCACGTGCCTGAGTGTCGCGCAGGCGCCAGGCGTCGCAATTCCACCCCATCGAGCAGGCTGACGACCTTCTCGACGCGCCGGCTCGAGACGTACCAGACATGCGTGAAGGGCAGCGCCAGCACCTCCCAGCTTCCCCGAATGCGCACGCGGTAGCGGCCGATCACGGTCAGCTTCGTGCGGCGCCGGTTCATGCTCCAGGTCCGGAGCTCGACGCCGATCACCTCGAAGTGGGAAGGCAGGCCGACGAACAACTCCATGGCCACGACGTCGCCGGCCGGGTGACGGCTGCCGAAAGCGCCAACCGCGTACACCGCCCACTGGGCCGGCTCGTCGCCGAGCTGGTCGAACATCGCGAGCACATCGTCGGCGGCGCCCAGACCGAGAGCGCGATACCCTCGCCTGATCAGTTCCTCAGCGTCCATGGCACTGTTTTCCCCCGCAAGACGGCTGTGGTATCCTCTGCCTCCCGCGGGGGCGCGCCGGTGAGCCGGCAGGGCGCCGGCTCGGAGAGCGAAGACCAGGCGCCCATCCCCGCGCCCGTGGGCGATTAGCTCAGCGGGAGAGCGCCCGCCTCACACGCGGGAGGTCGTTGGTTCAAACCCAACATCGCCCACCACGCCACGTCAGCACCCTCCGCCGACCGCTTCGTGCATCATGATGAACCTCACACCGGCGGCTTGCGTTGCCACCCGTTTCTCACGTAGTGTCAACGATTGGCCTAGCCCGAGGGGCGAGGTGCATGCTGTCGTCGTGCGGCCCGCGTGGTCCAGGACCAACGGGCGCGCTGGAGCGATGACGTTGGACACCCCGCCGGCTGGTCCCGCCGCGCGGCGACCTGGTAGCCCGCCGGCCGCGGACGAGCCCCCCACGCCGTCTCGTCGGGCACCGGCACGGGAGAGTCCATTTCAGCGAGCGGACCTGTGGAGGGTCCATGGGAGGTGAACAGGGTGTCTGACGAGCCGAAGCTTTTCCCACCGTCGCCCGAGTTCTCGAAGAACGCCTATTTCAAGAGCGAGGCCGAGTACGAGGCCACGTACAAGCGTTCCATCGAGGACCCCGAGGGGTATTGGGCTGAGCGCGCCGAGGATGCACTGGTCTGGACGAAGCCGTGGGACACGGTCCTCGAGTGGAGCTTCGATCCCACGCCGAGCGTCAAGTGGTTCCAGGGCGGCGAGCTCAACGCGAGCTACAACTGCCTCGACCGCTGGGTCGAGGCCGGCCAGGGTGACAAGCCCGCCATCATCTTCGAGGGCGACCCTGGCGACACTACGACGCGGACCTACAAGGAACTCCTCGACGAGGTCAGCCGGTTCGCCAACGTTCTCAAGAAGCACGGCGTGCAGAAGGGCGACCGCGTCGCCGTCTACCTGCCAATGATCGGCGAGCTCCCCGTCGTCCTGCTCGCCTGCGCCCGTCTCGGCGCGATCCACATGGTGGTGTTCGGCGGCTTCAGCGCCGAGGCTCTCAAGGCGCGCATCGACAACTGCGGCGCCAAGGTGCTCATCTGCGCCGACAAGGGCCACCGCGGCGCCAAGAACACGCCGTCAAAGACCAACGCTGACCTCGCCGTCGCCGGCGAGACCACGGTCGAGACGGTCATCGTCGTCAAGCGCGTCGACGGCGACGTGCCGATGACCGCCGGTCGCGACGTCTGGTATCACGACGAGATCGCGGCCCCCGACATCACCGCCGACTGCCCGCCGGTGCCGGTCGACGCCGAGCATCCTCTGTTCATCCTCTACACCTCCGGCTCCACCGGGACGCCCAAGGGCGTGCTGCACAGTACCGGCGGCTACCTGCTATACGTGCACGACACAGCCAAGTACGTGTTCAATCTGCACGACGACGACATCCACTTCTGCACCGCCGATATCGGCTGGATCACTGGGCACAGCTACATCGTGTACGGGCCGCTGGCCTGCGGCGCCACCAGCATCCTCTTCGAAGGTCTGCCCACCTACCCGCAGCCCGACCGCTACTGGCAGGTCGTCGAGAAGCACGGCGCCACCACCATGTACACGGCCCCGACCGTCATCCGCAGCCTCATCGGCCAGGGCGACGAGTGGCCGGAGAAGCACCCCATGTCGAGCCTGCGCATGCTGGGCTCGGTGGGCGAGCCGATCGACGCCAACAGCTGGCTGTGGTACCACGAGAAGATCGGCAAGGGCCGCATCCCGCTGTGCGACACGTGGTGGCAGACCGAGACCGGCGGCCTCATGATCACGCCGCTGCCGGGCGCCTCCACCCTCAAGCCCGCTTCGGCGGGCAAGCCGTTCTTCGGCGTGCAGACCCAGGTGCTCAAGGGCGACGGCGCCCTCGCCGACGTCGGCGAGGACGGCCATCTCGTCATCACCGCTCCGTGGCCCGGCATGATCCGCGGCACGTGGGGCGACCTCGATGGAGAGCGCTTCAAGCAAGTGTACTTCTCGATGTTCAAGGGCGTCTTCATCACCGGCGACGGCTGCGCCATCGACGCCGACGGCGACCACTGGCTCAAGGGCCGCATCGACGACGTCCTCAACGTCTCCGGGCACCGCATCAGCACCTCCGACGTGGAGGGCGCGCTGGTCAGCTATTCCAAGGTGGCCGAGGCTGCCGTGGTCGGCTTCCCGCATCCCATCAAGGGTACGGGTATCTACGCCTACGTCACGCTCAACGACGGCATCGAGCCCAGCGACGACCTCAAGAAGGAGCTCGTCGCCCATGTGCGCAAGGTCGTGGGCCCCATTGCCACGCCGGACAAGATGCAGTTCGCCACAGGCCTGCCCAAGACGCGTTCGGGCAAGATCATGCGCCGCATCCTGCGCAAGATCGCCGAGGGCGAGTTCGATGCGCTGGGCGACACCTCCACGCTGGCCGATCCGGCCGTCGTCGAGGAGCTCAAGGGCAACCGCCAGTAGCAGAAGGCGATCCCGTACGCAGTCGCGAAAGGGCGGGCGGCCGCAGGGCCACCCGCCCTTTCTGCGTACGCAGTCCCGCAGAAGCTGGTCTTACGGGCTGGAACTTGCCGTGGGCTCCACCGCTGGGCCGGTCGAGACGGTGATCTTCACCGTGCTGCCCGACTGGGCGATGACGCCGCCCGTGGGCGACTGGGCGACCACTTCGCCGGCCGGCGTCAGGCTCGCCTCACTCACGACGACGACCGCGAACCCGGCGGCGCCCAGCGTCTGCACCGCCTCGGCCTGGGTGGACCCGACGACGTCGGGGACGTCGACGGCGGGAGGCGGGCTCGGCGAGGCTCCGCTCGACAAGGTCAACGCCACCGCGTCACCCTCTGCGACCTCCGCACCAGCCGCGGGGTCTTGCGCGATGACGGTGCCGGCCGGGCCCTTGTCGCTTTGCTCGCTGACCACCTCGCCGACCTTGAGGCCGGCCTGCGACAGGGCGCTGCTCGCACCCTGCTGCGTCATTCCCATGAGATCGGGGACGGCGACCTTCTTGGTGGGCTCCTGGTTGTCGAAGACGCCGGCCGCCCAGGCGACGCCCACCCCGGCGAGGGCGACGACGATGAGGACGCCGAGCGCCCAGATCCAGCCGCGGTTCTTGGGCTTGACCGGCGCCGGAGCGACCTGCACCTGCGCGGATCCGAGCACGCCCGAAAGGTCTTGCTGGAGCTGCGCCGCGCTGCCGCGGCGGGCGGGGTCCTTCTCGAGAGTGCGCAGCACGACCTGCGCGAGCGCCGGCGGCACCTCGGGGTTGCGGAACTGTGGCGGCTGCACCACCCCGTCGAGGTGCTCGCGGGCGATGGACGCGGCGTCGGGGCCGTCGAAGACGTGCGACCCGGTGAGGAGCAGGTAGAGCACGAGGCCGAGCCGGTAGACATCGGAGGCCGGCTCGGCCGTCCGGCCCTGTATCTCCTCCGGACTCAGGTAGCGAGCGCCGACGGCGGGCGCACCGGGGCGCAGGTCGGGCGGCAGATACGCTGCCGCAAGACCGGCGCCGGTCAGCTTCACTGTCCCGTCGCCGGTCTGCACGAGCGCCTGCGGCTCCACGCCACCGTGCACCGCGCCGTGGCCGTGCAACGCAGCGAGGCCGGCGGCAGCCTCGGCGACGAGCATCGTCGCTGCGGCGACAGGCAGGGGCCCGCCGGCTACCAGAGCCGCCGCATCGTCGCCGCGCACGTCCTCGGTGACGACGAACACGTCGGCGCCGTCCTGCCCGATGTCGAGGACCGCCGGCAGATCGAGATGGCGGGCCGCTGCGGCGACGCCCATGGAGCGCATGAACGCGTCGGGATCGGCGGGCCGCACCACGGTGATGCGCACGGAGCGCCCGCCGGCGTCCTGGGCGCGATGGACGGCCAGCGCCCAGCCGGGAGGCAGCGCCTCCACCAGCCGATAGCGCTGTGCGTACAAGGGCTCGCTCACGGCGACACCTCCAGTTCGACTCCACGTTGCCAGTCTGTCTCCGTGCCTGCGAGCACGTAAACACCGGTACCGTAGGTATGTGCCGGCGGCGGCGGTTCTCCTTCTCGTCCACCACCGTCCGGGATGAACCCGCAGCCTCCGCGGCGTAGAGTACTCAGGGAGTCCCGCGAGGGGCAGAGCAACCACGAAAGACGGGACCACAGTCATGAGCACACGTAATCTCGATAAGCTGTTCGACCCGCGGAGCATCGCCGTGATCGGCGCCTCCAACAAGAAGGGGTCGGTCGGTTACATCCTCCTGCGCAACCTCATCGGCGCGGAGTACGACGGCATCGTCTACCCGGTCAACGTGGCGGCGCAGTCGGTGCAGGGCATCCAAGCCTACGCCTCCATCAGCCAGGTACCCCGCAAGATCGACCTGGCGGTCATCGCCGTGCCGGCGAAAGCCGTGCCCGAGACGATGCGCGAATGCGGCGAGGCGGGCGTGTCCGGCGCCGTCATCGTGTCGTCCGGCTTCAAGGAGATCGGCGACGCCGGCAGGAAGCTCGAGCAAGAGGTCTGCGCCATCGCCGAGAGCTACGGGGTGCGCATCATCGGCCCCAACTGCCTGGGCTACATCCGCCCAGGGCTGAATCTCAACGTCACCTTCGCACACGTCATCCCCCCCGCTGGCCGCGTGGCGTTCTTCAGCCAGTCCGGCGCCCTCGGCACTGCGATCCTCGACTGGGCGGCCGCCAACGAGGTGGGCTTCAGCGCCTTCGTCAGCGTCGGCTCCATGGCCGACGTGGACTTCGGCGACCTCATCGACTACTTCGGCGCCGACTCGCACACGAGCAGCATCATCCTGTACATCGAGTCCATCACCGACGCGCGCAAGTTCATGAGCGCGGCGCGGCATTTCGCCAAGAGCAAGCCGATAATCGTGGTCAAGAGCGGCCGAACGGCGCGCAGCGCCCTGGCGGCCGCCAGCCACACCGGCGCCCTCGCCGGCGACGACACGCTCTACAGCGCCGTGTTCCGCCGCGCCGGCGTCGTGCGCGTCGACGAGATCGAAGACCTGTTCGACGCCAGCGAAGCGCTGAGCCGCGTCTCCAGCCCGCGCGGGCCCCGCCTGGGCATCGTCACCAACGCCGGCGGCCCCGGCGTGATGGCCTGCGATCGCCTGCTGCACCTGGGCGGCGAGCTTGCCGAGCTCGCGCCCGAGACCGACGAGAAGCTCAAGGCGTGCCTGCCCACCTTCGGCGCACGCGGCAACCCGGTCGACGTGGCAGGCGACGCCGATGCCCAGCGGTACGCGGCCGCCGCGCAGGCGCTGATGGACGACCCCAACTGCGACGGCGTGCTGGCGATCCTCACGCCGCAGGCGATGAGCGACCCCACGGCCACCGCCCAGGCGCTCGTCGAGGTCTCTCGCACCCACCAGTTGAAGCCGCTGCTCACCTCGTTCATGGGCGAGATCAAGGTGGCCGACGGCATCAAGATCTTCCGCAGCGCCTACGTGCCCACCTTCGACACCCCCGAAGACGCAGTGCGCGCCTACATGTACATGTATCAGTACACTCGCAACCTGGCCAACCTTTACGAGACGCCGGCCGATATCCTCCCCGATTTCGACCCCGACCGCGAGGCCGTCAAGGACATGTTCATCGAGGTCTCCCGCGACGGCCGTTCCATCCTCAGCGAGCCCGAGGCCAAAGCCGTGCTCGACGCCTACAAGATCCCGGCCGTCAGGACCGTGGTCGCGACCACCGTCGAGGAGTGCACCGCGGCCGCCGAGGAGATCGGTTTCCCGGTCGCCATCAAGATCCTCAGCCACGACATCACCCACAAGAGCGACGTCGGCGGCATCGCCCTCAACGTGCGCTCGGCGCCGGAGGCGGCCAACCAGTTCGCCAAGATCACCGAGCGTGTCGCGCAGGCGGCGCCGGGGGCGAAGATCATCGGCGTCGCCGTCGAAGCCATGAGCCGCGGCGGCTACGAGGTCATCATCGGCTCCAAGAAAGACCCCACCTTCGGCCCGGCGCTCATGTTCGGTATGGGCGGCACCGGCGTCGAGCTGTACAGCGACGTCGCCGTCGACTTCCCGCCGCTCAACCAGGCCCTGGCCCGCTCCATGATCCAGAGCACCAAGGTGTCGCGCCTGCTGGAGGGATACCGCGGCAAGGCGCCGGTGGACATGACGGCCCTCGAGCAGGCGATGGTGAAGGTGAGCTACCTGCTCGTCGACTTTCCCGAGATCCTCGAGATGGACGTGAACCCGCTGCAGGTGCGCGCCGACGGCGTCTGCGCCCTCGACGCGCGCATCGTCATCGAACCCAAGGACGTGCGCAAGATCACCCTTCCCGGTTCACATCTGATGATCTCGATGTACCCGACCAAGTTCCACTGGGACGTGCCCATCGATGGCGAGAAGGTCAGCATCCGCGCCATCAGGCCCGAGGACGAACCGCTGTGGGCCGAGATGGTCGAATCGTTCTCGCCGGCCACCGCCGAGTACCGCTTCTTCGGGCCGCTCGGCGAGGTCACCAAGTCGATGCTGGTGCGTTACTGCCACATCGACTACGACCGCGAGATCGCCCTAGTCGCGATCCGCGAGAGCAAGGGCAGGAAGAAGAAGGCGATGCTCGGCGTCGCCCGCCTCTCCATCGAGACGGCCAACGCCGAAGAGGGCGAGTTCGCCATCGTCGTGCGCGACGAGTACCAGCGCAGGGGCATCGGCGGCAAGCTCATGGACGCGCTCATCCAGGCCGCCCGCGACCGCCACGTGCGCGAGATCAACGGCCACGTGCTGGCCAAGAACCCCGGCATGACGCGCTTCGCCGAGAATCTCGGCTTCGACATCCGCCCCGGCGACGAGCCGGAGGTCCGCA
>JAPLCM010000115.1 GCA_026392275.1 Actinomycetota bacterium | reverse complement strand
GCCTCGTGACGGGCGGTCGCACCGCCTCCCAGCCCGTCCCGTCGATACCCTGACAATCGACGGCGCCGGCGCGGACCGCGCTTCTTGGGTACTCTGGTTGTCCGGCCGGGTATGGTGAGGCGAGCGGCCGGTCGCGGGCCGACGGAGACGCACAAGGGTCGAAGGAGGGCGGAGCCACGGAAGCACGTATCGCCGTGATCTCGGACACGCACGGGCGGCTTGACCGTCGCGTGCTTGAGGCCTGCGCCGGCGCCGACCACATCATCCACGCCGGCGACGTGGGTTCCAGCATGGTGCTCGAGCGACTGGCGCGCGTGGCGCCGGTGACCGTGGTGCGCGGCAACCGCGACCGCGGCGATCTCGGCGCCGAGCTGCCGGCCGAGGCCTTCGGCGAGGTGGCCGGTCTGCGCTTCGTGGTCGCGCACAAGCGCCGCGACCTCAAAGCCGGCCACCCGGATCCGGGGGCCGAGGGGCTGGGGCTGCTCGTCTACGGCGACACCCACCGGCCCGAGCTGCGCTACCGCGGGCCTGCGCCGGGCCGGGTGCCGGTCCTGTGGCTCAATCCCGGCAGCTGCATGGCGCCGCTTCCGCACGATCCGCGGCCCAGCATGGCGCTCGTCCTCGTGCACGACGGCGAGCCCGACGCGCGCCTCATCTTCTTCCGGTAGCGCGGAGACACGCGGCCGCCGCGCGCGTTCAGGCCACAGCGGCGGCGAGCGCTGGTCGCACAGCGAGACGATCCGCACGCCGCTGACCGAGATGAAGGCGCCGGTGATCGCCGGCAAGAAGCTCGCCATCGCGCCGATCCTGAGGGCCGGCATCGGCATGGCCGACGGCCTGCTCGAACTCGTACCCGGGGCGCGAGTCGGCCACATCGGTCTGTGCCGCGATCCGGAGACCAAGAAGCCGCACGATCACCTCGTGAAGCTCCCCGAGGTCGAGGGGCGGACATTCATCCTCGCCGACCCGATGCTTGCGACCGGCAACTCCGCGGCGCGCGCGGTCGCCGTGCTCGACGCTCGCGGCGTCCCGGACAGTGACATCCGCTTTCTCGCGCTCGTCGGCGCGCCTGACGGGATGCGCGTGTTCAATCGGCAGCACGCCGCCGCGAAAGTGTACGTGGGGTCGCTCGATTCCCACCTCAACGAGCAGGCGTACATCGTGCCGGGCCTGGGCGCCGCCGGCGACCGCCTCTTCGGCACCAAGTAGCGCCTCTCACAGCGGCGGGTCGCGGGTATCGTGGATCGCGGGGGGTCGCGGCAACGCTGCTGCTGCCGTGACGGTCGGAGATCTGGCATGCCTTCGCAGGGCGTCCCTTGGCCTACGGTGTCGGGGCGATCTCCTTGTAGCCCTTCTCGTGGAGAAGCTCCGCGAGCTTGGCGAGACCCGCGTCCGTCAGGTGCATCTGGTCGGGCAGGACGTTGCCGGCGGCGACCGGGTCCGTCTTGCCGTCAGGCCCCATGAACGCCGCATAGGCGTCGACCACCGTCACGCCCTGCGCCGCGCACGCCCGGTCCACGGCCTCGTTGATGCGGAGCCAGGCCTCACGCATGACAGCTCCCACGCCCAACTTGCGGAACCCCGTGTAGCCCAACTGCCAGAAGTCGATCGCCCGGATGCTCGCCGCGGAAGGGCTGCGCAGGGAGACGATCTCGCTGACGATCGCCCGTGCGTCCTTGCGGTAGTCCACGAGCATGCGCGCCATGCCCTGCCGGTACCTCTGCGGGCTGCCGGGCAGGGGCTGGTACGCTGTCTGGTCGAAGGGGATGGTCTGCTTCAACTGCCCGACGGGCACGTCGAAGAGCACCACCTCGGCCGTGCGGATCGCCTCGCGCAGCGGCTTGTTGTAGCGCAGCTCCATGAGCACCTTGGCACTGGTCGAGCCGGGGTAGTAGTACCAGTGGACCTTCGCATCCGCGCCCACGTCGCGTTTGATCAGCCGCGCCTGGACATCAGCCACCGTCGTCGCCTCGTCCGGCGCCTGGAACGCGGAGTCCCCCAGCACGACGTAGTCCCACTGGGTCGTACTCGGGGAAGCTGCCGGACGCGCCGATCCCGTCGCCTGTCCGCCGGAGTCGCCGCACGCGCTCACGACCGCGCTCGCGCACAGCAGAAAGAGGACGACGAGCGAGATCGTC
This sequence comes from Actinomycetota bacterium, assembly GCA_026392275.1. Lineage (GTDB taxonomy): Bacteria > Actinomycetota > Thermoleophilia > UBA2241 > UBA2241 > CAIXSE01. Next base: position 3,534 of record JAPLCM010000115.1, on the reverse strand, counting down.
CAGGTGCCTGCGGCGGAACCCCGCTGATGATCCCTCGCAGTGTCCACGGCCCCTCCCCATGTCGTTCGTTGTGCCTCTCCATCCATACAGACCGAGCGGGACGCGCGTTTCTTCGTCATGGCCGTTGGACGCCGATGACGGCTGGCGCAGCGGCGCGCCGGCCGCATGCGCCGCGGCGCCTCTGGGACGGGTCGCGACTCGCACGTCTCGCCGCACGTGCAGTCGGATGCCGTGGAGCAGATCGACGCGGGGATCAGAGCAGCGATCGCCAAGCAGGGGGAGTGTGTCTCTCGCGAGCCGATGACCCCGTCGGCCGGCGGAGGTTCGTTGGGCTACGCGAACGCGATACGATGGAGCCGGCTCATGGAGTCGGACCGCACGCATCAAGGTACGTTGGCGCGGCACGCGTCGGGCACAGTGGCGGGTCACGAGCGAAGGAGGCCGCGATGAGCGGCGACGTTTACGAGCGCCTCGCGGCCGCGCTCGACGGTTTGGCCAACGGCTTCCCGCGCACGGAGTCGAACGTCGAGCTGCGCATCCTGCGTCACGTGTTCACGCCCGACGAAGCTGAGGTGGCAGCGGCGTTGACCGGGCGTCCGGCCCTGGCCGCCGACGTCGCCCGGCGGGCCGCTCTCGAGCCTGTCCACGTCGCGGCGACGCTCGGGAGTCTCGCGGAGCGCGGCGTGATCTGGACGGGTTCGGTCGGCGATGGATACGGCCACCGCCTGGCGCCGTTCGTCGTCGGATTCTACGAGGCTCACATGCTCGAGACGCACGACGTGGAGTTCGCGCGCCTTGTCGAGGAGTACTTCTGCGGCGGGGGCGCGGTAGGGATCATGAGCCCGCAACCCGCCATCCATCGCGTCGTCCCGGCCCGAGGAGCGACTGAGGTGGAGTGGGTGCTTCCCTACGACGATGTGCGCGCCATCCTCGGCAAGGCGAGCTCGTTCCGCGTCGAGACGTGCGTCTGCCGTCTGCAGCAGGACGAGCTCGGCACGAGGCGCTGCGACCTCCCCCTCGAGGCGTGCCTCTGGTTCTCCTTCGCGGAGAGCGGCGACGAAGCGAGCGGGATCTCACACGAGGAGGCCCTCGCGGTCCTCGACGAGGCGGAGCGGGTCGGTCTCGTGCACACGGTGAGCAACGTGGCCGCGGGGATCGGCTACGTCTGCAACTGCTGCGGCTGCTGCTGCGGGCTGCTGCGCGGTATCAACGAGTGGGGCCTCGAGCACTCGGTGGCGCAGGCGAACTACGTCGCCGAGATCGACCCGCTCGCGTGCACCGCCTGCGGCGCCTGCGACGAGCGCTGCCAGGTCAAAGCCGTCGCCGTGAGCGACGACGGCGTGCGCGTCGTGCGCCGCGAGTCGTGCATCGGCTGCGGCCTCTGCGTGACGGGCTGTCCCGCTGAGGCCGCGCGCCTCCGACTCAAGCCCGACGACGAGATAGTGGCGCCGCCTGCGACCCGCGGCGCGTGGGAGCGCGTGCGACTGAGAGGGCGCAGCGTCAGCGGAACGTAGCCCGGGCGAAGCGCAGACGGGCGCACACGATCACGAGCCCGCCGGGAAAGTCGACGCGGGGACGCGCGGAGCACTCGCGGGCCAGGGCAGCAGTTCGGCGCCTTGACGTCGACGCGATCCCAGCAGGGCGCTCAGCTGTCTTGAGGCGTCTCGCCGGTCACGCGGCGTCGATCCAGGAGCATCGTCCAGAGACCGATCGCGGCGCCGAACGCCGTGTGCCCGAGCAGCATGATCCGCAGCAGCCGCGTGGCTTCACCGCTGCGCACTGCGAACGGGCCGAGGCCCCATGACGGATACATGACGAGCAGTGGCAGAAGAGCCGTTGCTGCCCCGAAGGCCGTTGCCGACAGCACGCCGGGCTTGTGGCCGCCGCGACGCAGCACCTGGTAGTAGGCCTCCGTCAGCATGACCCCCGTCACGTAGTGGACCGCAAGCCCCAGGGCCGCCTCGCCGCGAAGCGCCGGCTCGGCCGTCATGTCCGCGTGCCGGAGGCGTCCCTGAGCGAGGCCGCCTGCCCAGCGACCCACGAGCTCCAGCCCGATCTTGTCGGATGTGAAGCTCGCGCCACCGAACTGGCTGGCGGCGAGGAAGACCGCATCCATGGAGAGCGTCGCGAGCACGCCGACGCTGACGCTTGCGGGGACTGCCGTCATTGGTCTGGTGAGTCCGGCCATCACTGCGCATTCTACGCCCGCCCGAACGAGAGTGTTGACATCCCGTGGGACGCTGCTATACTTCGATTATAATCGAAGTATCAAAGTACACGAAGGAGCTGCTCCGTGGCTGACCTCTCCAAGATCTTCAAGGCCCTCGGCGACCCGACGCGCTTCGCCATCTTCGAACTCGTGCGCGACTGCGGCAGTTCGGATGGCTGCTCAGAGGAAGAGGCGAGCGACAGCCTCTCCCAGATCGCCGAGCGCTTCCACCTGTCGCTCTCGACGGTGTCCCATCACGTGAAGGAGCTCAGAAACTCGGGCCTCATCACCTGCGAGAAGCGCGGCCAGCGCCTCTACTGCTCAGTCGATGCGGACGTGCTGCGTGAGCTCGAACAGTATGCGAAGGGAGCTGAGGCGAAGAGCTGAAGCCCGTTTCATTTCAGCAGATAGTTCGATAGTCATCGAAATCTCGAAGGGAGAACGAAGATGAAGCCAAGTACCATCTGGATCTCAATCATGCTGCTCGCCGTGGGCGTCTGCGGCATCCTCGACGCCGCCGGCGTCGTCGACTCGAGCCAGACGATCGGTCAGTGGTGGCCGCTCGCCGTCATCGGCTGGGCGGCGTCCGAGATGGCGTTCTCGCGGCGCGTGACGCTGGGCGGCGTCGTGTGCAGCGCCATCGGCCTCGCGCTCCTCGCCGACGCGCAAGCGTGGGCGAGTGGCGCACTCGTGTGGTCGGCGCTCGCCATCACCATCGGCCTCGCGATCCTGGTCGACGCCGGCCTCCGGCGCGGTCATCGTCACAGTGGTGCCGACGTCCGGACGGTCGCCGGAGGAGGTGCGTCGTGACCAGCAGCCTGCCTAAACTGGGTCGCCGCGGTGAAGGCTGGGTCGCGTTGCAGGTGGTGCTCCTCGTCGTGATGCTGGCGGCGGGGACCAAGGGACGCAAGTGGCCGTCGGCGTCGCGCGGCATGCGGATGGCAGCGGCGAGCCTGAGCGGCCTGTGCGGCTTGTACCTCTTCGGCGACGGCGTCGCCCGCCTCGGGCGGCAGATCACGCCGTTCCCCAAGCCGGTCGAGGAGGGCAGCGTGAAGAACACCGGCGCCTACGGGCTGGTGCGTCACCCCATGTACGGCGGCGTGCTGTTGATGACGCTGGCGTGGTCGCTCGCCTCTGCGCCGCTGGCGCTGATGCCGTGGACGGTGGCAGTCGGGTTCCTCGATGCCAAGCGCCGCCGCGAAGAGGCCTGGCTCGTCGAGGAGTATCCCGGCTACGAGGAGTACCAGACGAGCGTGCGCCACAGTCTCGTGCCGTTCGTCTGGTAGTCGAGAGGATCGACGCTGGTGGCTCGGGCGACGGGCGGC
>JAPLCM010000137.1 GCA_026392275.1 Actinomycetota bacterium | reverse complement strand
GGGCTCACGTGGGGTTCGTGCCTCACCAAGTGGGAGTTGTGACCGGGCCGCAGTCGCGTCTCTGTCGCGTTTCGTCGCCGTTCGGGGTAAGCACTGAGTCGAATCCACAGACAGCGTCCTGGAGGACGTCATGAGCAAGCTTGCACTGATGTTTCCCGGGCAGGGGTCCCAAGCCGTCGGCATGGGCTGCGACCTCTGCGCCGCCTATCCGCAGATGCGCGACAGCTACGCCGAGGCCTCCGACGTGCTCGACTTCGACCTCGAGCAGGTCTGCGCCATGGGTCCGGCCGAGACGCTGGCGCGTACCGACGTCACGCAGCCGGCGCTGCTGGTCAACTCGATCGGCATCTTCCGCATCCTTGCCGACGCGGGGCTGCGCTTCGACGTGGCCTTCGGCCACAGCCTCGGCGAGTACTCGGCGCTGGTCGCCACCGGCGCGCTATCGTTTGACGACGCGCTGCGCCTGGTACGGCGGCGCGGCCAGGAAATGCTGCGCGCCGCCGCGGCGAACCCCGGCGGCATGGCCGCCGTCATCGGCTTGCCCGACGAGAAGGTGGCAGAGCTTGTGACTGCCGGCGACGGCGTGTGGCCGGCCAACTTCAACAGCCCCGGCCAGGTCGTGGTGAGCGGCACGAAGGCCGCTCTGGACGACCTGGCGGCCAGGGCCACGGGCGCCGGCGCCAGGCGAGTGATCCCCCTGGCCGTGAGCGGCGCCTTCCATTCGCCGCTGATCGCAGCCGCCCAGGCGCCGCTGCGCGCCGAGCTCGAGGCGACCGAGTGGCACACGCCGGATCCGGCGTTCTTCTCGGTCTGCAGCCTCGCGTTCGAGACCGGCGACTTCGTCGAGCTGCTGTCACGGCAGCTCGTCTCGCCGGTCCAGTTCACCCAGTCCGTGAAAACGCTGTATGCAGCAGGGTATGATGCGTTTCTTGAGGTCGGCCCCGGCAGCGTGCTCAGCGGCCTTGTGCGGCGTATCTCCCCGGAGGCGACGGTGGCCCGGGCCACCGACGCCGACACGATCGGGGAACTGCGCGAAGATCCACGCTACTGGGAGGTCGCGTGACCGTCGAGCTTGACCTGACAGGATCCGTCGCGCTGGTGACCGGCGCCGGCCGCGGCATAGGGCGCGCTATTGCGCTCAGCCTGGCTGCGGCCGGCGCCGACGTCGCCGTCAACGACTTTGCGGGCGAAGCCGCCTGCGCGGCCTTGGTCGGCGAGATCGAGGCGCTCGGCCGCAGGGGCCTCGTCGTGATGGCCGACGTCTCCGACGAGCAGCAGGTCAACGCCATGGTCGAGCGTGCCGAAGCGGAGCTCGGCCCCCTGGCCGTCGTGGTCAACAACGCCGGCATCACGCGCGACAACGTCGTCATGATGATGGACCCGGCCGACTTCGACAGCGTCATCGCCACGCACCTCCGCGGTACGTTTCTCGTGAGCAAGGCGGCGGCCCGCAAGATGTTCCGCCGCCGCGCAGGCTGTATCATCAATCTCGCCAGTGTCGTGGGCCGCCGCGGCAATGCGGGGCAGGCCAACTACGCGGCAGCAAAGGCGGGCATCATCGGCCTCACCAAATCGCTGGCCAAGGAGCTCGGCACGCGCGGCGTACGCGTCAATGCCCTCGCCCCAGGCTACATCGATACGCCGATGACGCAGGCCCTGCCAGAGGAGACGCGCAAGCTGATCGTCGACGCGACGCCGCTCAAGAGTATCGGGACGACGGACGACGTGGCCCATGCCGTCGTCTTCCTCGCCTCTCCGCAGGCGCGCTTCATCACGGGCGTCACGCTGCCGGTCGACGGCGGGCTCGGCATCTGATGACGCCCGCCACGAGAGTCGTCATCACCGGTCTGGGCGTGGTATCGCCGCTGGGCAACGACATCGACACCTTCTGGCGGCGGCTCGTCGCCGGCGAGTCGGGAGTCGGGCCTATCACGCGCTTCGACTCCACTGGCTACAAGGTGCACATCGCCGCCGAGGTCAAGGACTTCGTTGCCGAGGACTTCATCGACAAGCGCAAGGTGCGCCGGCTCGATCTCTTCTCGCGTTACGCGGTCGCGGCGGCCAAGCTGGCTGCCGCCGACGCCGAGTTCGACCCTCGCCCCGAAGCGGACCGGGTCGGGGCGGTGATAGGCAGCGGCGTCGGCGGCCTTCAGACGCTGCACACCGAGATCGACAAGCTCCTCACCAAGGGCCCGGACCGCGTCAACCCGCTGCTGGTGCCGATGATGATCCCCAACATGGGCGCGGCGCACGTCTCGCTCGAGCTGGGCGCCAAGGGTCCGCTGAGCGCCACGGTCACCGCCTGCGCCGCCGGCTCCGACGCCATCGGCTACGCGGCGCGCATCATCCGCCACGGCGACGCCGAGGTGATGTTCGCCGGCGGCAGCGAGGCGCCCGTGAGCCCGGTGGCCGTGGCCGGTTTTGCCGCCGCCCGGGCGCTCAGCCTGAACAACGACGACCCGCAGCATGCCTCGCGGCCCTTCGATGCCGGCCGCGACGGTTTTGTGATCGGCGAGGGCGCCGGCTGCCTGGTGCTCGAGAGCCTCGAGCACGCCCAGGCCCGCGGCGCCCGCATCTACGCCGAGCTGGCCGGC
>JAPLCM010000228.1 GCA_026392275.1 Actinomycetota bacterium | reverse complement strand
GGGCCGCCAGCTCCTGGTGGAGCTGGTCGCGGACCGCGAGGTGGTCGTCGATGCCGGCGCTGCCCGGTCGGGCCTCCTCGATCTGCTCAGACGTCATCGGATCGGCCCTCTGCTCCCGACGCAGGTGGTCGATGCAGGTCGTGTAGGTGATGCGGTGCAGTCAGGTGGCGATCGCCGACTCGCCGCGGAACTCGGCCAGATGGCGATAGGCCTTCACGTAGACCTCCTGCAACACGTCGTCCATGGCGGCGCGGCTGCCGAGCAGGTGGTAGGCCAGCGCGCGCAGGCGGTCGTCGCCGGCGGCCACGGCGGCGGCGAGCGTCGCATGGGCGCTGCGCCGCGGGGCCGGGGCCTCACCCTGTCGCTCGCGCAGATCGACCACTTCGGCGCCGTCTGCAGATGGTGTCAAGATCCCCCTCAAGATGACGAACACTCAGCCGAGAATGCTGAAGTCGCTCTCGAGGACTCCTGCGGAGCGGTCACGGGGTGGCGCTCGGCTCGAGGAGACCCGGGCACGGAGCGCACGCCTCTGACGAGCAGCCAGAGCGCGAGTCCGAACGATGGGCCGGCAGCAGCAAGGCCTGGAGGAACCAGATCAGCACAGCGACGCCGTCGAGCAGCAGAAGAACGCCGAGGAATCGCGGCAGAAAGCAGGACCTGTAGACGAGGTAGCCGAGCGGGAACAGCCAGGCGCCGAAGAACAGTTGGGCCGTGACGAAGCCCGTCTTGTAGGTGCTCGCCGCCAGCGACCCGAGCCCGGCGAGCTGTGCCGACGAGAAGACCTGCATGCGGGTGGCCGGGTCGCTCTGCAGCATCGCCGAGACCAGCGGCAGCATGCTCGCGCACTGGATCGCGACACCGACGGCGTTCAGCAGCAGGAACAGCAGCGCAAGCTCCCGGTTCACGGGCCGCAGGAGGAGGTAGAGGCCCCAGGCGACCAAGGCGAAGAGCAGCGCCGAGACGAGCGCGACGACCAGCCCGGCTCGGAACGAGGAGCCGTTCGAGAGTGACGCCTCGTAGACCTGCTGCGCGCTGCCCAGCCCGATGTGCCCGAGCTTGTCGGCGAGTATGGACGCGGCGATGTAGGCGAGGTACAGCCCACCCGTGAGGCGCGCCAGTCTTACTCGTGCAGTGTGATCGGTGAAGTCGGACGCCATGCCGATCCCCCTCTTCCTCGATTGCCTGGTCGCTCAGGCGCCGGATGCTGTATACTAACGGTGTTAGTATCGACCCTGAGCAGTCTGTACTAACAGTGTTAGTCTGTCAAGCGCATGGCGAACGGCCATGCGGTGAGTCGGCAGGAGGCGCGACGATCACTGGGACCCCGGACGGCAAGCAACCGCGGGAGACGCTGAGCCGGGAGCGGGTCCTGCGCGCGGCGATGGCGCTGGCGGACAAGCGTGGGATCGAGGCGGTCACGATGCGCGAACTCGGACGAGAGCTCGGGGTCGAGGCGGCGTCGCTCTACAACCACGTGACCGGCAAGGACGACCTCCTCGACGGCATGGCGGAGCATGCCGTGTCGGAGATCGACGTGCCGCGCGACGACGTCGGCTGGAAGGAGGCGATGCGGCTCCGCGCGGTCTCCGCCCGCGAGGTCTTCGCGCGGCACAGCTGGGCCGCGGCGCTCCACGACTCCCGCAACCGCACCGGAGCCACCAGCCTGTCGTACATGGACGGCGTCCTCGGGGTGCTCATCAGGGCCGGGTTCCCGCCGACCGCCGCCGCAAAGGCCTTCCTCGCCGTGGACAGCTACATCTACGGTTTCGAGCGCCGGTGGTCCAGCATGACGGTGGAGGAGGGCGTGACCGGCACCGAGGTGGCTCAGGAGGTCGTGGCGGCCATCCCGGAAGGCGCGTACCCCAACGCGCTCCGCGTCGCTGCCGAGTTCGCCACGACGCCCTTCGATCAGGACGCGGCCTTCGACTTCGGCCTCGGCCTGATCCTCGACGGCCTCGAGCGTCTGCTGTCAGGCGCGTGAGCCGCACAGCCCGTTCCCTGCAGATTGAGCAGCTTTCGCCTGCGACGTCAGCATATGCGCTCGCGGCGAGCCCTCGCAGCGCTTGTTGACAGTCGGTGCCCGCTCCGACGCCTGATTGCCGCAACGAGTTCGAAGGCGCCCCACCGGCCGAGAACGCCCGAGCGAGAGCCCAAACCGGCGGGCTGTGTCTCCATCGACAGGCAGGATGTGAAGAGACGGACCACGCTGCCGGCCATCCTCGCTCTGAGCTCGGGGCTCAGCTCACTGAGGAGCTCGCCGGAGACGGAGCCCATCGCAAGGAGCGCCTCCGCCAGGTCGCCAAGGCGCGTCATGCTCGATGAGCGCCTCGGAGTCCGCGTAACGCTCGAGGACGAGGCACTCGGACTGATCGTCGTTGAAGTAGATTTCGTAGTGCAGCGTGCCTGTGTCCTTGGTCTGCACTATCTCCATAGCTTGAGCGGACAGGCGCTGCACTCCCGGCTCATACTTGCGACCGCCGACGCGCCCATCAGCGTGGTGGACCTGGCGCGGTTTCAGCAGATCCCCGAGCGGTACCTGGCCAAGGTGTTCACGCGCATGAAGGACGCGCAGCTGGTGGTGGAGACCGAGGGTATCGCCGGCGGGTTCGCGCTCACGCGCCGCCGCCTGCGACCAGCATCACGTCCGGTTGAGCCGCGTGTCAGGCCCGACCGTGTCAGATGTCGGGCATGAGCCTACTCCTGCCCGACGATATCGACCGAGATCTCCACCGCCGGAATCGTTCCTCTGTTCTCAAGCCAGTGCGTGGTGTTCCTGTCCTCGGGCCAGCCCACTCCCGGCCCATAGTCCGCAGCGACTCCGTCTCGATGGTCGGTGATCGTTCCTTGCAGGATGTAGACGGTGCCTGGTCTGCCTTCATGGTCGTGAATCGGGCCGAAGACGCCTCCAGGCTCGAAGGTCACCATGCGCATGCGAAGCTGGCGCCCTGCCATGCCCTCGATCTCGGGGCCCAGGTCGACCGTTGCCAGCAACTTCGCCGTGACGCCCTTCGTCTCAGGTGCCACCTGTTCGTCGCTCATCGCGCTCTCCTCTCTGCACTTCCAGAACCTGACTCACTGCCAGTCTTCCCGCAGCTCCAGCAACTTATTGGCAACCTGTCCAGCCCGGCGTGGAACGAGGCCGGCCGCGTCGTCCTGAAGAAGGACGGCACGCAGACGGCGCCGTCGTCGCTGAAGAGCCAGTGGTGGAACCGGGTGGTGCGGCAGGAGATTGACCCGCACCTGCCGATCCACGGCTCGCGCGTTCACACGCTCCGACCGCGGACGGGCCTGGGGGACGCACGTCATGGAAGGGTCCGCGACTCCCAGCTGCGGGAGCCGGGCCGCGCGTTTCCCGCAGTTTCAGCGTAGCCCGATGGAGACCTCGGCGCAGAAAGGCGGTCTCCCGGGCCCGTACGCTCAGGCTCGTGGTAGCGTACTCAGATAGAGAGGGGCCGTCTGCGTTTCGGCTCGTGCGGACTGTCCGATCCTTGTTCGGCACAGCACTGCGACTGCGTCAGCCGTCTGTGGAGAATCGAACCAGTCACGAGGCAGGTCTCATGATCAACGCACTCGTCGATCGTTCCAGCTATCCCAGCCTCAACGATTGCGTGTATCTCAACCAGGCTTCATTGGGTCTGATTTGTCAGCCGGCCGTTCAGTCAATGCACGACTTCCTTGATGACACCGCCCGTCACGGCAATCTGAGAATGACCGACGAGGAAGAGGTTGGATTCTTCGAGTCGTTGCGTCGGCGCGGCGCGAGACTGCTGAATTGCCATGCCGATCAACTTGCCATCACAGCAAGCGCCAGTGAGATGCTCGGTCAACTACCCTTCTTGATCCGGCCTACGTCCTGCAGCTCCATTGTCGCCGTAGCGACAGATTTCCCGGCCGTTACCCGCCCCTGGATGCGATACGCGGCTGAGAATGATTGCGCTCTCCGCTTTGTCGACGACATCGCCACCGAGGATCTCACAGACAGGCTCATCGATGGCATCGATGGTCATACAGCCGTCGTAGCCGTCAGCTTCGTTCAGTTCTCCACTGGATCCATGGTCGACGTCCCTCGGTTGCGCGAGGCCTGTGCGCGTGCCAGCGCAAGGCTCGTCGTCGACGCGACCCAAGCGGCAGGGATCCTGAAGGTAGATTCGCAGTGTTGGAAGGCTGATGCGGTCGTCACGAGCGGCTACAAGTGGTTGGGCGGTCACGGCGGCGTTGCGCTCTCGGCGGTATCGCCAAGTCTGCTTGAGCAAGATCCACCGCTTCCGGGCTGGTTTGGGACAAACGGTCCTTTTGAGTTTGAAGCCACAAGCTTGCCTTTCGCCGCCGACGCACGACGCTTCACTCAATCGACGATGTCCTACATCTCGATGGCCGGCCTCGCCACGGCACTCGACCAGCTGATGCCTTTGGGAGAGGGTCGACTCGAGGCGCATTCACGCCGTCTCTCAGGCAGGCTGATCAAGGGTGCGCGCGCCCTGGGATGGACGCCGTTTCGAGCGCTGGAGGACGCCTCGGCGTCACCCCACATCGTATCGCTCACCAACTCGGAAGCCGGCGCGGAAAGAGCAGTAGACGCATTGCGTCGCAACCGTATCGTCTGTGGAGTTCGCAACGGTCGCATCAGGATCTCGCTCGCGCCCTACAACAACAGTATCGATGTCGATGCCCTGATCGATGTGTTGGCTTCTCTCTGAGGACTGGGAACGGATCGGCGCCGGTGGACCTGCCGACCTGCGTCAGATCTCGTGTGCTTCAGGCAGCGACTCACCGGGCGCCTTGGCCAGTGTACTCTTGGCGCCCGCCGGCTCGCTGCCGGCCTCCGGCAGACCAAGACCCTCGACGTCCGCGTTCGGCAGCCAGTCGAGCCAGCGCGGGAGCCGCCAGGCGCGCTCGCCGAGCAGCGACAGGACCGCCGGACCGAACGTCATCCGCACGAGGAAGGCATCCACCAGAACCCCGAAGGCAAAGGCGAAGCCGATCGTCCGGATGATCGCGTCGGTCTGCAGCATGAAGCCGCCGAAGACGCTGATCATGATGAAGGCGGCGGCCACGACCACGCGGGCTCCGTGCCGGAGCCCGAGCGCGATGGCGTCGTTCGCCGTGTCGCCGCGCATGTGCTCCTCACGGATCCGCGTCGTGAGGAACACCTCGTAGTCCATCGCCAGGCCGAAGAGGATGCCGACGAGGAAGATCGGTGCGAAGGCGATGATCGGTCCCGGTGCGCTGACGCCGAGCAGGTGCTGAAGCCAGCCCCACTGGAACACGGCGACGACCGCGCCCAGTGTGGCGACGATGCTGAGCAGGAAGCCGACCACGGCCTTGAGCGGGACGAGGAGGCTGCGGAAGACGATCGTCAGCAGGACGAACGCCAGCCCCACGACGACCGCCAGGTATGGGACGAGCGCACCCTGGAGCTTCTCCGAGGTGTCGATCGCCGCGGCGGTTTCGCCCGTGACGTAGGTCTTGGCGCCCGTCGTCTGCACCCACGATGCGGCATGGCCGCGGATCGCCTTCACCAGGTCGGACGTGGCCTGGTCGGAGGGCCCGCTCGTGGGGACCACGTTGACGAGCGCCGTGTCGGCGGCCTGGTTCAGGGTCGGCGGCGCGACGACGGCGACGCCCGGCAGGGCGGCGACGTCCTTCTGGATCGCCGCGGCCGCGGCCGCGGGATCGCTCGCGCCGCTGAGGTCGACAGCCACCACTAGCGGGCCGTTGAAGCCGGGGCCGAACGCCTGAGCCGTCTGCTCGTAGGCGAGGTGCTGGGTCGACCCGGACGGCGCGGTGCTGTCGTTGGGCATGCCCAGCCGCAGGTCGCGAGCAGGGAGCGCGCACGCCAGGAGCACGAGCACGACCGCGACCACGACCGGGATCCGGAAGCGGGTGACGAACCGCCCCCAGCGCTCACCGAGGGTCATCTCGCCGCCGCCGCCCTCCGTATCGCGGGCGGCGCGCCCGCGCCTGCCGAGCACCCGCTCGCCGGCGAATCCGAGCACGGCCGGGAGCAGCGTGAGCGCGACCAGCACGGTGGCCAGGACGGCGCCTGCCGCGGAGAGGCCCATCGCCGTCAGGAAGGGGATGCCGACGACCGCCAAGGCGGACAGGGCGATGATGACCGTGAGGCCGGCGAAGAACACCGCCGAACCCGCAGTGGCGACGGCGCGCCCGGCCGCGTCCTCGCCGGAGCGACCGGTGATGAGTTCGTGCCTGTAGCGCGAGACGATGAACAGACAGTAGTCGATGCCGACGGCAAGCCCGAGCATGAGGGCGAGCACCAGGGTCACCGACTGCAGGTCGAAGAAGCGGGTAGCGATCTCGATGCCGAGGAGGCTGGAGCCGACTCCGACGCCGGCGGTCACGAGCGGCATGCCGGCCGCAACGAAGGACCCAAAGGTGATCAAGAGCACCACGGCGGCGATGCCGACGGCCAGGATCTCTGAAACATGCGAGAGCTCGAACGTCGAGATCGCCGAGCCTCCGAACTCCGCCTGGACCCCAGCCGGCAGGGCGTCGCGCACCGTCGTCGTCAATGCCTCTCGTTGCGCGCCGGTGACTTCCCTGGCGGTGACGTCGTAGAGGACGTTGGCCACCGCCGTCCGCTGGTCGCGCGAGATGAACTTGGCCGTGAACGGGTCGATCACGGCCGCTACGTGCGGCTGAGCCGCCACCTTCTTGAGGGCCTGCTGGATCGCCCCGACGGTCGCCGGATCCGTCACCTTCCCCACCTCGTCCGTGGTGAAGACGATCCGCGCCGAGGCGTTGCCGACCGACGCCTCCGGCATGCGTTGCTGCAGCAGGTCGATGGCTTGCTGCGACTCCGTGCCCGGGATGGAAACCGTCGACGCCATCGGACCGGACAGGGCGATGGCCCCGACGCCGAGCAGCACCAGGACGGCGATCCAGGCCGTCAGCACGAGGCCGCGGCGACGATAGGAGAAGCGCCCGAGCCGGTAGAGCAAGGTTGCCACTTTCTGACTCCTTCCGTTCTCTGCCATGAGCCGGACCGGGCTGGTAGCCGTTCGGCTACTCTGTGCGGCGCATAGTAGCCGTTCGGCTAGTAAAGGTCAACTCCGGGCGTTATGCTGCGAGGGAAGCGGACGCAAAGGGAGGGCAGTCATGGCGAGTCCGGCAGCCACCAGGCAGACGACGGCACGGGAGCGCGTTCTGCATGTCGCCCGCAGCCTGTTCTCCGAATACGGCGTGAGCGGGACTTCTCTTCAGATGATCGCCGACCACCTCAGCGTGACCAAGGCGGCGGTGTACCACCAGTTCCACACGAAGGATGAGATCATCCTCGCGCTGCTCGAGAAGCCGATGGCGGAGCTGGAGGCCGTCCTGGCCCTCGCGGAGGCCGCCGGCATGCGCGAGAGCCAGCTCGATGTCCTGCTGAAAGGGCTGGTCGACATCGTGCTCGCGAACCCCGACGTCGTGGGCATGTTGCAGGGGGACCCGACCGTGGTACGCCTCGTGCAGAATCGCCAGTCGTATTCTGACATCGTGGCCCGTCTCGACAAGATCCTGGTCGGCCCGACCCCCGACCCGGCCACGCGCATCGCGGGGGCGATCTTCGGGGCCGGTCTGCTGCTGATCGGCCACCATCTCCTGCTCAGAGATATAGACCTTGACGCCGCGCGCCGGGAGTTGCCGCGCATCGGGCTGCGCCTGCTCCTCTCCGGTGCGGAGGACTAGTGCTTGCGAGCCCCGCTGTATGTGGAAGGCAAAGCGTCGAGGCGGTATCCGCGCTGGCGCGGTGTTCGCCTCTCCTGGATGCTGTCTGGCTGGCTCCCGTCACGCTTGCTGCACGCTTCCTGCACGTTTCCTGAGGATTTCGCAACTCTCCAACAACTCTGGTATTCTTGCCGAGTCGCCGCAGAGGAAAAACACCTGCAAATCGGCATAATGCCCTCGTAGCTCAGTGGATAGAGCACAGGTTTCCTAAACCTGGTGTCGCTGGTTCGATTCCAGCCGGGGGCACCAACTTTTGAGGCTAAATCGCCCTTCCGGGACCGCCCGCAGTGCCTGAACACTCGCTTCGTCCTACACTTTGTCCTATACTTAACTTGTCAGGCACCGTCAAGTAGGAGGCAGAGATGTCGATCACCGAGGTCAAGGGTAGGCCCGGTTGGTTCGACGTGAGGGTGTACGACCGCGTGCAGGTGCCGGGCGAGAGGCCGAAACCCATCGACCGCCGGGTCAAGGGCAAGACCGCCGCGGAGAAGGTGGAGCGCGACCTCAAGAACCAGCGCGACGAGGGCTCGCTCATCGGCCGCAACGCCAGCCTCTCTAGCTACTGTGAGTCCTACCTGCGCTCCCGCCGCGCCGAGGTCAGCCGGCAGACGCACCACGGCTACACGATCACCGTGCATCGATACGTCGACCGACACGCCATCGGCGCGCGTCGCATCGGCAGCATCGACGTGACCGCCGTCAGCAGCTTCAACAGCGACTTGCTGGCCGGCGCCGGCCGCGACGTGGTGCTCGACGACGG
>JAPLCM010000328.1 GCA_026392275.1 Actinomycetota bacterium | reverse complement strand
GATCCACTCCAAGCCGACCTCGTAGAAGAACAGCACCAGCGTGCGCGTGACGTTGAAGCCGTTGGCGAAGAAGGCCCGGTAGCCGGGGTTGGCCTTCTTCTCGGCCTCCATGCGGCTGATGGTGAGGATGACGTGATTGGCCTCGCCTGAGAGCAGGTTGCTGCGGCTGGCGCCGCCGCCGATGAGGAGTCCGCGGCCCGAAGCGTGCCGCCGCTCGATCTCCTCGCAGTCGGGCGGCGCCGAGCAGGTCATGAGCCTGCCCGATTCCTTCTCGACCCAGCGGAAGGCGGGGATGTCCTCGTTCGAGCCCAGCAGGAGGCCCGCCTGGGAGGCGCCGGTCTGCGAGGAGAGGTCGGTCTCCCACTCGGCCAGGCGATGCGTGCCCTCGGCCAGCCAGCGCGCCATCTCGGGGGCGTGGCCGTCGCGCATGGCGCGCTGGAGCACCGGCAGCGCGAGTCCGTCGACCTCCAGATAGAGGATGCCGGGCACGTCGGTCACCACGCGGCTGCCGGACAGGCGGGCGATGCGCTGGATCACGCGCAGCGTGTAGGTGTCGTCGTCGTTGGTGCCGAAGACGACCTCGAGGATCACGGTGACCGCGGCGACGACGACGGCGGCGGCCAGTGCCGACCAGAAGGAGTCCACCTCGAAGGAACTGTCGGAGAGGTCCGACGCAAGCTTGAAGATCCAGGCGTCGAGCAGCAGGACGAGCAGGAACCCGGCCACCAGCATGAACGGCAGGCGCAGCGCCGCGATGAGCGGCGGCAGAAGCGCGTTGAGGACCGCGATGAGGGCCGCCGCGACGAACGCCCCGAGCGGCCCCTCGACGCGCACGCCGGGCAGGAGCCACGTCGCCACGTAGACTGCCAGCGCCGCCGTGACCCACCCCACGAGCAGACGCCGCAGCCGCAGCCTCGGGCGCGCGGGCTCCCATGAGGGCGTCTCGCCGTACCCCTTCGTCGGCTCTGTGGCCATCCCGGACCTCCTCAGCCTCTGTCGCGCGGACACGACGCCATGACTGGACGACATTCTATCCGGGCCACGGCCGGCGCCGCGCGTCGAGGTGCCGGCCGGCGATGCGGCTCAGCGCGCCGGCCGTCCTGCCCTTGAGGCCGCCGGGAGCCGCGGCGGATGCCAATCTGAAGGCGGGCGCGTAGACTCCTCACGCATCCGGCGTCGGATGCACCACTCGGAGGTGACGCCCGTGTCGCGCAGAGGCTGGCTGCTGTTCATCGCCTTGTGCGTGATCTGGGGCATCCCCTATCTCCTGATCCGGGTGGCGGTGCGCGAGCTGCCGCCGCCGGCGCTGGTCTTCCTGCGCACGGCGCCGGCGGCCCTCCTGCTCGTGCCCCTGACGCTGCACCGCGGCGAGCTGCGGCCGCTGCTCGCGAGCTGGCGCTGGGTCGTCGTCTACACCGCGGTGTAGCTCGCCGTCCCCTGGCTGCTGCTCGCGCACGCAGAGGTGCGCATCTCGAGCTCCCTGGCCGGACTCCTCGTGGCCTCGGTGCCGCTCATCGGAGCCGTGCTGTACCGCGCCCTGGGCACGGGCGAGCACTTCGACGCGCGCCGCTTGACGGGCCTCTTCATCGGCTTCGCCGGAGTCGCGGCCCTGGTAGGCATCGACGTGGCCGGCTCCGACCCGCTGGCCGTGGCGGAGATGCTGGTCGTAGCGCTCTGCTACGCCGCCGGCCCCCTTATGATCAGCCGGCCCTTGGCCGGCCTCCCCAGCCTGGGCGTCATCACCGCCTCGCTGGCCCTGACCGCCGTCGCCTACGCGCCGGCCGGCCTGCTCTCCATGCCGGACTCGGTCTCGGCGGAGACCGTGGGCGCCGTCGCTGCCCTGGCGCTCGTCTGCACCGTGCTCGCCTTCCTCGTCTTCTTCGCGCTGATCCGCGAGGTCGGACCGTCGCGCGCCACGGTGATCACCTACGTCAACCCGCTCGTGGCCGTACTGCTCGGCGTCGTCATCCTCAGCGAGCCGCTCACGCTGGGCATCGCCGTCGGCATGCCGCTCATCCTCGTCGGCTCGGTCCTGGGGACGGCTCCGTCGCTGAGACAGGCGGGCGTGACGCCGGGCGAGCGCTCCTCGGACCCGGCGGCCGGACCGGCCGCGAGCCCGCCGACGCCGTAGGCGGCCGGCGGGCGGCGGCGTGTCCCGGCCCGTCGTCCACGGCGAAGGCACGGGCCCCGCCGGCCCTCAGCGCGGCAGGTCCGGGATGGGCGGCTCCAGATCGGGCTGCGACCAGAAGCCGTGCAGTTCGCCGCCATCGACGCGGATCGTCACGCCGTTGACGTACGACGCGTCATCGGAGGCGAGGAAGGCGACGACGCCGGCCTGCTCGTCGGCTGTGGCGAAGCGGCGCATGGGGATGACGCGCATGTACTGGTTCCAGGTCGCCTCCTCCATCGCGTAGTCCATCATCGGGGTCATCGTGAACCCCGGGGCGACCGCGTTGCAGCGCAGACCCAGGTGGCCGAGCTCGAACGCCATGCTCTTCGTCAGCTGGCTGAGACCCGCCTTGGAGGCGTTGTAGCCCGCCCACGGCGACTCCGCGATGAAGGCGTCCACCGACGAGATGTTCACGATCGCGCCGCCACCGTGCGCGATCATGTGGCGGGCGACGGCCTGGCTCAGCAGGAAGGCGCCGGTGAGGTTGGTCGCCAGCGTCTCGTCCCACTCCTCCAGCGGGATGTCCAGGACCTTGGCGGCAAAGGCGACTCCGGCGCAGTTCACGAGCACGTCGATGCGCCCCAGCATCCCGATCCAGGCGTCCGCCGTCACGGCGATCGAGGCGGGGTCGCGGAGATCGATGGGGGCGGCGTGCAGGCGAGGGTCGCCGTGCTCCGCAAGGGCCGCGAGGGCCTCCGGCCGGCGGCCCAGGGCGACCACCGTCGCGCCTTCCCGCAGGAACCGGTCGACGATGGCCCGCCCGATGCCGCCCGTAGCCCCGGTGACGATGACGTTCTTGCCCTCAAAGCGCTCCATGAGACCCTCCTCGTTCGCCGGCCTGCATCCTACTGGAAGGCCCGCAGCGCGACGATGTCACGCACGGTCAGCAGGATGAGGTGCGCCGCACCCAGGCCTCCGTGGCTTCGAGCTGGTTGAACGTGAAGAGATGCACGCCGCCGAGGCCCAGCCCCGCCCCGTCGGCCGCGGCCGCGACCGCCAGCGCGAGCGGCGTCGGATCGAACCGCCGCGCACGCGCCAGCGTCGCGATCTGCCGACCGTGCCGCGCGAGGTAACGAAGGGAAGCCCCGACGCCGGTCTTCAGCGAGATCTCGGCGAGCTTGCGCCGTTCGACCACGCCCGGAAGACCCACGACGACGGGCAGGCCGACGCCGGCCTCACGCAGGTCGCGCACCCAGCGCGCGAGCGCCTCCGCATCGAAGCACAGCTGCGTGGTGATGTAGTCGGCGTGCCGCTGTTTGCGTCGCAGGGCCTCGAGCAGGCTCGCCGCGGGGACCAGCGGATGGCCCTCAGGGTAGCCGCCGACGCCGATCCGCGCCAGGGAGTGCGGCAGGGCGCTCAGCTCGTCGAGGAGGTCGCCCGCGTCGGCGTAGCCGCCCGCGGGCGGCGACACGTCGCCGCCCACCACGAACGCCTCGTGGATGCCGGCGGCCTCGAGATGCGCCACGATGCGCTCGAGCTGGCCGCGGTCCGCGATCATGCGCGCGGCCAGGTGCGGCACGACCCGGTAGCCGCGTCCGGCCAGGCGTGCGCACACGTCGATCGTCCTCTCGAGGCCGTGCCGCGGCGAAGCGGTCACGGTGACGGTCGCCCCCTCGGGCAGCGCCGCCGCCTTCCTCTCGATCCCGTCCACGGGCATCACTTCGTAGCGCGGCTCCGTCAGGAGCCGGGACACCGCGGACGACTGCGCGCGGACTGCTCCGTTGACTGCCGACATCGCCTACCTCACTCCACCGTAATCAGGATGATTTCCGCCCTGTATATACCCAGAGGGCGAGCGCCTCAGTTAGGAGTGCGGCCGCGGCCGCTCGCGGTGCTGAGCTTGGCAGTCGGCGGCGGCGGACTCTGCAGTGCCCGCGACATCGTCAACATGCACGTGGACAAGGACTACGACGGAGGGAGACCGGAGGACGACCTCGCGGCGTGCGCCATCACGTGCGGCATCGACGGCGTCTTCGTGGGCCTCATGACCGCCGCCTCGGCTGGTGAGCCGCAGGTGCGCCGGCGGTCTCAGGCTTCGGTGTCGAGAACCTCGTCGATCCAGCCGGCGCCGGCGATGGCCAGCGGGAAGCCGCAGGTCGTGATCGCCAGCAGGGCGACCTGACGGACCTCTTCGCGGGTCGCCCCGGCGGTGCGAGCCTTTCTGACGTTGGAGCGCACGGAGCCTTCTGCGGCGGCGCCGATGGCCAGACCCAGCTTGACGAGGCGCGCGGTACGCTCGTCCAGCGGGCCGGACGAGTCCACGGCCTCGCCCAGGCCGTCGAGGGCCGTCGCGACGGCGGGAAAACCGTCGCGGAACTTGAGATACACGGTTGGCAGATGCTCGTCACTCACGATGGTCGCTCCTTCGCCGTCGCCTCGACCACTCAATCCAGGAACTCGCGCAGGCACTGCGCGTCGCGGTAGGCCTTGAGCTTGGCCAGCGTCTTGGCCTCGATCTGGCGGATGCGTTCACGCGTGACCCCGAACTTCTGCCCGACCTCTTCGAGGGTGCGCGGGTTGCCGCCCGCGAGGCCGAAGCGCAGCTCGACGATGCGGCGCTCGCGCTGCGTGAGGAGCTGCAGGACGCGCACGAGCTCCTCGCGCTGCACGATGTCGTCGACCTCCTCGACCGGCGAGGACGAATCCTTGTCTTCGATGAAGTCGACAAGCAGCGCGTCGCCCTCGTCGCCGATGGGCGTGTGGAGGCTCGCCGGCTCCTGGCTGATCTTGAGGATCTCGCGGACGCGCTCGGGCGTGGTGCCCATCTCCGCGGCGATCTCCTCGGGCGTGGGCTCGCGACCGGAGTCCTGCAGCAGCTGGCGCTGCACGCGGACCAGCTTGTTGATGTTCTCGACCATGTGCACCGGGATGCGGATCGTGCGCGCCTGGTCGGCCAGGGCGCGCGTGACGGCCTGCCTGATCCACCAGGTCGCGTAGGTCGAGAACTTGAAGCCCCGGCGATAGTCGAACTTCTCGACGGCACGCATCAGGCCCAGGTTGCCCTCCTGGATGAGATCGAGGAGCGGCATGCCCCTGCCCATGTGCCGCCGCGCGATGGAGACGACGAGGCGCAGGTTGGCCTCGGTGAGCTTGCGCTTGGCGTCCATGTCGCGGCGCTCGATGCGCTTGGCCAGCGACACCTCTTCCTCGGCGGTGAGCAGCGGCACCTTGCCCATCTCCCGGAAGTACATGCGCACCGGATCGTTGGTGGTCGATTTGATCGAGAGGTCGAGCTTGGGAGGGGCTTCTTCTTCGACGACGGGCTCCGGGTCGGACGCGGCGCCATCGCTCTCGATGACGTCGATACCGAGGTCGGCGAAAACGCCGTGGATCTCCTCGAGCTGTTCGGGGGTGAGGTCGACGTCGCGTAGCGTGGCGGCGATGTGGGCGCCGTCGAGGTAGCCTTGCTCGCGACCTTCTTCGAGCAGCCCGCGCACCTCGTCGGTGCAGAGCGCGGCGAGGTCGGCGGACGAGGCGGTGCGATCTTCAGAGGGTTCGATCACTCGGGTGACTCCTGCTCTTCGTGGCGCGCTTCGGCCATCACCGGCCAGGGCGATCGCAGAGGCGGCGCGCCGAGCACGTGCGCCCCTTGCAGGCGCGCAAGCGCGCGGGCCCTTGAAGGCTGGGGCGGTGAGAAGCGGACGCCAAGCGGACAGGTGATGATACCAGTCCTGCGGCGCGCGGGCAAGAGCCGGACCGCAGCCGGGCCCTTCTTTGGCCGGCTGCGGTCCGCTCAAGGGCGCGCCGATCAGTACGGGCTGATCTGCGACCCGTCGCCATAGGGGTCCGCGGGCTGGGCCGGCGGCAGCGTACCAGCCTTGATCTGCTCCATGACCTGGACGGCCGTGTTGATCGGCACGGCGAAGCCGATGCCTTCGTTGCCGCCCGACTGCGAGTCGATCTGCTCGTTGATGCCGATGACTCTTCCGTTGGCGTCGATGAGGGGCCCGCCGGAGTTTCCGGGGTTGATGGCGGCGTCGGTCTGGATGCCGCCGCTGATGGTGGCGCCGTTCGGGGACTGCAGCTCGCGGTCGGTGGCCGACACGACGCCCGAGGACAGTGAGAAGTCGAGACCGAGCGGGTTGCCGATGGCGACGACCGCCTCACCCACGGTGACCTTGCTGGAATCGCCGAGGGGGATGGGCACGAGCTCGGGCGTCTGGCTGGGGTCGACCTTGATGAGGGCCACGTCGGTCGACTCGTCGGCGCCCAGCACCGTGCCTTCGACCTGCAGCCCCTGCGCGCCGTCACCCTTGAAGATGACGGTGACCGTGCTCACGGCCTGGCCGCTCTCGCTGACCACGTGGGCGTTAGTCAGGATGTAGCCATCCTTGGAGACCACGAAGCCTGTGCCCAAGGCCTGCCCGCCGCCCGTCTGCTGTCCGAAGATGTCGTAGGTCCCCGGGAAGGTCGTCTGGATCTCGACCACGCTGCCGGCGTGCTTCTCGTAGATCTGCTGCGGGGTGAGGCCGGAGCTCTTGAAGGCGGCGTAGGCGCCGCTCACCGCGCCGGTGGTCGTCTGGCCTCCACCCACGAAGCCGAGCACGCTGGCCACGACCAGCAGGACGGCCGCGCCCAGGAATCCGGCGGCCATCGTCGCGATGAATCGTCTTGTTCTCATGTGTGGACTGCCTTTCTTCGACTGTGCCCGGAAAGCTTGTGGCCGCACTCCGGGCTCGTAGGGACGGTCTCGCGCGGGCGATGGTGTGTGCCATCGCAGGTCTGCTTGAAGCAACGGTACCCGCGGCGTCTGAGGATTCGCTGAGAGAGAGCTGTACGCAGCCTGTGGGTCAGCGCGCGGCGGCGGCGTGTGCCGCGACTTCCCTGCTGGCCCACACGTGGAAGAATGTGTGAGTATTAGGCAGCATTCTCGTCGACCACCTGAGCAAAGGGAGCACCATGTCGCACTTCGGCCCCGACGAAGCCATCGCACGCATCGCTGACTGGGAAGACAAGGACGTCCGCTGGGAAGAGCTGGGCGGCGGCATCACCAACCACAACTACATCGTCATGGTGAACGGCGGCCCCGGCAATCCGGGCGGCGGCAAGTACGTGCTGCGTGTCCCCGGCCAGGGCACCGACATGTTCATCGACCGCGAGGTCGAGCGCGACTGCATGGTCCAGGTGGCCAAGGCCGGCGTGGGACCGGCGGTGGTCCACCAGATCGACCCCGAGGGCGCCCTGGTCATCGATTTCGTCGAGGGCGAGATCGTGCACCCCGAGACGATGGCCGGACGCCCGGAGCGCATCAAGCAGGCCGTCGAGACTGTCAAGGTGTTCCACACCAAGGCCGTCTTCAAGAACCAGATCAAGATCTTCGACATGCTGCGCCGCTACACCAAGATCGCGCGGGACAACGACACCCCCATGCCGCCCGAGCTCGAGTCGCTGCTGCTCGAGATGGAGACCATCGAGAAGGCGACGGCGGTCAACCCGCCCGGCGACGTCGCCTGCCACAACGATCTGCTCAGCGAGAACTTCATTATCGACGCCCACGGCAAGATGTGGATCATCGACTGGGAGTACGGCGGCATGACCGATCCCTTCTTCGACCTCGGCGACTTCGTCATGGAGCATCCCTTCTCGCGCGACGAGGAACGGCTCATCGCCGCCACCTACTGCGGCGAGATGGACGAGGGCCGCTTCGGCCGCATGATGCTCTACAAGAGCGTCTCGGGCGTTTGGTGGGGCGTCTGGGCGATGATCCAGCACACCTTCTCGAAGATCGAGTTCGACTACATGGAGTGGGGTCTGGAGCGCATGGCGCGCGCGCAGAGCGTCGTCGACGACCCCGACTACCGCACGTGGCTCGCCAACGCCTGAGCGCGACGCAGTGACGACAGGACGCGTACGGCAGAAGGGGGCCGGGCGCCACGTGCCCGGCCCCCTTCTGCCTCGACCCTCACCCTCAGCTCGAGCCTGAGTCTTCTTCCTGCATCTCGGGGCCCGCGTCCGCGCCGGCGAGCTGCCCCTCGTAATCATGGGGCTCGATGGTCAGCGACTCCCCAGGATCGAGCAGCCGGACCTCCACGTCGGGGGCCTTTTCGGCGGCCAGAGCGGCGAACTCCTCGGGACGCTTGCGGGTCTTCTGGAACCAGGCGTAGGTGGCCTGCTTGCCGGCGTAGGCGGAGCCCGGTACGTAGAGCGTGCCCCAGTGGATGGGCACCGCGATCCGCGGCCGCAGCAGCGACAACGCGCCGGCGGCCGTGCGCGGGCTCAGGTGGCGCCCCTCCGGCGGCCGCACCCCCCACGTCTCGATGGGCAGGAGAGCTACGTCGATGCGCTCGTGCAGGTCCTCCATGCTGTCGAAGAGCGCTGTGTCGCCGGCGAAATACACGGTGGATGAGCCCTGGATGATGAAACCGAGAGGCTCGGTGGGCGGCGTCAGGACCCAGCGACGGCGAGTGTGGCTGGCGTGCACCGCCATGACGTCGACATCGCCCACGTGCAGAAGCGTGTCACGGCGCGTCTCGATGACGGTCCTGAAGCCGACTTTGTGGACGGTGCGCCCCACGAGCGGCGGGCCGATGACAACGGCCGACTTGGGCAGCATCTTGAGGGAGGCGGTGTCCAGGTGGTCGAGGTGAAGATGGGAGATCAGCACGGCGTCCAGGTGACGGCGCACGCCGGGCTCGGGCAGCGGCCCGTAGCGCCGCAACGCCCCGGTCCAGCGCTTCAGCGACGGGTCCGTGAGGATGCGCACGCCGTCCATCTCGATGAGCACGGTGCCGTGACCGACGTAGGTCACTCGCGTGGGCTGAGACGTCTTCTGCGTCGTCATGGCCGCACCACCTTCCTCACGCCGCGGTCGGCGCGACCGCACCCGACCGTCGCCGACGTTGCGTGCCTGGTTCACCGTATCAGGTTCCCTCGCGGCTTTCGCGACCCGCGGCCGGTGGGGATGGGCTGCCCACGGGCGCTCCGCGCGGCTCAGGGCACGTAACGCCGGCCGCCGGCGAACTCGCGCGAGTACGGCTCGGCGGACAAGGAGACCACGCTCACCGGCAGGCCGGTGGCCGGCGCGTGGATCAGGCGCCCGTCCCCCACGTACATCCCAACATGGTGGATCTGGCCGGAGGCGCCGCGGAAGAACACGAGGTCGCCGGCGCGCAGCGCCGCCCGCGCGACCTTGGCTCCCTCCGCGAACTGCGGCGCGCCGTCGCGCGGGATCGTGACGCCCAGCGCCTGGAAGACGAGGCAGGTGAAGCCGGAGCAGTCGAAGCCGAACCCCGAGGTGCCGGCCCAGAGGTACTGCAGGCCGAGGAAGCGGCGCGCCTCGGTGACGAGCTGCGCGCCGGTGGGCCGCGGCCAGGACGCGCCGCGGCTGCGCAGCGCCACCGCGGCGCGCTTCAGGTACAGGCTGCGGCCATCCAGCATGGCGACCTCTACAGACGAGGGCGTCCAGGCCACCACGGGGAGGCGCGTGCCGTACGAGAGCTCGAGCGCGCGCCCGGTGAACGACGACGTCTTCCATGCCCATGTGGTCGGCCTGCGGATGACCGCCAGGCGCCGCCCCGCCTGCGGGCTCACCGTGGTGAGCTGTCTGGTGGGAACCCAGCCCGGGTAGCCCCGCGCGTCTCTTGGCGTGGGCTGGCCGGGCACGACCACCTTGGACCAGGCGCCGGACGTGGCCAGCAGGGTCACTCGCGTGCCGTAGAGCGCCTGCGTCTCGAGTTTGCCGACAAGCCAGCGTTTCTGCGCGGTGGTCATCGCGCCGACCCAGGCGCGAGGGTCGGCCGCGGCGGCGACGGCCGGGGCGTCGACCGGCCGCGCGAGCGCCGGCTTGACCCAGAGCGTGGCCACCGAGACGGCGATCCAGCGGGAGGACGCGGATGCGGCGGCGGCCTTCGGCGGCGCGGTGAGGACTCCGAGGGCGTGCCGCGCCGCGGCGGCCTGCGCCGGAGCGGCCGCCGGGGAGGCCGGCCACGCGAGCGCCGCGCCGGCGAGCATCACGGCGATGCTCAGCACGGCGCTTCGCAAGCATCTGAAGCATGCAGAGCGGCCCACCCCGCGGACCCTATAGGCGCGTGAGCAGCTGCATCACAACGAGCAGGACGAGCACGCCGACAACCGCGCTGAAGTCGGGGCCCGACCTGCCGACACTCGCCCCTGGGATCACGCGCCGGAAGATGCTGAGGTATGGCTCCGTCACGCTGACGAGCCCCTCAGTCACCCGGTGCACGGTGGTCCCGGGTCGCGGATCCAGCCACGACATCACCGCCCGGGCGACGATGAGCCAGGCGTAGACCGAGATCGCGAGGTAGATAATGTGGACCAAGCCGCTCATGGAAGCTCCTTGACGCGGGATGCGCTTGCCTCGTGGTGGGCCGCCTTCCCGTGGTGAGTCTAGACTACCTCGCCCTGCCACGCCGCCCGCGGCCGCGTCAACCCTTCAGGGATCGGTCGAACCACTCCAGCACGATACGAAGACGCCGCACCCGGGGGACCGGACTGCCCGAGCGGGTGGCTCGTGGGAGTTTTCGGGGAAGCGTACGAACTCGGCCGGCCCGTTGAGGTGGCCTCGGGCGAGCGGCTCGCGCGTGACTCAGCCCAGGTCGCGCCGCCAGTCCCACTCGGGCGCGATGACCGGCGTGCCCTCGCTGTCTTCGACCTCGCGGCGCCAGGCCACGCGCTGGCCGACGCTGGCGCGCAGGCGCCAGCGGAAGGTCTTGTTGGCCTCGTCCACAGCTTCTTTGATCGCCGCAAGACGGTCGTACACCCTCGCCATCGACTCCTCGGAGAGCCCGTAATCGTCGACCATGGCGATCACCACGTCGAGGTTGGTGGTGAGGTCGTGATACAGCCCCCAGTCGCGGGAGCACACGTCGGCGATATGCATCACGTCGATCGAGGCGTCGTCGTCGGCGTCGCGCAGGGGGACGTCCTTGCAGAGAGCGATGACGTCGTGCGCGTCCTTCTGGTTGATCTTGCCGATCTGCAGCTTCGCGAGAAGCGCGTCGGCGGGCGTGATGGCGAAGTCGTCGATATCGAGCCGCTCGCGCACGTCGAGGTCGTGGTCCATGCGCATCACGTCGAGGAAGATGTCGACGTGGTCGACGAGCGGCGGCTCGTACGTCAGCTGGCTCGTGGCCGCCTTCGCCTGGGCGCGCTCCTCGTCGAGCGCCTCGACCTTGATGTACTGCAGCTGCCCGGAGTCGGTGGACTGCGTGACGTAGCGATTCTCGGCGTAGCCGAGGGCGGTGAACACCTCATGAAGTACGACCTTCTGGGATGAGAGCCCGATGAAGTCGATGTCGGAGTACTCCCGGTCCATGAACGCCAGGTCCGTGCAATACCGGCGGATGGCGAGCCCACCGGTGAGGCGCAGCTGGGCGCCCTGCTCCCGGGCCGCGTCGATGATCGCCATCGCCTCTGCCATCAGGCGGTCGGCGCGCCGCAGAGGCGCCTGCTGCGCGGCGCCCGACTTGAGCACGGCCCCCTTGGCCGCGGTGCCGGGCATGCTGCGCAGATCCTCGAGCGGGTGAAGGATGGCGTCGAGGACGTGCTGCGCCAGGTACACGCGCGGCCAGCGCTTCGCGTCCCACTCCATCAGCAGCCCCTTGGCCTCGAGCTCGCGGACGGCGCGGCGCGCGGTGGGGTTGGTGACGCCGAGCACGCGCTGCGCCTCGGGGACCGTGATGCAGGGCGTGCGGAACAGCTCGTCGGCGAGCGCGAGCGCGTGCCCCTTGACCTTCTCGCGGTCGCGGGCGTAGTGCCGGATGAGCGCCCGCGCCTGCCGCGCCGCACGGTCGGCCGTCTCGTGGACGCCGGTGGCGAAGAACGTCAACCACGGTACCCAGTCGGAGTGCGTGCGCACGCGCTGCAGCAGGGCGTAGTACTCGTCGCGATGCCCCTCGAAGAAGGCCGAAAGGTAGAGCAGCGGGCGAGTGAGACGCTGCCGCTCGATCAGAAAGAGGGTGATGAGCAGCCGGCCGAGACGCCCGTTGCCACCCACGAACGGATGGATGGTCTCGAACTGCGCGTGCAGCATGGCGCACTGCACGAGGTCGGGCAGGCGGCCGCGCTCCTGGAGGAACGCCTCCCACGCGGCAAGCGCCGCGGGCAGCTCGGACATCGGCGCAGGCACGTAGGTCGCGGTGGCCAGCGTGGCGCCCTGCGGACCGATCCAGTTCTGCGAGGTGCGGAACTCGCCCGGGGTGCGCGCGGCGCCCACCTCGCCGCGCAGCAGATCCGCGTGCAGCGCGCGGATGAAGTCGAGCGAGAGCGGCTCCTCGCGCAGTCGCTCGACGCCGATGCGCAGAGTGGAGACGCAGCTGCGCACCTCGCGCAGATGGTCGCGCGGCACACTCGGCCCCGCGGCGGCGACCTGGTCGAGCAACAGGTCGGAGAGGCTCACGTCGGCGCCCTCGATGCGCGAGCTGCACAGCGCCTCCTGGCGCTTGAACGGCGCGTCGAGCAGCTGCGGGTCGGGCATCTGGCCGCCGACGCCGGACAGCTCACCGAGCGCGGCGTCGGCGCGCGAGAGCGCGAGGACGAGGTCGCGGCTGTAGGTCAGCCTCGGCGGTAGCGGAGCCGGGACAAAGGCCCCGTACCCCTCTGGGCAGCTGACGACCTCACCGGCTTCGGGGGCGTGGAACTCGGTCGGGTCCACGACATCACCTGTACTCTCTCTGGACGCTCATACGGTCAAGGAAAAATTGAAAGCATACAGGGTAATTGTTACGAATTGGTGAAGCTCTTGCAAGTCAGCCAGGTACGGTCGACCGCGATCAGGGCCGCCACCCAGCGTCGAGCGGGCCCTGCACCATGTCGGGGGGTCAGGCTCCCGGCGAGCGCGTTGCACCCGAATGAAGCGCGCGCGGCTCCGAGGTCGAGCTCTGCCGGCCGGCCGCGCCCCTGCAGCTGCTGTTCGTCGCGTTCCCCGACGCCATGCAGGCGTCGCTCCCGGTGTTCGCCCGCTACGCGCGCCTCACGCTGGCCCTTCGCGCCGCCCTGGTGATCGCCTGGCAGCTCGCGGGGTGGTGGATCGTGGTCTCGTGCGTCAGCAAGGCCCCTGCGGCACCCGCGAAAGGACCCGTCGCATGGAGCTGAGCATCCCGCTGTTCGATCGTCTCTTGCTGACGGTCGCCGAGCGCTCGGGCGACGCCGACGGCTACCATACAGGGCGTCTCCAGAAGGGCCTCCTGCTGCTCGACGGGCGTCAGGAGCCGGCGCAGGAAGGCGTGGGGTTCGGGGTGCCGATCCTCAGTCACGGGGGTTCGTCGGTCGCGCCGCTCCCGTCATCCGGCGCGGGCGGCCAGGCGGCGCACGTCGGCAGCCGACTCGGCGTCAAGCGCCCGCGCCGCGAGCCGCCGGGCGGCGCCGCGATCGGTGGCCCGGACAGCTTGCTTGGCCAGCGGGATCCGGGCGGCGGCCATCGAAAGCTCGGTGATCCCCAACCCGAGCAGCAACGGGATCGCCAGGAGGTCGCCGGCCATCTCCCCGCACACGGCGACGCTGCGTCCGCCCTCCTCGGCAGCCCGAGCCACCGTGTCGATCAGTCGGAGCACGGCGGGGTGAAGCGCGTCGGCCAGGGCAGCCACTGCGGCGTTGCCGCGGTCGGCGGCGAGGACGCACTGCGCCAGGTCGTTGGTCCCGAGCGAGAAGAAGTCCACGAGCGGCACGAACGCCTGGACCAAGAGGGCGGCGGCGGGCACCTCGACCATGATCCCGACCTCGATGCGCTCCGGCACACGGACGCCGGCAGCGATCAGAGTCGCGCGCGCCTCGTCCAGGAACAGCCGGGCGCGCCGGACCTCGTCCGCCGTGGCGACCATCGGGAACATCACCCGGAGCGGTTGGTCAGCAGCTACCCTCAGCGCGGCGCACAGCTGGGCCGTCAGCACTTCGGGATGGCTCAGGCCCAGACGGATCCCCCTGAGCCCCAGGTTAGGGTTCGGCTCCCGCTCCAGAGGAAGGTACGGGAGCGGTTTGTCGGCGCCGACGTCGAGGGTGCGCAACGTCAGCGGTCGGCCACCGAGCGCCTCGGCAACCGCGCGGTATGCTCGCTCCTGCTCGTCCTCGGTGGGTAGGTGGTCGGCGGTGAGGAACAGGAACTCGGTGCGCAGGAGGCCGACGCCATCGGCGCCCGCGGCCACGGCCGGGCCGATGTCCTGGGGCCCGGCCACATTGGCCTCTACGTGCACGAGCGTGCCGTCCCGCGTCACCGCTGGATCGTGGGCCTTCGACTGGGCCTCGGCGACTTCATGTGCCCGTTCTGCACGCCGAGCCTCAAGCGCCCGCACAGTCGCGGCCGGTGGGTCCACGGTGACCGTCCCGGCCTCTCCGTCGAGCGCCAGCACCGTGCCCTCGGCGACGCCGAGCAGGGCGCGACCGGCACCGACGACCGCGGGGATGCCGAGAGAGCGGGCCAGGATCGCGCCGTGCGAGGTGGGGCCGCCGAACGCGCAGGCCACGCCGAGAACGTGCGCAGGGTCGAGGCCGGCGGCCTCCGTGGGGCTCAGGTCGGGCGCCACCACGATCCCCGGGGCGCCCGGGGCGGGGCTCGCGCCGCTCGGATCCGTGCCCCCTGCAGGGTCGAGAAGACGACGCAGCACCTGATCGCCGACGCTGCGC
Source organism: Actinomycetota bacterium (assembly GCA_026392275.1). GTDB lineage: Bacteria > Actinomycetota > Thermoleophilia > UBA2241 > UBA2241 > CAIXSE01. Next base: position 7,381 of record JAPLCM010000328.1, on the reverse strand, counting down.
AGGTCCGCGGCTCGCGCTCGCAGATACGGGTCGTCCAGCGCATCCCACGAGGTTGCTGCCGCCTCCACCGCATCGGCCCAGGCGCGCGCGGCGCTCTTGCCCTCACCCTTCACTCCCTCACGCGCTGGGCCGAGCAATGCCTCGTCCTCGAGGAACAGCAGGTGGGCGTCGAAGATCGCCGCTTCCCGGCTGCCCGCCCGGGCGGCCACCGACTCGCGAAGCCCGCGGATGTCCTCGGCGGCGGCGGCCACGGCTCTCTCCAGAGCCGCCCCGTCGGCCTTTCGGTCCTGCGACGGGCTGTCCGGCATCGCCACGCGAGCCGCCCGCAGGCAGCGCGCCCCACCGACGGCGATGCCCGGCGACGCCGGCAGCCCCTGCAGCACGGTGCCGGAGACGAGAGCCGGGACGTGAACCGCGCCGTCGTCCGCCGGCAGCGGGCGGCCCGGGCGGGCTGCCGCGACAGCCTGAGCAACGCCCTCCCGCGGGTCGCCCCAGTTATCGTCCGCAAGGAGCCGAACGGCCGCCAGAGCCTCGTCGGCCTGCGGTCCGGAGGCCCGCAGCAGGATCTCGTCGCCGCGGCGGACTCCGAGGGTAGCCACGGCGTTCAGGCTGCGAGCGCTCACCGGCGCCCTGCCGGCCGTGAGGTTCGCGACGGCGACTTCGGCGTCGAACCCGGCCGCCGTCCGCACCAGCAGCGCGGCCGGCCGCATGTGCAGCCCCAGCGTGTTCTCCATGACGATCTGCAGGGTGGCGCCGGTCGCTGTGTACGCGGCGGGCGCCTGGGTAGAAGCCGCCTGCGATCCCAGGTGAGCGGCTTTGGCGGCCAGCGCGCCGCGAGCCTCTTCGGCGACCTTCTGCAGCGAGTCGCCGAGCCCGGCAGCGACCGCAGCGGCCACGGCGCCCTCCACGAGCGGCGCCTCGGTGAGCAAGATGCGATCGCACCACTCCTCCGGGAGCAGATCCAGAGCCATCTCGGCGGAGAGGACGGCGCTCCCCAGGTCCATCAGGACCAGAACGCCGTCTTCCGACCACACCTCCCCGATGGCCCGCGCGACGCGCACTGCGTCGGTGCCGAGCGGGCTCCCGGGCAGGTCCAGCCCGCCGGCGACCCCGATCCGTAGGCCCTTCCCGGCCACCTGCGCCGCCAGTTCGGCCACGCTCTCCGCGAGCCTGGCGCTGTGGCAGACCAGGACCAGCCCGACCACGACTACGCCCCAGGGTCCGAGGGAGACGCGGCGGAGGCCAAGGCGTCCGCCGCGGCCTGCATCAGTAGCCACGAGGAGGTCGCCCCGGGGTCCTGATGCCCGACGCTGCGCTCGCCCAGGTAGCTGGCGCGGCCCTTGCGGGCTACCAGCGGGATGGTCGCCTTCATGCCCTGCTCGGCGGCCTCGGCCGCGCGCTGCAGGGCGTCGACCAGCGAGAGCCCTGAGGCGGCGGCGGCGCTCAACGCCTGCGCCGCCGGCGCCAAGGTATCGACCATCGTCTTGTCCTCGAGCTCCGCCTTCCCGCGCATCTGTACGCCCCTGACGCCGGACTCCAGTGCAGCGGCCCACTGCGCCACGCCGAGCTCCGGCTCCCCTCCGGCGTCCTTCCCCATCTGCAGGAAGAAGGTCCCGTACAGCGGTCCGGCGGCGCCGCCGACGGTCGACACCAAAGTCATCCCCACGAGCTTCAGCAGAGCTCCGACGCCGCCACCGCCCGCAGACGGCCCATCGAGCCTGCCGACCACCGCCTGCATGCCGCGATCCATATTGAAGCCGTGGTCGGCGTCGCCGATGGCCGCGTCCAGCTCGGTCAGGTACTCGCGGTTCTGCGCCACGGCGACAGCGAAGGCTCGCAGCCAGGCGGCCACACCCTCTTCGGTGACGGTCTCGCTCACGCGCCCCACCGCAGCCCTATCGTGTTCACCGGCGCGTCCCACAGCGCCGTAAGCTCGTCGTCCAGGCGCAGCAGCGTGATCGAACAGCCCGCCATGTCCAGCGCGGTGATGTAGGAGCCGATGAGGTTTCGCGCGACGGCGATGCCCCGGCCGCCCAGCAGCTTGTGCAGCTCGTTGTAGACCACGTACAGCTCCATGAGCGGCGTGCCGCCCATGCCGTTCACCAAGGCGAGCACGTGATCGCCGCGCTTTAGCGGCAGATCGTCGACGATGGCGGTCGTCAGCGCCTCGACGATCTCGCGCGCCGTGGCCAGCGGGCGCCTCTCGCGCCCGGGCTCTCCGTGGATGCCGACGCCGATCTCCATCTCGTCGGGGCCCAGCGCGAAGGTCGGCTTGCCGGCCATCGGCACGGTGCACGACGTGAGGGCCACCCCCATGCTGCGGGCGTTCGCGTTGACCTTTCTGCAGAGCCCGGCGACGTCCGCCAGAGGCCGGCGCTGCTCGGCCGCTGCCCCGCAGATCTTCTCGGCCAGCACCGTGGCGCCGACCCCGCGGCGCCCGGCCGTGTACAGGCTGTCCTTCACGGCGACGTCATCGTCGATGACGACCTGCTCGACCTCGACGCCTTCGTCCCCGAGCAGCTCCGCGGCCATCTCGAAGTTCATCACGTCGCCGGTGTAGTTCTTGACGATGTGCAGGGCCCCGACGCCGCCGTCGACGGCCTGCGTGGCCGCCAGCATCTGATCGGGCGTCGGGCAGGTGAACACCTCGCCCGGGCAGGCGGCGTCGAGCATGCCCATGCCCACGAAGCCGCCGTGCATGGGCTCGTGGCCGGAGCCGCCGCCCGAGATGATCGCCACCTTGCCCTGCACCGGCGCGTCCGCGCGCACGATGAAGTGGGGGCCGATGTGGACCCTGAGGCGGTCGGGATGGGCCGCGGCGACGCCCTCCAACTCGTCCTTCACCGCGTCTTCCGGCCGGTTGATGAGCTTTTTCATGCTTGCCCCCATTCGATGGCCCGCTCTCCATGATAGTACGAGATGTGCATCTCCCGTTCGCGCCCCCAGTACATGCATCTACTAGGCCTGTAGCGCGCGCCGCCGCGGCCGATGTATCAGGTGAGAAGGCAGACCCTCGAGCGAGCACGGAGAGGTCGGGACATGAGCCGGAGCATCACGGGACCCAGACTACGAGGCAGACGATGAAGCGCTGGACCGAGTTCGTCCTGGTGGCTTGTGCGGCGGGCGTCGCCCTCGCACAGTGGGTCGTGCCGGCGACCATGCAGGGCGTCTTGAGCGTGCTCCTTCTCGCGCTGGTCGCGCTCACCATCTTCTCTCAGCGCAACGCCCTGCAACTGACGGTCGGCTCTCTGAACGCGGCCCACCTCGAGCAACTCGAGAGCGAGCGCCGCTACCGGGCCCTGTTCGACGCCTGCAGCGACGCCATCCTGGTCTACCGCCTCGAGGGCGATGGGCGGCCAGGCCAGCTCGTGGAGATCAACGAGGCGGCCTGCCGGTCGTTGGGCTACCCGCGTAAGGAGCTGCTGTCGATGACCGCCGAGGACGTCCACGCACCCGAAGCCAGGCGCAACGTGCAGGAGCGCTCGCAGGCTCTCCGCGAAGCCGGCAGCCTCGTGTTTGAGACCGTGTACATCACCGGCGATGGGCGGCGACTGCCGGTCGAAGTGAGCGCGCGGCTGGTCGAGATCGGCTCGCGCAGGCTCTGCCTGGCGGTCGGCCGAAGCATCGCCGTCCACAAGGAGCTGGAGGGCTTCTTACGCGATCTGACCGATCGCGACGAACTTACCGGCCTGCTCAATCGGCGAGGCTTCTTCGCCTTGGTCGGCGAGACGCGCCGGCGAGCGCGACGTGACGGTGCGCAGGTCCTCGTCATGTACCTGGACGTCGACGGTCTCAAGCGCGTGAACGACGAGATGGGCCATGCGGCCGGCGATGCTGTGCTCATCGCCACCGGCGACGCACTCCGCCTCGCCTTTCGCGAGGAAGACGTACTTGCGCGCCTTGGGGGCGACGAGTTCGTCGCGCTCGCAGTACTCGGGCGCTGCGACGACGAGCGCCTCGACCTTCAGGCAATCGAAGCACGCTTTGAGGGCGCCGTGCGGGCGAAACGCAAGGAGCTCGGTGAGGCCTGCGCGTTCGCGGTGAGCTTCGGCAGCCTGGTGGTCACTGGTGACGAACTCCGCGAGATCGACGAACTGCTGGCGCGGACCGACAAACGCATGTACAAGGCCAAGCGCTCGCGGCGGCGCACGTCGGGCCCCATCAGGGTCGTGGCGAGCGTCACAGAGGAGACCGCCAGGATCACCGCCGGCCAAGCTCTTGGCGGTCGGGCGCTCCCGCGCTAGAAGAGCTCGAGCAGGTCGCTGGGCGCGTGGGCCATGTGGTCGGGCTCGACGCGGCGCAGCCGCTCCTCCCCATGCCAGCCCCAGGCGACGCCGACCGTGCCGACTCCGGCGGCCTGAGCTTCCAGCACGTCGCCGACCGTGTCGCACACGTACCAGGCTTGCATGTCGTCGCCGAAGCGTCGGCGCACGGAGCGGATCTTGCGCGTCTTGCTGGCCTCCTGCTCGCCGCCCAGGACCTCGGCGACGCCGTGCACGCCGTGCTTCGCGAGGATGCCCTCCACGACGCTCGTGCGACTCGACGTGATGACGAACACCGGGTGGGCGGCGGCCAGGCGCTCGATCACGGCGGCCATCTCCGGGAACAGCTCCGGGCTCGGGATCGCGCCAAAGGCATCCTCGAGCTCCTCCACCACGCCCGCGGGGACCCCTGCCGCAGCCAGCGCCGCGAACCAGTTGACCTCGGTGAAGTCGAGGAACTGGGCGCGCGTCGCCAGCTCGGCGAAGCCGCGCGCCCGCAACGTCTCGACGCAGGCGCGGCACTGATCGTCGAACGTGTCGGCGATGACGCCGTCAAAGTCGAACATGAGCAGCTTGCTCTGCGCCAAGGTCCCTCCTCGGAATGCGCGTCAAGCGAGCGCCGCGCCGGCGTGGCCCTGACGACCGCGGCGATGAGCCTAGTGTCTGCGCAGTGAGCGCGGCAACCCGAGCGGCCCGGCGGGCGCCGGGCGGTGGACCTGCCCGCCGCACGCGACCTACAATCACCCGGCGTATGACGCGCGGGTCCGCGCCCGTCTCCGGAAACCGGTCAGCTCACAACACGAGAGGTCACAGATGCCAAGCCTGCTGCCCACCGTCGATCCCGACGGACTGCTCGAGTACTCGGTGGTGTACACGGACCGCGCGGTCAATCACATGTCCAGGACCTTTCAGGGGGCGATGAACGACATCTCCGCCACCCTCAAGGGGGTCTACAATGCCGCCGCGGTGGCCATCGTGCCGGGCAGCGGCACGTTCGCCATGGAAGCCGTCGCGCGCCAGTTCGCCACCGGCAAGAAGTGCCTGGTGATCCGCAACGGCTGGTTCAGCTACCGCTGGACGCAGATCTTCGACGTGGGCGGCATCCCGTCAGAAGCGATCGTGCTGAAGGCGCGCCGCATCGCCGACGAGCCGCAGGCGCCCTTCGCGCCGGCGCCGCTCGAGGAGGTCGTCGCCACGATCCGCGAGCGCCGGCCCGACCTCGTCTTCGCACCGCACGTGGAGACCTCCTCCGGCATGATGCTGCCGGGTGCCTACCTCCGCGCCGTGGCCGCGGCGGTGCACGAGGTCGGCGGGCTGTTCGTGCTCGACTGCATCGCCTCGGGCGCGATGTGGGTCGACATGAATGCCTGCGGCGTCGATGTGCTGATCAGCGCGCCGCAGAAGGGCTGGTCGGCTTCGCCCTGCTGCGGGCTGGTGATGCTCGGCGACCGCGCGCGTGCTGCCATCGACGCGACCACCAGCACCAGCTTCGCCGTCGATCTGCGCAAGTGGCTCGAGATCATGGAAGCCTACGAAGACGGCGGCCACCTTTATCACGCGACGATGCCGACCGACACCCTGATGCGCCTGCGTGACGTCATGGAGGAGACCAGGGCCTACGGCTTCGGCAAGGTGCGTGCCGAGCAGATGGAGCTGGGGGCCAAGGTGCGCGCGCTCCTCGCCGAGAAAGGCTTCCGCAGCGTGGCCGCGCCCGGCTACGAAGCGCCCAGCGTGGTCGTCATGTACACCGACAACGATGGCATCCACAGCGGCGCCAAGTTCGCCGCCGCCGGGCTGCAGACCGCGGCCGGCGTGCCGTTGCGCTGCGACGAGCCGGCAGACTACAAGACCTTCCGCCTTGGCCTCTTCGGGCTCGACAAGCTGCACAACGTCGAGCGCACCGTCGCCAACCTCGCGGAGGCGCTCGGCCAGGTGCTCTGAGCGCTCGCAGGCCGGCGATCCTACCGGGCCGCCGCCAGAAGCGCGGCGCGCATCCCGGAGCCGAGGACGGCGCTCCGCAGCTCGACCGTGATGATGGGGATGCGGCAGCGCTCGGGCACGTAACGACCCAGCGAGCCGGTGATGTACGGGTCGTACCAGAGCTTGCTCAGCGGAAGACCGCAGAGCGCCGACATGCACCGCCCCAGGGCGCGTGATCCCGGGCCGCTGCAGTCGAGGATGCCGGCCTGCGAGTGGAGGCTCACGACGGCGGAGAACCCGCGGCACAGGTAGGCCAGCAGCGCCTTGGTCTCGGGCTCGGAAGCCTGGCCGGCGCCGCCGGTCAAACCGGGCCCCCCGGGCTCGTTCAGGGCGCTGAGCCGGCGCCTCCAGTCGGTGGTCGGCAGGTTGCGGTTGAGGTCGACGCTTCGGGCGTTGCCGCGCATGCGGCGCGCATACCCGTCCGGATTGACGCAGGCGACGGCGTCGATGCGCGCCCCGGGCGGCAGCGCCTCGGGGTGCGCCAGCAGGTAGGCCACGAATTGGCCGGCCACGGCCGTCCCCGACTCGTTGCCGTGCATGCCCCCCAGGACGAGCAGCCGGCGACTGCCCGCCCCGAACTGGGTCACGGTGATCGGTCGCCCCAGGTGCGAGCGCCCGATGGTCTCGCGCGCCAGCCGTTTGACGACGATGCTCGCGCTGCCGGCCGAGGCCTGCCCGTTGCCGGCGAGGTCTTCGGCGGCGACGCTGTAGTGGAACACGCCCTTCGTCGCCGGCGTCCAGCACGCGTGGTGCCAGGTGCCCGTGCGCCTGCTGCCCAGGGCGACGTTCGTGACGACCCGGCCGGCGCCGTCGCTGACGACCAGGGTGACTACGAGCGCGTCGGGACTGAGCCCATCACTTACCCTGTACCTGAGAGTGAGGGTTCGGCCCCTGTAGCCGGCGGCCCGCCTGACCGCCGTCGTCGGGCCCCGAGTGTCGACCCTCACCTGAATCGTGTGCGCGGCCTCGCGGTTGCCGGCGGCGTCCGTGGAGCCATAGCGCAGCGTGTGCACGCCGTCGAAGGAATGATCCGCAGGCGCGGGGATGTCGATCGACGCACCCGCCGCACCGCCCACCTCGAGCAGCGGGCCGTCGTCGAGGGCCGCCCAGGTCGCGGCCACGCCCGACTCGGCGTCGGA
>JAPLCM010000166.1 GCA_026392275.1 Actinomycetota bacterium | reverse complement strand
GGCGCGACCTCGTGACCGGCAAGAAGCTCGTGGGCGCGCTGCGCCGCCTCCTCGATGAGCGAGCGCCCGGGCGCCTGGTACTCTTCGAAAGAGCCGCGCTGAAACACCTGCGGCCGCCAGATCTCGCTGCGCGAGTGCGCGCGCGTGCTCCTGCGCGCCAGGTAGTGCCCACCGATGCCGACCCCGAGGATGTCGTTCATCAGGGCGGTGCTCTCGTCGATGGGACTCTCGCGAACATAGCGTCGCAGCGCCCCCAGCTGATCGTTGTCGAGCACGGCCTTGGCGAGGCTCTCGGTCTGCACGCCGTCGAAGGCCCCGGTCGCGATCAGCGAGTCGGCGCCGGCGAGCGCCGCGCACAGGCCGGTCATGCCGCCTTCGGAGCCAGCCTGGAAGTTCGGCGCCTTGGCATCCGCCGAGATCCCGGTCGCCTGCGTCAGCAGACCGTAGTACTTGCTCATCTCGAGACACGTGAGATTGATGAGGCCGATCTCGGGCCCGGCGGCGATGTAGCCGCCGGTGCGCATCTCCGCGACTGCGGAGCCGACCCCGGAGATGAGCGCGCACCCGGGCGCCGCGAGCTGAAACAGGACGACGGCCGAGAGCAACTCGGCCATGCTCACGATGCACGTACCCGCCAGAGTCATCGGACCCGTCGTACCCGCCTGTGGCATGGGCAGGATGAAGATCGGCACGCCACGGCTGACCATCTTGAGCGCCGCCTCGGTCATGTCGCGATCGTGCTGCAGCGGTGCGATCGTGCAGTTGGTCACCGAGAAGTAGGGCCGCTCGGTCAGGGGTGCGCCGGCAGCCGCCTCGTACATCGCCAGGATGGGCTCCACGAGGTTCGGCTCGCGGATCTCGTCCTGCACATGCTTACTCGTGTTCCGGATCGTCAGCTCAGCGAACTTGACCGGCAGCATGTACGAGTCGATGTCGCTGGCCTGAGGGGACGGCCAGATGGCGTCGACCTCGGGCAGGGCATCACCGAGCTTGACAAAGGCCTCGAGGTCGGCGGCTGTGCCCTCGCGGCGCCGGCCGGTGAGATCGTCGTAGACGTAGGTCTGGATGCCGTCGGTGGTGGTGTGAAGGGGCCATTCGCCCAGCACGCGATCGTCCTCCGGCCGCCGCCCGGCGAGCAGCACGGTCTTCGGTACGGTCTTGAGGCAGGGCTCGATGATGTCCCAGGTGAGCTTCGCCGTGAGCACGTCCCGGTCCACCTCGGCCCCGGCCGCCGCCAACAGGTCGATCGCCGCCGGCGTGTTGTACGCGACGCCGACCGTGGCGAGGACTTCGAGCGTCTTTTCGTGGGTTGTACGCGACGCCGACCGTGGCGAGGACTTCGAGCGTCTTTTCGTGGAGAAAGTCCTTCTCGCGCTGAGACAGATACGTCGCTCTCGCCTTGGCCACCGAGCCTCCCTCGTCGCTGTGCGACAGGGTACCACAGGGCCGACCTCCGGGGACCCGGGTCCTCACCGGGGCGCGGGCTTTGCCGCAGCGCATGAGACGCGTTAACGACGAATGGCCCGCTGAGTCTGCTTCGACTCAGCGGGCCATTCGTCACACTAATCCGGCGGCGTCCTACTCTCCCGCAAGGTTGCCCCTGAAGTACCATCGGCGCTGGAGGGCTTAACTACTCTGTTCGGAATGGGAAGAGGTGTGACCCCTCCGCTATGACCGCCGAAAACCCGGCGCCCTCACGGGCGCACAAATCCTCGTGCCGGCACGCAGACACGGACCTGAAAACTGCAGAGCGGCATTGAAAATCAAAGTCAAGCCCTCGGGCGATTAGTACTGGTCTGCTGAACACATTGCTGTGCTTACACATCCAGCCTATCAACCAGGTGGTCTACCTGGGCCCTTACCCATTCTAGATGGTGGGAGATCTCATCTCGAGGCACGCTTCCCGCTTAGATGCTTTCAGCGGT